>JAPWUP010000389.1 GCA_028275505.1 Bryobacteraceae bacterium
TCGTAGATCTGGCATTTGCGTTCGGGTTTTTCTCCTTTTTCGCGATGGCCTCGCCCGTCGAAAATGAATGGCGACCTGCCGGCGTGCGGCTGATGACCCGATGGGGCAAGCAAGTCACTCCCGCCAACGCGTGGCTTGAGTATCCGCGGCCGCAGATGATGCGTGAGCGCTGGCTGAACCTGAACGGGCTGTGGGAGTACGCTATCGAGGGCGAGTCCGGGGAGTGGAGAGGTGGGCGGTTGGAGAACGCCACTGCCAGCCCACTTTTGAACTGGAACGGCTCCATGCCCAAGCAATGGGATGGCAAGATTCTGGTTCCCTTTGCCATCGAGTCTGCCCTGTCCGGAGTGGGCAAGCTCGTTCGCCCGAACCAACTGCTGTGGTACCGCCGGACCTTTCGAACGCCGCCCGAATGGAAAGGCAGCCGCATCATTCTGAATTTCGGCGCTGTGGACTGGCACTCGATTGTGTTGGTGAACGGGAAGCGGGTGGCGGAGAACAAGGGCGGATACGTTCCTTTCAGCGTGGACATCACGGAGGCGCTTCGCCCGGCAGGAGATCAGGAGCTGGCGCTCGTGGTGTGGGACCCAACCAACGCCGGCGATCAGGCGGTGGGCAAGCAGTCGCTGCCAGAGATGCGGCAAGGCTACCGGTATACGCCGACTACCGGGATCTGGCAGACGGTGTGGATCGAGCCTGTGCCGGCTGCCCATATCCAGTCCCTGCGCATCGTGCCGGACGTTGACCGCAGCCTCGTCCGCGTGACAGTCGGTGGGCCAGCTGGATCGCTGGTCCGCCTGGCGGTGTTCGACGGCTCCCGTCAGGTGGCAACTGCTGAGGGGAGGGCGGGCAGTGAGTTGGCCGTCCGCATTCCGTCACCCAAGCTTTGGTCTCCGGAGCATCCGTTCCTTTATCGTTTGAAGGTCTGGCTCGGGGAGGATCATGTCACCAGCTATTTCGGAATGCGCGAGATCGCGGTTCAGCCGGACCGTCATGGCGTGCCGCGCTACTACCTGAACAACCAGCCGCTGACCTTCCAATACGGGCCGCTGAATCAGGGTTATTGGCCCGACGGAGGTCTGACGCCGCCATCGGACCGTGCAGCGGAGGACGAGGTGAGATACCTGAAAGACATCGGCTGCAACATGGTCCGCGTTCATGTCAACGTCCGTCCCGAGCGCTGGTACTACCACTGCGACCGCTTGGGACTGCTGGTGTGGCAGGATTTCGTCTGCACCCGGCGGTTCGAGTCGAAGATCACGCCGGCAAGCGCCCGGCAGTGGGAAGACGAGCAGCGGCGCATGATTGACGCCCTACGCAATCATCCCTCCATCATTCAGTGGATCGTCTTCAACGAAGGCTGGGGCCAGTACGATACGGAAAGGCTCGCAGCGTGGACCAAATCCTGCGATCCGGAACGTCTCGTCACCGCGGCCAGTGGCTGGGTTGACGTGCAGGGCCTGGGCGACGTGCGGGACCTGCATGACTACTCATTCTTTCCCTCCATTCCCCCGCCGGGAAGCGAGAAGCGCCGCGTCGTCGTGCTGGGCGAATTCGGCGGGTTCGAGGTTGGCGTGCCGGGCCATCTCTGGTACGCGGAGCAGCAGGTGAGGCCGAGCGACGGGAAAGAACTGGACGAGCGCCGGCCCAGGTACCGCGATGGAAAGCAGTGGCTGGAGAACTACGCCCGCTGGCTGAAGGGGTGGCGATATCTGATCGGGTTGGGATTGAGCGCGGGTGTTTACACTCAGATCAGCGATGTCGAGCACGAGCTCAACGGATGGCTCACTTACGACCGTGAGGTAAGCAAGATCCCGGTGGTCGAGCTGCGCAGGCTGCACAAGCTCCTTTATTCCCCGCCGCCTCGCTCGAGCAGCCTGGCGCCCGCCATCCGGTCATGGCGTTGGTCGGCCACAGCAGGGGCGCGGTGCTTCGATCCTGCCCTCGACGATGCTTCCTGGCCGGTGGGCAGCGGGCCATATGATGGCAAGGAGGTGTGCCTGCGGGCTTCGGTGGGGCTCGACAAGGTTCCCCGCAACATGGCGATCGCAGTTACGCAGCCGCCCGGCGACGCGGAGCTTTACCTGAACGGGCAGCCTGCATTGAGATTCAACAATCGCGGAGTGCGTGACGGGGCGGGCATCTCAGTAATTCCGTTGCCGCCGGGGATATCCGGAATGCTCACAAAGGGAAACAATCGCGTCGCGGTGCGTCTTCACTCTCAGGGCGCACCTGCGGTGTTTCTACTGGAATTTGTCGAGTTGGAAGAGTGACGGGAGTACTCTGCGAAACACCTCGTCGTGACGCTCGACGGGCCAGCCTCGGACGAACTGCGTTTTTGAGGGGCTGCAGGTTTGGCTGAAGGTGAGGCGATGGCGCGCGGGATGGCGACAGGCAGGGCGTCGCCTACTGAGGCAACCTCGGGGCGTCCGGGGTCAGGTTGGCTTGGGGCTAACGTTTATTGAACCACCGGGGATTCAGGTTGCGCGGTGGGTGGGTCATGGGGACCCACTTGTGTCCACCGGGATACGCG
>JAPWUP010000118.1 GCA_028275505.1 Bryobacteraceae bacterium
GCCGCCTCGAGCTCGCTGTTCCGCGGACCTCTCGGAACCACTCCCATCTTGCAACGGACTGACCAGCCTTGTCAAGCCCACCCCGGCGGAAAAAGCGCCGAATTTCGCAAAAAATATCTCCTTGTTTTCCAATCGGTTACAAAACGAAATCTGTTGAAATTCTTTGAATAAAACAAAACCCCCGCTCCCTGTTCCGCCACCTCATCGCACCACCCTTTCCAGCACCGCACCCGCATCCGTCACCAGCCACAGACGCCCGTCAGGCGCCTCCGACAGCATCGCGCGACGCCCGAACGCGCGATAGTCCACCTCCGCCTCTTCCCACCGCGACAGATCCTTACTGCGCAGCACGTGAATTTTGCCCGGCACTGGCAGTCGTATCTTCTGGCCGACTGGCTCCACCGCAGCCAGGTACGCCCATCCGTCCCGCGCCAGCGCGAGGTCGGTCACCGCGCGGTCTGCTCGCCGAAACACACGTTCGCTCCGCCCGCCCTTCCAGTTCAGGCTGAACACCTCCGACGGCCAATCGAACGGGCGGGTAAATTCGATCAGAGCCAGACCTCGACCATCCGCTGCCAGCCGCACGCGCGTGATCTGACCGAACATCGAAGTTACTGACGATGACCAGCTCGAGCCGCCATCGCGCGTCTCCAACACAATTCCCAGCGAAGGCCGTTCCCGGCGCCGCTGGGCCCGCTCGGGATCCAACCACTCGGGCAATTGTTTCGCCTCATCCCTCCGCGGCGGACGGCTGTTGCCCACGATCATCCCTCGCTGAGCGTCCGCAAATGCGATCCACACGTAGGCCGTGTACTCCGGCGTGGTCTTGACCTCGTCGGCGGCCGGCACGCGCTGCCAGTTCGACCCTCCGTCCGTGGTGGCGTACACGGCCTTGTGCGTTCCCACTGCCCAGCCGCGCCGTTCATCCGCGAACCACACCCGCAACAGGCCGGACGGAGCGGGGATTCTCCGCCAGGCCATGCCGGCCTCCTCGCTGCGGTACAGCCCCTTTCGTCCGACCAACCATCCCGTGGTCTCGTTGACGAAAAACAGCGCCAGGCAGGCATCGGGCACAGGCCGCAACTCCCATGTGCTGCCCCCGTCACCCGTCATTAACAAAACAGGGCGTTCCCGCCCGTCTTCCCGCAGCACGCCGCAAGCCATCCCGCGGCGCGCCGAAGCAAAGACGAAATCCGCCAGGCTCAGTTGGCTGTTGTCGGCGTCGTAGAGGTAGCGCAACTCCCAGACTTCTGCGCCTTGAACGATAGCGGCCAGGCAAGCCAGCCAGGCGGCGCAGCGCATGCCTGTGGCCCTCAGGAACGCGGCGGGGCCGAGGCCAGCACCAGTTCGACGTGATTGGCGCGCTCGATCATGGCCGGGTCCATCCGCGCCAGCACGAGCGCGCAGCCAACCAGTTCGCCTACGGTCGCCAGCAGCTCGATCTCGGCCCCGGAATGCTGGTGCGGATTGCGGTGCTGGACGTTGATGACGCCCACCACGCGGTTGCGCGCAATGACCGGGGCTGACAGGAAGGCTTCGTAAGTGTCTTCGGGCAAATCGCGGAACGCCTTGAAGCGCGGGTCTTTGTAGGCCTCCCGCGAGATAGCCAGCACGCGTCTTTCGCGCGCCACCCAGCCGGTCAGGCCTTCGTTCAGCTTCAGGCGGATGCGGCCAATCTGATCCGGATGCGGCGTGTTGGAGGCGCAAAGCACCAGGTCGTCATTGTCTATCAGGTACACGAGGCAGGAATCGCAATTCATGAACTCGACGACCAGCGAGACGATACCCTGCAAGACCTCTTGCAGGCTCATCTCCTTGACCATGAAACGGCTGATCTTCTGAAAGAGCCGCAGTTGCTGCTCGGTGCGCTCCAGGGTCGCCAGCAGGTCCTTTGGCTTGGCCACGTTTTTATTATCGCAGAGGCGCCCGGCCGCTCCCCGGAGCAGCGTTCAGGGAATGGCCAGCGCCTCGCGCACCACCGGCGCCAGGGCGGGTACGCAAATCACACAATTTCCGCCGCAAATGTTGGAGCCGCCGTCGAAATTGAAGAACAGGGCCCCGGCTTCTTCCGCGATGATTTTCAGCGCGGCGAGGTCCCATTCGCACGCCTGCGGTTCGATCCACGCTTCGGCGCGTCCGGAAGCAACCAGCATGGCGTCCTGGCACCCGCCCAGACATCGCACGGCGCGGAAGCGGCTCATGAGGCTAATGACCCTCGCACCCCACGGGGCGCCGTCCACCTTGTGCAGCGCGTTGACGCAGAGCACGGCATCGGCCGGATCGCTCACTTGCGAAACGCGCAGCCGCTGTCCGTTCCGCCAGGCACCTCCTCCCCGCGCAGCCCAGTACATCTCGCCCGGCTCCGGCAGGTAGCATACCCCTACCGCCACGCCTTCCTGGTCCTCCAGCGCAATCAGCACGGACCACAGCGGGATGCTGCGGACGTAATCCAGCGTGCCGTCCACCGGATCCACGATCCACCTGCGGCCCGAACGGGAGTGGCGCCGCCCGCCTTCTTCCGCAAGCAAGCCGTCCTCGGGAAACTCTTCAGCCAGGGCTTCCGCAATCAGCTTCTCGCACGCGCGGTCCGCCGCCGTCACCAGGCTCCGGTCCGGTTTTCCTTCGGGCTCGAGGCCCTCCCTGCGCATGCGCAGCGCTTGCTCGCCGGCTTTCACTGCGAGCCGCTTTGCCGTTTCCAGCTCATGTTCCCACGCCATGCATTCAAATTAGCCCATGAATTGGCTTAAAAGGAGCGGCGCCCGTCCGATATGGCTCTAAGGATGACCGGCCCGGATACCACCGCTGCGCCCGCCGACGCCTCGCCCGATCCTGCCAGCCCGACATCCGCCCCTTCCCAAGCCCCTCGGGCCGATCTCATCCGGCTCAACCGCATCTACGCCACCCTGAGCCGCGTCAACGACGCCATCCTCCGGGCGCGAGACACGCAGCCCTTGCTGGAGGAGATTTGCCGCATCGTCGTCGAAGGCGGACTTTACCGGCTGGCTTTCGTGGCCTCGCTCGACCCGGTGACGCTGGAACTCAGACCAAGGGCCTTCGCTGGCGTGGCGGCCCCGACTGCGGCCAGGGTCCGCATCACCGCCCGCGATGAACCCGAGGGTCACGGCGCCGTGGGAACGGCGATCCGCGAAGCTCGAACCGTGATCGTCCAGCGGGCTTTGGAAGACCCCAAACTGGCCCCATGGCACGATCTCTTGCGCAAGCTGGGCGCGCAAGCCGTTGCTGCCTTTCCCCTCACCGCGGACGGCGCCGTCGTTGGCGCTCTTGCCGTTTACTCGGCGGATCCCCAGGCCTTTGACGCGCAAGAGGTGGAGCTTCTCGAGCGCGTCGCGGCGAACATATCTTTGGCCCTGGACCGCCTTGCACAGGAGCAAAAGCGGCGTTTGGCCGAGCAGGCGCGCGAGCGCGCCGAGCAAGCCCTTCGGGAAAGCGAAGCCCGTTATCGCCAGATCGTCGAAACGGCTGCCGAGGGCATTGGGCTGATATCGCCCGGCGGGAGGATCCTCTTCGCCAACCAGGCCCTCGCTGACATGCTCGGAGTCGGTGTGGACAAGCTCCTCGGCATGTCGCTACGGGGCATCACCGACGAAGCGGGCTGGCAGGAGTTCGTCGAGCGCGTGGAACGCCGCCGACGAGGCCACCGGGCCATAGATCGTTTCGAGTACCGGTTTCACCGCCCGGACGGCGCTGTAGTCCATGCCCTCGTGTCCACTACCCCTTTACTCGACTCCGACGAGCGCTACATCGGGTCGCTGACCATGGTCACGGATGTCACGGCCCTGAAGCGGGCCGAAGCCGAGCTGCGCCGCCAGCACGAGGAACTCCTGCGCGCCAAAGAAGCCGCGGAAGCGGCGGCGCAGGCCAAGAGCCACTTCCTGGCCCTGGCCAGCCACGAAATCCGCACGCCCATGAATGGCGTCCTTGGAATCACGGAACTGCTCCTGGAAACCCCGCTCACGCCGCAGCAGCGCGAACTGGTTCACACAATCCGCAGTTCGGCAGAAAGCCTGCTGCGGGTGATCAACGACCTGCTCGATCTGGCGCGCATGGAAGCGGGCAAGCTGCCGGTTCGCCCCCGCGCTTTCGACCTGCCGGAACTGATCCGCCACCTCGTCGCGCTGCTCCAGCCCCTGGCCGACAAGAAATCCCTTTCCCTGCGCGTCGAGTATCCGGAGGAAGCGCCGCGCCGCTTCCTTGGCGACCCCGACCGCATCGGTCAGGTTCTGCTCAACCTGGCAGGCAACGCCATCAAATTCACGCCCTCGGGTTACGTCCGGATCGCGGTGCAGTGTCTGGAGAGAAGCGCCGGTCATGCGCTGCTGCGCGTCGCCGTGGAGGACACCGGCCCCGGCATACCGGAACAAAAACGAAGCCAGTTGTTTCAGTCCTTCTCGCGCCTCGAGCAGGCCAGCCAGCCCCAGTTGCCCGGCACCGGTCTGGGACTGGTCATCAGCAAGCGAATCGTGGAATGGATGGGCGGCGAACTCGGCTTTGACAGCCGGCCCGGATCAGGATCTACTTTTTGGTTCGAGCTGCGCCTGCCTCTGGCGCCCGACTCCGCGCCGGAGACCCACCGATCGGCCGAAAGCGCAACGAATCCCCCTGCCGCTCCCGGCTTGCGGGTCCTCCTGGCCGAGGACAATCCGGTCAATCAGCTCGTGGCGCGCCGCATGCTGGAGCGCCTGGGTTGCTCGGTGGACATCGCCGCCGACGGCGAACAGGCCCTGGCGTTATTCGAGCCAGGCCGGTACGACCTGGTCCTGCTCGATTGTGAGATGCCGGTGCGCGACGGCTTTTCCACGGCGCAGGAAATGAGGGCCCGGGAAGCCGGGCAACAAACTCGGACTCCCATCATTGCCCTTACCGCGTCCTCGCCCAATGAAGACCCGGCTCGCTTCCGGAGCGCGGGACTGGATGATTATTTGCCCAAGCCTCTTGAAACGCAGTCTCTGGACCGCCTGCTGCGCAAGTGGGCCGCGCGCCTCCCGAGCATCCTCACCTGAGCGCCCCGCTGTGCTTAAATAGAACGTTTACCGACCCGCGCCTGCGTGTCCACCCAGCAAGCGCGGCATCGGACTCAGCTCCAATCCCGGAATCCCGAGGGAGTCAAAGGCGATGTTTGTATCTTTCTACGGTCACGTTCGGCAGTATCACAACATTCAATCGGAAATTGACGCCAACATCCGTCAGGTGCTGGAAAGCGGCGAGTACGTCATGGGGCCCATGCTGCGGCGATTCGAAGGCGAGCTGGCCGCCTACTTCGGCATGAAACACGCCATCGGCGTGAACTCCGGCACCGACGCGATCTGGCTCGCCCTGATGGCGCTTGGCATCGGCCCGGGCGACGAGTGCATTACCACGGTGAACACTTTCTTCGCTACCGCCGAGGCCATCTGGATCGCCGGCGCCACCGCCGTCTTCGTGGACACGGATCCGCGCACCAACTGCATTGATCCCGAAAAGATCGAAGCCGCCATCACCGAGCGCACCAAGGCCATCGTTCCCGTGCATCTCTACGGGCAGTGCGCCGACATGAAAGCGATCCGCAAGATTGCCGATCGCTACAACCTGCTCATCGTGGAAGACAACGCCCAAGCGATCGGCGCCCACGGCGACGGCTTCCGCATCGGCGAACTCAGCGATGCCGTAGCCACCAGCTTCATCATTCAGAAAAACCTCGGCACTTTCGGCGACGGCGGCGCTGTGATCACCAACCGCGACGACGTCAACCGCGCCGTCCGCAAGCTCCGCAACCACGGCTCGGAAAAGCGGTCCTATCACAGCTTCGGCTTCAACAGCCGCCTGGACGATATCCACGCCGGAGTGCTGAGCGCCAAACTCAAGTACATTGACGCCTGGAACGACCTGCGCCGGAAGTGGGCGGCGCGCTACTCGGCAGGCCTGGCCCAGGCGCGCCACATCACGCTGCCTTACGAGAAGCCCGGCTACCGGCACGTCTACCACCTCTACGTCATCGAGACCAAGCGACCCGAGCAACGCGATGCATTGCTGAAGTACCTCAACGACAACGGCGTGGACGCCAAGTGCCACTATCCCATCGCCATTCACCAGCAGGAAGGCTATCCGTGGGGCAAGCCGGCACGCATCGTCGGCCCGCTTACCAACTCGGAACGCAACGCCGCCTGCTGCATCTCCCTGCCCATGTACCCCGAACTCACCGAGGAGGAAGTGGACTACGTGATCGAGAAAGTCCTCGAGTGGGATCGCGCGCAAGGTTAGGAGAATCGCGATGCCGTATCGCGTCCTCGTTGTGGGCATGGGCAAGCGCGGCATGCACCATGCCGCCGCCTTTCACGCCAATCCGCGTTTCCAGCTCGTCGGCGTTTGCGACATAGACCCGGTGCGCGCCGAGGCCGCCGCGGCCCGCTTCGGCGTCAAGGAAGCAGGCACGGACGCGGCCGAGATGGCCCGTCGCCTTCGTCCCGACGTGTTTTGCTTCTGCACCCTGCCCGATCTGCGACTGCCCATGATCCGGGCAGGGATCGCCGGAGGCGCGCGCCTCATCGCCTTCGAAAAGCCCATTGCGCTGACCAGCGCCGAGGCCATGGAAATCCGCCGCGAGCTGGAGACGTCCGGCGTCAAGGCCGTCGTGAGCCACCAGCACCGCTACGGCGCCCATTACCGCAAGGTGCGCGAAATCATCGCGTCGGGCGCGCTGGGCCGTATCCACACCGTCTATGGAACGGCCACCGGCTGGCTCCTGCACATGGCCAGCCACCTCATTGATTACATGCGCTGGTACAATGACGAGGCCGAAGCGCTCTGGGTCATGGCGCAAGCCGCCGGGCGCGGCAAGCTGGCCGACAATCATCCCTCCCCGGATTACCTGGCGGGCGTCATCCACTTCGCCAACGGCGTGCGCGGCTGGATCGAGTGCGGCGCGGGCGCGCCCGACGTCCCTGAGGTGGATTACTGGTGGCGGAAGGCCCGCATCGGGGCGCAGGGGACCGACGGCTTCGCCGAAGTGCTCACCGGCGGCGGCTGGCGCGCCGTAACCCGCAACGGCGCGGAGTCAGGCCCGGGAAGCATGAACTACGATCTGGACATGCCGCCTTACATCAACGACATGGCGGACTGGCTGGACGATGAGTCCAAACCCCATCCCTGCCGCTTCGAGAGCGCGTACAAGGGCCACGAGATCCTGATGGCGTTGTGCCGCTCGGCGGCGCTGGGCGGTCAGGTCGCGCTTCCGCTCAGCGAGGGCGCTGACGAAATCGCCCTGCTCCGCGAGCGCCTGCCCGACCGCCCGGTTCTTTTCTCGATGCCTGCCAACGCCGAACAGTACCGCTAAATCGTCATCGCCAGGAAGCCGCCGTCCACCCGGAGGATGGAACCGGTCACAAAAGACGAGGCCTTCTCCGAGGCCAGATAAATCGCGGCGCCGATCAATTCCTCAGGCTCGCCGAAGCGGCCCATGGGCGTGTGCGCCATGATTTTTTCCACCCGGTCCGGGGTGAGTACGCGCCGGTTTTGTTCCGCCGGGAAAAAGCCGGGCTGGATGGCGTTTACGCGCACCTTGTACGGCGCCCACTCGCGCGCCAGGAATTGCGTGATCTGGTTGACGCCCGCCTTCGTGATGCTGTAAGTGAACACGCGGGAAAGCGGCGGGCCGGCCGAAACCGAGCTGATGTTGATGATCGAGCCGCCGCGGCCCGCTTCGATCATCGCCTTGCCGAAAACCTGGCAGGCAAGAAAGACGCTCTTCAGGTTCACGTCCAGAATGCGGTACCACTCTTCTTCCGTGATCTCGAAAAACGGAGTGGGCGAATTGATCCCCGCCGCATTGACCAGAATATCCACGCGACCAAAATTCTCCAGCGTCGCGGCGAGCGTCTTTTCCAGATCCGCGCGTTTGGTGGCGTCGCAGGTCACCGCGATCGCACGCCCGCCCTCGTCGCGGATCGAACGGGCGCGGGCTTCGGCTGCCTCTCCGTTGTAATCCGCTACCACGACGGCGGCGCCGGCGCGCGCGAAGCCCATAGACATCGCGCCCGCGAGCACGCCGCCGCCTCCAATGACGACGGCAACCCGATCTTTCAGCGAAAACAAATCATCCTGCACCATCATGACTCCTGAATGCCGTTGTACCACACGGCGAGCCAGCGGGGCTCGTTACGGCGCGGCCGGCGGCGTGAACTGCTCCTCGCGCAACCTGTCCGCTTCCACGTCCTCGAGCGCGACGGGCAAACGGTGGTAGGCGTTCACCAGCCACCTCGCCAGTCTTGCCACGTCGCCCGGCGCATCCATCGTTCCCGATTGCCCGCCGGGTATGGCCTGAAATGCGAGCACCCCGCGCGGCGAAACCTCGCCCACGAACCGCCGCGAAGGTCCACTGCCGAACATGAACCCATTTGCCGTCGCCGCCCGCGCCCCGTGACCGGACGCGTCCACGACTTGGAAGCCCCCCGATCGCGCGAATCCCGGCAACAGCGGCGCCAGGGACGTGAAGCCGCCCGCCGGCGGAACGTTGAATGCTCCGCCCAGCGCGTGCCGGAACACCACGCGATGCAGCCTGCCCCAGCGGTAATCGTCCTGGTTGCGCGAGCGTCCGAAGGCCAGCGCGAAGGCATCCCCGCTCAGCAGATCCAGCGCGCGCCGCAGCGCCCGCAGAATGAGCAGGTCCCGCGCTTCTTCGGGCGTGCGCGCCCCCTCGGCTTCGAAAAAGTTCACGCCCGAGCTGCCCCGCCCGCGCATGGTGGGGAAGTTCTCGAGCAAGCGCCGCAGCGCAGCCAGCGCCCGATCGTCCGGCACGTCAAAGCCGTCCAATCCAGCTCTCTCCAGCGCAGCATCCACGGTGAGTCGAATGAACTGGCCGCGCCACACGCTGTAAATCGTCGCCGCGATGCTCGCCTGCACCTCGCCGTGCGAGGGATCGCGCAGCGCCCCCGGCTCGTCGCCGGGATCGAAACCTTCACGGATTCCGGTCGGCGTGGAAAAATCCCAGGCGCGCAGACGAGCTACGGCCTCGGCTACGTCGCGATCACGGGCCAGCGCCCGCAGTGCCTCGCCTGCCCCGTCGCGCCGCGCGTTCTCCCAGGCCGCTGCGATCCAGGGCACGAAGAATTCGGCGTCCAGCATCTGGTGGTTGGCCTGGATGCTGGCCATCGTGCTCAGCGTCATCGGCTCACCGCGCCGGATCATGTCGCGGATCAGGCCTGCGATGCGGCCTGCGCGGAAGCCGCCGTCGTAGCCGGGACTCAGGTAGTAAACGCCCCCGGTGGCGCGCCTCCATCCCAGCGGATCGTTCCCCAGCGTCACCCCCACCGGATCGTTGTTGGCGTTGACGACGAAACCTTCCGGCGGATTATAGACGTGCGGCATCTCTTCCCGCGGCAGGATCTCGTAAGGCAGCGCCTGTCCGGGTTGGCGAGTCCGCAGGGGCAGCCACTCGTTGCGGAAGCGGTGCGTGCCGTCGCGAATCATCCAGGGCGGCGCGCCGTCGGGCCGGCCCAGCGTTTCCAAGTCCTCGCGCAAGGGCAACTCGCCGCTGGTGAAATACGCGATGTTGCCGTCGGCGTCCACGCAGGCCCAATTCTGCGAGCCGAAGGTGAACCACCGCAGCGCCTGGCCGAACTCGACGACATTTCCCGCCCGCGCAAACTCGAGAAACGTTTGCGGCTCGCGCGTCGGACCCCAGCCCGCATACTGCACGCTCAAACCGATCAGGGCCAGGCCTCGCAGTTCCACCGAAACGATCGGCCCGTTGTTGCGACGCGGCACGATGAACGTCAAGCCGCCCTCAAAAGGACCGACGGAGGCCTCGATCAGGTCGTCCGTAGCCCCACTGGCTGCCCGATTCACCCGGTAGCGCTGCGGGATCACGATCAGGGGTTCTTCTCGGTCCTCGAAGATCGTCGCCCGCGGGCGCAGCGTGGAAGGATCGAGTACGAGTCGCTCTTCGTAGACGTCCGTAACGTCCAGCGGATTCACCGTGGCGCCCCAGCACAGCCGTTCATTGCAACCCAGGATGACCCCCGGCACGCCCGGCAGCGTCACGCCGGCGACGTTCATCGGCCCGCGTTCGGGGTCGGCCGCCACCACGAGGTGCGCCTCGTACCAGACCGGCGGCGCGGTCAAGCTCAGGTGCGGGTCGCTGGCCAGCATCGGGAATCCGGTCGCCGTCAGGCGCCCGCTCACGGCCCACCAGTTGCTCGCCCCGCGCGGCCCCAGCGTGCCCTCGAAGAGCGGCGCCTGGCGAGCCTGATCGAGGTATCGCCGAGCCAGCTCGAGCGTCTCTGCGCGCATCGTCGCGGCAAGATTCGGCAAGCGGTAATCGGCTGAGGCTTGCCGCAAAGCGGATCGCGCCTGCGGCGGCAGGTAACCCGGAATAGAAACCGTGGGATCGAACGGCGCTGACCGCAACAGGTCTTCCGAGAACAGCACCGTCCCGTCGAAGCCCTTGCGCTGGCCTGCCCGCTGGGCTGCCGCCAGGCCGAGGGTCAGCGCGATGTCCAGCTCCGCGTCGAAGGAAAGCTGGAAGGCCAGGGCTTTGGCGATCACGAGACTGTCCACCGGGGTCCACTCGGGGATCGAAGCGCGGGTCAACCTAAGCACGGCGTACTCGGGCGGCAAGCTTCCGGTTTCGCGCAGCCAGGCGTTCACTCCGCGCGCATAGGCCTCGAGCAGGGCGCGCATCGCCGCCCCGTGCGCCTCCCACGAAGCTTCGGCAGCGCGCCTCAAACCCAGCGTGCGGGCGCGGATATCGGCGGGCAAGGCGGCCGGTCCCAGCAATTCCGCCGACGTGCCCGAGGCCTGGCGCCTGAGCAGGTCCATCTGGAAAAACCGGTGCCGCGCGTGCACGTAGCCGAGCACCGTCATCGCGTCGGCGTCATTCTGCGCAAAGATGTGGGGGATCGAGTTCGAGTCCCACACCACCCGTACAGGCTGTCGCAAACCGGGCAGCTCGATGGCGGACAAGGCCACCGCCGCCGCGCAGGCCCAAACCGCCAGCTTCGCCGTCATGCCACACCTCCTGCGGCCTGTTCCTCAGCCGCACCGCTGTCGCCATTCCTCGATTCGGCGCCGCAAGGCGTCGCGCACGGTAACGTACTCGGGATTGTCGTACTGGTTGACCTTTTCGCGAGGATCCTGGCGGAGGTCGTACAGCTCCCCCGGACCTTCGCCCCCGTCCCGCAGAATCAGCTTGTAACGCGGATCGCGCGCCATCTCGGTGTTGCGGTAATGCCCGAAGACCAGGTTCCGCCACGGCTCTTTCATGTCGCGCACGCGCCCGGAGGCCAGCAGCCAGTAACTCCTGCCGCACAGGTTACGGTCCGCCGGAGGTTCCACGCCGGTTACTTCGCAGAGCGTCGGGAAGAAATCCAGAAAACTGACTAACTCGGGACGGGCGGCCATGGGCGGAACCTTACCCGGCCAGTTCCAGATCATGGGAACGGCCATTACTTCCTCGTACATGTTGATGGGGTTCGAAGCCAGTCCCTTGCTCCACAAACCGTGGCGTCCGAGCAGGAAGCCGTTGTCTGCCGTGAAAATGACCAGCGTGTTATCGCGGAGGCCGCGTTTGTCGAGGGCCGCCAACAGGGGAGGAATCTGGTCGTCCAGCGCGGTCACGGCCGCAGCGCAGCGCCGGATGTTTCCGACGATGTCCTGGAGGTACTCCTTCTCGCGCAGGGCGTTGGGCGCGGCCGGCTCCCAGCCGATGGTTTCGAAGCGGACATCCCGGTACATTTCGTAATACTTCTCGGGATGGCCCTCGTAAGGCGTGTGCGGATTCAAATAGCCAATTACAAGGAAGAACGGCTCCCCGGGTTTGCGGCTTTCGATATACTCGCAGGCTTTCTGCGTGAGTAACTCCGCCAGATATCCTTTTTCCTGCACCCGCTGGCCGTTCAGGTACATTACGGGATCGCGGTAAGTCCGCGGGCCGGGCCCGAGCGTGTATGTGTAAGTGAAGCCGTGACCCGGATTTTCATCATTTCCCATGTGCCACTTGCCCAGATAGGCGCACTGGTACCCGCGCCTGGCCAGCAGGTCGGAAATCATGATCTCGCGGGCGAACGATTCGGGCGGGGCCTTCTGGCCCTGGGGCGGGTCCTCGATCGGCTTGTCGGTGAGGAAACAGTGGATGCCGTGTTGCCGCGGCGTCCGACCGGTGAACAAGGTGGCGCGGCTGGCCGAGCAGATGGGGGTGACTACGAAGTGATTCACGAAGCGCGTGCCGGCGCGGGCCAGCAAGTCAATGTTGGGCGT
>JAPWUP010000390.1 GCA_028275505.1 Bryobacteraceae bacterium
GCAAAACGCTGCGCGAGCGGGCCGAAGCGCTGATCCAGATCGCGCACCCCGCCTTCCGCGAGGACCTGCGTCGCGAGGCGGAAAAAATCGGACTGCTGGGGCGAAGGGGCGCCGTCCGGCCTTGAGGAAAGCTGCGGTGCTACCGAGTATCTGGCGTGCACGACGAAGGCCTCGGGCGTGGGTGTACTTTCGCAGTGCGGCAAGGGACGAGAGTGAAATCTCCCACCCGAGTTCGACTCCGAAAATCCGTTCGGGTCTCATGCAAGCCCAAAGGTTTGGGTCCGAAAAAGGCGAGTTGGAACCGGAATTGCCTGTGAGTCGGACACGGAGATCTGAGACATGGGTTGGGCAAGCGCGAGAAAGTGGTTTGGCTTGGTGAGCGCGGCCGTCGCCTGCACGGTAATTTCGGGCGCTAACCGGTATATCCCCTGGCCCAGCGGGGGCAGCATCCCGGGGAGGAAGGCGGCCCAAGTGGACGAGGCCTTGGTCAACTTTGTTCGCCCTGGTCTGGTGATCAAGATCCTCGGCGCCCAAGCCGATCCCGATGGCGTAGTCAAGGTCCGCGTGCGTTTCGAAGATCCCCGTGGCCTGCCATTGGACAAAGACGGGATCACCACACCCGGGGCGTTGCGCGGTGGTCGCCCCGGCATGATGATCGCTTACCTGACCCGCGATCCGAGTCCGTACTACGTCAGTTACATTACCCGCGTGGCTACGGATCCAGCCACGGGCAAGACCGCCGAGCAAGCCACCTCGGAGAATAACGGCACTTGGGTCAAGCTGGCCGAAGGCGAATACGAGTATACCTTCGCCAAGAAGCTGCCTCCCGGATATGATCGCTCCGCGACCCATGCGGTCGGCATTTTCGCCACCCGTGACCTGACTGAGTTTGGGCTGGGCATTGACCAGGCCGACGCCGTTTTCCACTTCACGCCGGACGGCTCCCCGGTGGCGCCGCCGCGCGACATCGTGCGAACCGAGACCTGCCGCAAGTGCCACCATGATATGCGGTTCGACACGCACACGCTCTCGGGCCGCATCAGCATGGAAGTGTGCATCCTCTGCCATGGCCCGAAAAGTTACGACCCGAACGGCGAATCGCTCGACATGAAGGTCATGGTGCACCGCATTCACATGAGCCGCTACTTGCCCAGTGTGGTCGCGGGCGGCAAGTTCGGCTATCGCGGCAAGGATTATTCGCGCATCTGGTATGCGGCCGATGTGCGTGAGTGCCAGGTCTGTCACGAACCGAACAGCCGCGCGGCGATGGCCGACCACTGGCTCAAGCACCCCAGTCGAGCCGCCTGCGGTTCCTGCCACGACAACGTGAACTTCGCCACCGGAGAGAACCATGTCTCGCTGCCCCAGCTCTCCGATAACGAGTGCGCCAACTGCCACATTCCCAAGGGCGAACTCGAATTCGACGCATCCATCTTGGGCGCCCACACCATTCCACGCCTGTCAGAATCGCTCGAGGGAGTCGTCTTCGACATACTCCGCGTGCTGGATGGAAGCGCGGGGAAGAAGCCCACGGTAATCTTTACCGTGAAAGACAAGAAGGGTAACCCGATCGAGCCGGGCAAGCTGACGCAATTGACCGCTGTGCTCGCCGGCCCCACTTCAGATTACACCAACTTCTGGTCGGAAAATGCTCGCAATGCTACGTTTTCCCCCAACGGAGAGTATTCCTATACTTTCCAGAACGCGATTCCCGCTGAAGCGACGGGAACTTACTCGATCACGCTCCAGGGCGGGCGCGACGTGAAATTACTGGCGGGCACGGCGAAAGAAAGGACCGCCCGCGAAAGGGCCGAAAACAAGACAGTTTATTTTTCGGTGGACGGCTCGCCTGTACAGCCCCGTCGAACCGTGGTCTCCATGGCCAAGTGCCGCAATTGTCACGGTTCCTTTACCTACCACGGCGAAGCCCGCAACACCATAGAGTTTTGCGTCACTTGCCACAACCCGACCTATACCTCGCAGCGCTACCGCCAGTCCCTCGATTTGCGTACTCTCATCCACCGCATACATACCGGGAAATTCCTGCAAATGGAGTTCAGTTTCGGGCCCGACCGTCCCTACAATGAAGTGGTTTACCCGGGCAATCTGGCGAACTGCTCCGCCTGCCACGTCAACAATTCCGAGCGGCTGCCGTTGAACGGCAAGCGCGAAGCGGTGGCCGACCCCAGTGGATATATCGACCCCGCCCCGCCCGTGACGGCAGCCTGCCTTAGCTGTCACTCCTCCCGCGATGCAGCGGCCCACGCCCTGACAAGCATGACCGAGCTGGGCGAATCCTGTGACGCATGTCACGGAACGGGCAAGGCGTTCGCGGTGGAGCGCGTGCATGGCCACTAGACACCGTGGGCGTGCTCGCTGTTAGCGACCAAGGGCAGACTGCCCTCAGGCGAAATCCCAGGACTTGATCAGCTCGCCGCCGGCGCGCTTCAGGCGGATCCAGTCGAACTCGATCTCGCCCGCTGTGGGCGCCAGCTCAAGCGTAAGGATGGCCAGATCGTCGGCC
>JAPWUP010000119.1 GCA_028275505.1 Bryobacteraceae bacterium
CGGGCAAACTGACTCAAGTGGGCCAGAGGCGGATGCTCGCCTCGCCAGGACAGGGCCAGCATGCGCTGGCAGTAGCCCGTCGGGCAAGTCCGCACATGCTCCCGCTCCGCCTCGGTCCACTGCTCAATGGCCCCCCGAGCGAACCGCGGCAGCCGCAGGCACTCGGAGCCTTCCAGAGCATGACGCTCAGGGGCGCTCGCCACCTCCTGCTCGTACAACAGCTTCATGGCTTGCGCCAGGGTAAACTCTTCGTTGCTCATGGTTGCTCACCTCCCATCTGATTTGTACGGACAAAAGTCAGGTTTCCTGCCAGGCGGATGGCGTCGTCCACGCTATTCGCCATGGCCGTCCTCAAGGCCTCCTCGTCGATACCTTGCTGGGTCGTGTATCCTCGCTGCTTGAGGCAGTGTCGTAGCCGCCTTAGGGCCCGGTGAATCGACTGCCGGACAGCATTCTCGGTCCTCCCCATCACGCGGGCGGCCTCTCGACCTGTGAGATCGAACCAGTAAACGAGAATGATCGCTGCCCGCTCGCGCGGCGTCAATCTCATCAGGCATGACTTGAGGGCGCCCAAGAGGCCTTGAGCCACAGCAATAGCGCCGGGGCCCGCCCGGGGATCAGGGACCTCGGGCGCAGCCCTGCTCTCACGACGCTCTTCTTCGGTCGCTCCCTCGTCAGGCATCGGTTGCTGAGGGGGTTGGCGCTTTTGCCGTCGCAAGTGGTCCCGCCACACGTTCAAGGCGATCCGGAACACCCAGTTCTTGAAATCGCCCTGCCCCGGTTGATACCGCCCCTGCCCGGAGTTCTTGGTGTTGACGACCTTCAATAGCGTCTCCTGAGTCAGATCGTCGGCCACGCTCGGGTCACCGGATAAACCCAGGAAAAAGCCGTAAAGCCTTCTGCGGTACCGCCCATTAAGCTCTTCAAACGCATTATCGTGACACGCGTAATAGTTGAGGATGAGTTGGTCGTCCGAAACCTGCTGGCCGTTCGGCATCTTTCGTTAACCCTTGGGATGAGTCTAATCCGCATCCGCGCAGCCGGTCAACAGGCATTCTGGCTGTCCCCTGACCATAATCCTTAATCTGCGCTGGCGCGGTGGGAAGGACGTGCCTGTCCACCTCGGAACCAGCGGGCTTGCGGAGGCCCACGAGTCGCCGACCGACGCAGCATAGGACTCCCTTGGCGCTTGTACCGGTTTGCGAGCCGACTCCGAGTCCACATGCCATGGTGCGGCCTCACTACCGCCATGGCGTATCGCATCGCGACGAGGGCGTCGGACCGGGGTGCCGGCAGCCTGAGCCGTGAGTGCGCCCTGGAGGGCAGCACGAACGAAAGACCCAAAGCAAGGCAACTGGCCAGGCCTCGGCACGTCAACTCACCGCCGCTTCGCGCCCGAAAGCCTCATCAGACGCTGGATAACTGGACTGAAGCGCCGGTAAAACTCCTCGCGGTACAAGGCCAGCCTGTACATCGTCCAGTAACGGCCACCGTAAAAGCGATGCGCCCTGAAAACACCCTCGGTGGCGAGGCCCGCACCCGTGAGTGCGGCCAGGCTCCGGTAGTTGTATTCGAACACGTCGCAGTAAAGCTTTCTGAATGGGAAATAGGAGAAAAGGTAATTTGCAAAGAGCAGACCCGCTATTGCAGCGATGCCCCGATCGCGATAATCCGGATCCAGGTAGGCGGTTACGAATGCGTGTCCGTCCAGAAAGTTAGGTTCATACGAGTAGATGAAACCCACTGGCCGACCGCCGTAATGGATCATCAAGAATATGTGGTAGTAGTTGCGCAACCGGCTCGCAAAAGCCTGTGTGAATTCCTCCTGCGAGAGAATATCCCTTCGCATGGTCCACAGACACAAGGACGAGCCATCCGCTTGCCAGCGGCGGAGCAACTCCAAATCCGCGCCGCTGACCGGAGTCAGGGCCACTGCGCGGAGGGAAAGAGAAACCGGGGAAACAACCAGGTCGCTCTGGGTATCCAAGCGGTGGACCGGTTCAACTACTGAACCTTCTAGCAGGGAATCCACGAGGGTTCTACCAGGCATTGTTGTGCCCTCCCTTGGCGAGCCTGTGGGCCAAAAGGAGCGGGGCCCGTCCTGAGACGGGCCCCCTCCAAGAGGCTACTTGCCGGTCTCGACAGAGGCGCGGCCGGCCTTGTAGCCCTCGTCGTAGGCTTCGACGTCGACGGTCGAGCCGCCGCAGAAGCCAAGCGTCAACGCCGTGAGGAAGGGGTCCCAGCCGGTGTCGTACCGACCGTTCTTGCCGTCTTCGTAGCCCTTCACGAAGGACCTCATCTTCTCGTAGTCGGTCATGCTTCTCTCCTCCTTTTGTGGAGTACTGAGCGACGCCGCTCACTAGATTGAACGTTGCTGGGCGGGCGACTCTTACGTCTCCGCCACAATGATTCTTGTGGCCCGCGTGGATTGACGTATCCCTTGCCCTACATTCCGAAGCGAGCCCTGCTTGCCCGGGCACAAGACCCAACCGACGAGGGAGCTGCACCCAAGTGCCGCGCCACAAGCCCTTAGCGGGAAATCTGGCCCCGGCTGCGGCTGGATTGCCGGCTTGGCCCCACGCCCTCTGGGCAGCCCGCGAGGCACCACTCACGATCTGGCGCGGAGACTCGGCCGGCGAGCAAGGCAGCCGTGCGACACGCATTTCATCTCCGTGACCATAGGAGGAGAGTGCCTGCCTTAGTTCACCGGCTGCTTGCAGGACGCCAGAAATGCGCAGCGCCGCCAGGAATGCGCAGATCCGCTCGCTGGACGAACTACCGACTGCGGACGTTGACAGCGTTCCCTGCATCTCGGCACCTCCGCCGTCGGAGGGGCTGCCGGCAGCACCGCAAATCCGTCGCCTTGGAACACCAAGCACTTTCAACTGCCACCAAGCGAGCTGGCCGCGTAGTTTGCTCTCTCGGTGGCTCCTTGAGCGACTCTGCTGGCGCGCAGCCCCGGAAGCGTAGCACCCTCTGGGTTGCTGCCTGCACGAACTATAACCGCGTCAGGCCCAGAGACTCGTTGGGCGTGAGAGGGAACTTTCAAGAGCCCAACGAGACTCGTCAAGAGTAGTCTGCCGGCGAGCCAGGCGTACCCGAGGCAAGAGTAAGAAGCTGCGGGCCAAAATACTCCTGACGTTCACACCGCACCGCCTTCCCGCGCTCACAACTTCTCGATGAACCGGCGTCGCAGACGCGCCCGGCTGTCGCACTCCTCAGGACTGACTGCCCATTGTTGCCGGCTTTGTTCGACGAGTCGCACAGCCCGCTCGGGATTCTCGACCTGCCTCGGCCTTTCGGTGACTATGCTGAACGGCGGGGCCACGGCCTGATCCAGATGCAGCCGCATGTAGGCCTCGAAATTGGGCAGCTCGACCAGATCCTCAGCCTGAACCGCCGGTGCGAACAGAGGCGCCAGGATGGGCGCGTCTTCCACCCCCACCCGGAAGCACAACACGCTTCCGGCGTTGCCCAACACCGCGGACAGCAGATTCGCACCTCGACCCTCGTTGAGCTGCCTGCCGTACTGCGTGGCCACGACCAGGCCGACCCGGTATTTCCGTGCTTCCGAAAGCAACTGCGAAAAATTGGGGTCCCGTCCGAGGGAGCCGATCTCGTCCACATAGAGGAAGAAAGGCCGGCGCTGATCGGCCGGCAGGGTGGCGCGCCCCATCACCGCACAGCGAAACCGACTCATCAAAAGCCCCAGCAGCATCTCTGCCGCCTCTCCGCCGAAGCGGCCCCGCCCAAGCTTCAGCAGCAGCACCTTCTGCTCGTTCAGAATCTGTTGCCAGTCCAACCGCATATCGCCGTGACCTACGATGCGCCGCAACAGTTCATCCTGCAAAAAGCGTGTGAACTTGCTGGTGATGTAGGGCGCCAGATTGCGCAGGCTATGGTCTCCGCTGACCGCCTCGGCCTCCTCCACGAAATCTTCCAGTTGCGCGTCCTGTGTCCGCCGGATCAGGTATTGGCGAAAGTCGTCGCTGCGGAAAAACAACGGGACTTCCAGCAGGGTGAAGCACGGTTCTGCCTCTGGATGGTCGCCCATAAGCAATCTCAGAGCCCCGCGGAAGTAACGCTCGAAGATTGGCCCGCCCGTTTCATGGAGGTCGTAAATGCGATCCATGGTGCTGTAAAGGTCGTCCACGATGAGGTCGCGCTCCCGCCGAGTGCGCCAGCGCAGGAAGTTCATGGGCACGCTGGCGGTCTCATCGGCCAGATCCACCAGGACCAGGTCCCTCTCCCGGCTCTCGGGCAGGCGGCAGAGCACTTCTTCGGCCAGCTCGCCGTGCGGATCGATCAGGCAGACGCCGTGGCCGGCCTCGAGGTCCCGGAGGAGCAAAGAAAGCATCCAAGTGGACTTGCCCGTTCCCGTCATGCCCAAAAGAAAAACGTGTTTGAAGCGATGGGCGAGCGGGACGCGGACCATGCGCTCCTCGCCGCGGTGCCGATTCACCGCGATGGGGCACAGTTCCCGGCTGGCGGGCGAGGCAGGCAAAAGTGCGGGAAGGGTGAGGCTGCCACGCAAAGGCAAGCCGAGCGCCCGGTCGCCTCCAACCACCGGCAGGCAGAAGGCACAAGCCGCCTCGCCCGGGGTGTAGGGTTCGGTGGCTGGCAAGAAGAACGGTTGGGTGGCCCGTTCCGCGTCGCACCCTTCGATCGCGAAGCCGCCCTCGAACACGCTGGCGGACTGGCCATCGCCGGGGTCTCGGCAAAGACACTGGCCCAGCATGGAAGCAGGCAGTGGATCTTCGGCGCCCGGGGCGAGCACGAAAACGCCCGTTCCCACCGCTGCGTGCGTGAGCGCGCTCAGCCGTGCCACGCATAGCTTCCGCAACTGGTCTACCAGGGTGGTCAGCGTCACGCGATCAGCCGGGAGGCTGGCGAGGAATTTCTCGCATTGGTGGAGCGTGGCCTCGAGTTGCTGTCGGTAGCGGTCGGTCTCAACCGGGGCTACGAGGCGCACCAGGATCCACTGTGGCGCCGGCCACAGCAGCGACATTCGCAGGAATGGTTCCCAGCCCGCTTCCCTCGGAGCCCAGGGGAACAGGTGATCCACTGTGGCTGGTGCGGAAACCGAGCGTTCCTGGCCCGTGAAGCCGATTGGCCGAGGGGACCACTGGAAAGGTTCGGCCAAAGGGACCTCAGCTCTGCGTCGGCCCACAACGAAGCTGGCGCGCGGCGAGAAGGGGCGGAAACAACGCTGAAAGGCGTCCTCCTCGGTGAGGGGCACAAACAAGGCTTGCGGCCAGAAGGTTGCCAGGGCAGCCCGCAGGGCAACGTAATGGTTGAGGCAGGCAGCCGTGGCCTGTGCCGGGTCGGACGCCAGCGTGCTGAGGCGCAGCGCAATCTGGATCGCGCCCCTGTGATCCGGGTCGAAAGAGGGCGAGGTCACCAGGTGAAGTTCGACGGAGACCGGGCCGCTCATCCGCGCGATCCACTCCACCAGCCGCGTACTTTGCTGGTACGTCGCAGCCAGCGCTTTCAGTCGCTCGCCCGGCTCGTCGGATCGCAGGCGCCAGCGCAAAAGTTCTTCCAGCCGGAAGCCCATCGAGGCGCACCACTGGGAGCCGAAGCTTCTGAGTTCGACAAAGGGCGTAACCAGCATGGCACTTATCGCTCCTGGTTGGCGGCAGCCCGGTCGTTGCTGCGCCGGCGAGACTTGGCGGCCTTTGCGGGTGCCTGCGCCACCTCGGGCGGGCTCTGCTCCGGTCCCATCCGTAAAATCCGGCGCACCAGATCTACCGAAAGGCCCGGAAACGCGGCGCGAAACCTCTCGAAGATCTCGTGCAGCCCCGGGACCCGCAATTCTCCCTGCTGCGGCTCGTTCTTAGGCGCCTCACGCAATTCCGACACGATTAGAACCTCCTCGATGTGAATAAACGGTGGCGCTCAGAGAAGTCTTACGCTCAGACCACGGCGAACCCGGGAAAAGCCTCCTGCGTGGGATGCGGCCGACGTGCCTCGGACACACCGCGGGACGGCGGGAAGCAGCATCAGGCAACGCCCTGGTCGAGCTTTTCGTGCGGGAGGCGGCTAAGAGTTCGCTTGGACACGAGATTTGGGAAGGCCAGACCGCGGCGAGCGACCAGTTCCAAGGACTTGTGTCCAGCGCCGGCCCAAGTCCGGGGCAGCTACGGCCATGAGCTTCAGCAAGTCGAAGTCAAAGCCGGTCGCAGCGGGCGGCGCTGCTCATAAGCGTGCCCTCACGCCCTAAGCACCGAGGAGGGGCCGGCTGCGACCGAGCGCTGATGCTGGCAGCGTTGTCCGGCTCAGTACAATTGGGCCGCTTGCCGAGGAAGCGCCAGAGGACCCTCCCTTAAGAAACCGGGCACCGCCCGGGAAGCAATTGTTTGGCGTGTTCCAGCTCCTTGGCGCGTTTCAGCTTCCTCGCCAGACGGCCAGAGTGCTTGTCGTCGATCTCCCAGATCAGCTCGAGCAGGTGCCACACATAATCCTCGGTAACTTTCGGTGGATGGTACCAACGGCCTTCTTCGAAGAAGTCCCACGGGAGCCCTGCGTTTGGAGCAGGCCGATCGTATCGGATGGACCCCTGCTCTTGGGGCAATAAACCAGCGGCCGCGGGGTGCAAACACAGCAAGCTTAAATTGGCCAGGACGATATTATCATCGGTAGCCACCAATTCAAGAGTCTGCCGTTGGCTTTTCTCGGTCTCCGACTGGAAACCGAACAGCAGTGAAACGCCCACGCGAATCCCGGCGCGGCGCAACTCCGCGAGCGCACCCTCGATCGTGGCTGTCCCGAAGCCTTTCTTCATTTCCGCCAACACCTCGTCCGAGTAATGTTCCAGCCCCAGGTACATGTAGGTGAAACCCGCTGCCCGGAATGCCGACAACGGTGCTCTGCGAGAGTCTCGGAGAACACGGTCCGCACGGGTCAGGCAGCCATACTCCAGTCCCAATTGATCTCGCCGCCGCCGCAGCTCTTCCAACAACTCCGGCAAGCCATGGTAGAGATGAAACGTGGAATCATCGAAAAACACGGCCTTGTAACCAAGCTTCGCCAGCTCGACGATCTCGGCCACCACGCTTTCGACCGGCCTGCCTACGTAGGAGCCGCGCTCGGTACAGAAGCTGCACGTATATGGACACCCACGGTGCGTCATCACTTGGGCCGTGGGTTTGAGTCGTCCGTCCTCATGCCGAAAAACGTCAAACAAGAAGCGGTGCTCTTCCTCGAGCAGGTAGCGAGGGGGAAGGGGTAGGGCGCGTAGATCCAGTTTCTTCGCCGTGTGAAAGGGCAGTCCGGGGGTGAAATTCGTCGTCGTCGACAAATGCACGGTTCGCCCCTCGTACCTGAAGCTGAGCCGCGCATGCCCTGGGCAATTTTGCAGGCGGTCTGGCTGGCAAGCCAATGTCTCCTTGGCCCTCGACACACTAAAATCGCATCGGTACAACACGTCGACGAGCTCGGCCAGAACGTATTCGGCGTCCCCTTGAATGGAAAAATCGAAAAGGTCGCCGTATTCATCTATAGACCCGCCCGGGCCCGAAGGACCGTGCTCGTCTTCGTGGGGGCCGCCTACAATCACCGCGCAGTTAGCGTCGAACTCCTTGACGGCTTTTGCGAACTGAATCGCCCAGTAGTAGGCGTGGCTGGTCGTTCCGATGCCCACGGCCGCGGGCTTCCAGCCCGGCAACGACTCGCGGAACCGTTGCAAAGCCTCTATAGATGCACCGGTGTAACGGAGCGCGGCATCGTACAGCACGATTTGCTCCGGACGCAACCCTGGATACTGGCCTCGCCCCACCCGATCGCAAAGGACAGCTAACGCGTAGAGGACGGACATCGGCGCGCCGCGGAAGAGTTCGCGTGAATCATCCGTGGGAGCATGCACGAAAACGAGCCGATACTCAGACATGGCGGTGGCGGCGATCGGGTGCAGTCATCCCGATTTTCCTCCTTCTGTAATAGACGTGCGCCAACCCGGCTTTTGTACACGTGCGCGAACCCAGGGCGGGCGTTCCCTTTTGGCCCCGGCGCCGAATCCGTTGCTCGGATCCATGGGTTGACAGGCTCATAGACCTACGCTCGAGTCCGGACCTCGCCTCGCGGACAGACCATCCTTTCGCCGTGCGCACTCAGTCCAATTCTACCCACGCGATCCCGTGCGAGGGGGGCGGATAGCACTGCGTGGGTCCGGCCTTTGGTGAGGGCGCTGCGCGCCGATGGGCAACCCTCACGCCCGGGGCCGATCAAGCTCAGCACGCCCAGCCGGAAGTTGATGGTCCGGTGTTTCGGCATCAGCCTCGTGTCCCTCATGTACAGCGCCTCGATCCAAGGGCACCACATGGTCGGGACGCAAGCGGTCCGGCAAGGTGTGGCTGACGAGGATTACACCGCAGCCGTCCGCTGCCAGCTGCTGGACCAGGTCGGTACAACGCTCGGTATTCAGGGAGTCCAGATTGTTGAAAGGTTCGTCCAGCAACACGAGCCTTGCCTGCTGCGCCCTCACCCAAAGAAGGACCAAGGCCAATGCCTGGCGCTGTCCGCCGGATAACAAGCGGGCGGCCATACCTTCGTGCTCCTCGCCGAGCCCAAAAGCCCGCATGTGCCCGCGGAATGACCGGCTTCGCGAATTTACCAACCTCCACCATCGCGCCGTGCCGCCCATGGCCGCCAGATAAAGGTTCTCGCTCACGGTCAGTGTCCCACAGACCGACCGGCTCACGTTCTGGTCCACGTATGCCGTGAGCCGGGATCGTTCCTGGGGGGACTGGGTAAGGTCACGATCACCGATCTCGATGACTCCCGTGGCGGGCTGCGGCAGAATCCCGGCGATCAGCTTGAGCAGGGTTGACTTGCCGGAACCGTTGGGGCCACGCACCTGGACGATCTGGCCCGGGCGAACTTGAAGATTTACTCCACGCAGCGTTGGCCAAGCCGAGTCAGCGTAAGCGTACCAGAGATCCCGAACCCTCAGCAGGGGGGCGGGCGCCCGCCAGAAACGCGAGGGAGCTCCCGGGCAGTCGTGGACCGAGGCTAGACCCGATGCGGACGCCACTTCGCCTTGGATGGACCCCGTTCGGTCAGGCTGGCCTCCGGGCCATCCTACCGCCGCAACTGGAGAAAGCCCGGGTTCGCCCACCGGCCTGACGGCGCCGAACCTTGCCGCGGTCCTCCGCACGACTCCGCCGAAATCGCCCGCCGCAGCGGCCACCAAAAGCGCGAGAGCCAGCTTGCTGATCTCCGTGGGGATCCACAATCGCTGCGCCAAGCCGATGAGGGCATAGTAGCCTAAGGCGCCCAGGATCGCCGCTCCCAATGCGCTCGAGGAACCCACGCGGCTGGCGCCCGGGCCGAATCGCGTCCGGACTGCGGCACCAATCCTCCGTGCCCCTTGCCAGAGCTGCTCGCCAAGCAGAAATGCCACCAAGCCGGTTAGAAGCACGTCGAAGCCGCGGTGCGCGTTGGCTGCGCCTTCCTTCATACTTGTTACTGCGCCCCCGATGCTCGCAAATGCGTTACCCACACACAACGCGAGGCTTTTCACCTGACCGGGCGAAAAACCGAGACGCATGAGCAGGAGCTCCCCAGAGTCCTCGTCCTCCAAACAGCGAATGAGGAGACCCTTTTCCGTCCGCAGAAATAGGTGCAGCGCGCCGGCGGCAAAAGACACCAGGATGGCAAGAATAGCGATCGAGGCCGGGTGCCAAGCCAGGCCATGCCAGCCTATGGCCCGATCTATACGTTCCGGTCCAGTCAGTAACGTGGCCGCCTCGCCGTACGGCAATGTCGGCCTGAGCAACAGCAGGTTCAACGAGTAGATCGCGAAGGCAGCCAGAATGCTGGAGAGCAGACGCTCGATGCGGAGCGCGACATGGAACAGAGCTGTCAGCAACCCACCCAAAGCGCCGGCCAACGCCGCAACCAGGATGGCAATTGCGACCGGACTCCCGAGAGTGACCACGGCGTGGGCAGAAACCGCTGCCCCCAGAACGAAAGTCCCCGAAATGGTCACGTCGGGGAAACGCGCATATTTCAGCGTCACCACCAGGCCAAGCGTCACCAGGGCAAACGGCAGGCCATCATAAAGGGTGGCGTCCAACCACTGCAACAGCGTCACAAGCACATCCATACCCGGTCGCCTCAACGGTAAATCGTCTTGGCTTTTTTGACCACCTCGGGATCGAACCTGATGCCTACTCGCTCTGCGCTCGCGAGGTTGAGCTCAATGAACCCCTCTGGCATCGTGTAGACAGGGATGTTACTCGGCTTTTCGCCCCTCAGAATCCGCGCGGCGATCGCCGCACCAATCTTGCCCACCTCGTAGTAGTTAACGGTCACCCCTCCCACGGCGCCGGCCTTCACAGAGGTCGAATCCCCGGCGAAAACCGGCTTCCGGTATTCACGTGCAATCTTGACAATCTGGGGAGCGGCCTCGAACATCGCGTTGTCGGTGCCAATCAAGAGGCAGTCGTTGTTCTGCGCAAGGTTTCGGACCACCACGTCCAGGTCATCCCGCGACACCACCGCGCGTGCCTCCAGTTGGAAGCCATAACGGGGAGCCAGCTCCTCGAGCCGGTTTTTGCCAAAAACGGCCGGCTGCTCCTCCGGGTTGTAAGGCAGCCCGATCCTGCGCGCCTTGGGTAAGGTATCCCTCACGAAACGGAGAATGCTGGCGAACGGCGCCAGATCCGAGACTCCCGTCGCTCGCCCAGGCCGCTCAAGACTTTCTACCAGTCCAGCCCCGACGGGGTCTGTTACTGCAAGAAAGCACAGCGGGATTCCGGCAGGCAGGTTCTTTAGGGCAACCTGGGATGCGGGCGTAGTAATCGTGGCCATCAGGTCCGGTCGCTGCGCAATCAGAGCGTTGATGGTTGGCGAGAGCTGCGCCAGATCCCCGTTAGCATGCCTCTCGTAGATCTGGCAACCCCCGCCCGGAAATTGCTCGGCGAGCCCCTCGCGGAAGCCGCGCACGACCTGGTTGATCAGTTCGTGCGGTGCAATGTAAGCCAGCGCCACGCGTCTGGGCCGAGCGGCACCGGACTCTTTGCTGCGCGCGCAACCGTGCACCGCCGGCAGCGCGCCGACCAGAAGAGCGATCAGGGCGGCCCTGGCCATTGCGGGGAGTCTGGACACATCAACCTCCTGCAGTTATTCTAATCCAGGCCCCCTGTAGCGGTCACCGTGTCCCCCTTCGAAAGGCCGATTTAATATTTAAATTCACCCGCTAAAAAAACGGGCGCCTGCCGGTCCCCCGGAGCTCGACTCCGAGCCCCTGTCGCTCGCCGGAAACTGCCGCAATTTGTTGGAAGACCGTCCTCCCGACGGTGCGGCAACGAGCCACAAGCCGCCCTGGGCTGGTGGTGGCCTCGGTTGCCGCAAATCGCCACCTTTCGCCAATACACAATCCAGACCGCTCGAGGCAGGGGTAGGCGCGTTCAAGCCTGAAGATGGTACCACACCGATTTAGTTTTTACATTTGATTTTCGAAAACATCGAAAAAATTAGATCGACATATTTCCACTTTGTATTTATAAATCAATGCTTTACAGGAGACCTAGCTTAGGGTAGAAAAAAGGCCATGGAACCTAAGCTTCGAGCGGCGCAAACAAATAGTATCGAAAATCATCCCAACGAGACCGTTGCGCTTACGATCGCAGACGCCATGGTCGAGGCGCATAAGATCGCCCAGCGGGCAAGCCGCAGCTATCCCGAGGCCTTTCGCGACGATATCCGCCAGGACGCCTTGCTTACCGTATTGGCTTTTCTCCGACATCGACAACCGATCGGCCAACTCAGTCCCAAGGCGTTAACCATGATCGTGCGCAAGGCCGTGGAGTGGGCCGCCATCAACCTCTGGCGTCGCGAGCGCCGCTTGCGCGGCCTCGACCAGATGGACTCGATGGTGCGACCCGCGGAGGAGGAGGAGATCCCGAGGCGCACCGGGATCATGGTACCGCCCGCAGCAAAGGCGAAGAGGCGCCTGAGGCGGGCCGAGATCACGGTGCCGCCCGCCGCGGAAGAGGAGCTCCTGAGGCGCGCCGACATCATGGAAAAGTTACGGCAGCTTCGCGAGTCCGGTGTAAAGCGCTTGATCCAGGTCGCTGACCTGCTCGAATCCGGCGAAGCACCGGGCTCGTTGACCGAACTGGCACGCGGGGTCGGCACGACCCCGGAGGCCCTCTACGTGGCTACCTCCCGTTTCCGCAAGGAGCGGGCTCAAGCCACTCGCTCTAGAAGAGCGGG
>JAPWUP010000120.1 GCA_028275505.1 Bryobacteraceae bacterium
CGCGCGATGGCATTCTCGAAGAGGTCCCCGAAGCCTACAAGAACGTGGATCAGGTCATTGAGGTGGTTCACGCCGCGGGGCTGGCGCGCAAGGTGGCCCGCCTGCGCCCCATGGCGGTGATCAAGGGCTGAAAGGCCGGCCGCTTAGAGACCCTGGCAGAGGCCCGCTTACATAACCCTCGCATCTTCGGCCTCAAGGCGTCCCCCAGGCGCGCCGGGCCTCCCTGTTCCTCGGAATCTTTTGATGGCCGGGTTGAAAGGCCAAAAGGCCTCTTTGAGGTGTAAAACCCCACCTTCACCGAGGCCGACAAGGTGGGATCATGGGACAAGGCGAACCCGGTGACGCACGCGGACGATTCCCGCGTCGTCCGAAAGTAAACCCAGCGTCTCGAGTCAGAAGCATGCCATTTGGCAGGTGCATCACCCGGCTGGCGGCGATTAGCATGCTAATTACCGCGGGCGCCTGGTCGCAAAAGGCGCCGCCGCAAAGCATCCGGGGAGTGCTGCTAGACCCGATGGATCGGCCCGTACCCAGCGCGCCGGTGACGCTGGACGGCGGCGGCCAGCAGATTTCGACGCTGACCTCGGCGTCGGGTGAGTTCCAGTTCGACAACCTTGGCCCGGGTCGCTACCGGCTGCACGTGACGGTCTCCGGATTCAAGCCCATGGACCGGACCGTGCAGGTGGGCAGCCGCCCGGTGTGGCTCGTCCTGAAGCTGGCCCTTGCCCCGCTGAAACAACAAGTCACGGTGGCTAGTGAGGCGCTCCGAGTGAGCACGGAGGCCGGCGCCAATCTCAACGCGATCTCGGTTGAACGGGGATTGCTGGAAAACCTGCCCATTCTGGACCTGGACTATCTCACGGCCTTGTCGCGATTTCTGGCGCCCGGCACACCGGGCGATGCCGGCACGTCCATCATCGTTGACGGCATGGAGATGCGCAACGTCGGCGTAACGGCATCGGCCATTCAGGAGATCAAGATCAATCAAAACCCCTACACGGCCGAATACCCGCGGTGGAGCCGGCGGCGCATCGAGGTGATCACCAAGGCTGGGACGGACCGCTATCATGGCGCCTTCAACTTTCTGCTCCGCGATCATCATTTGAACGCGCGGGATCCCTTCGCCGTCACCCGCCCGCCGGAGCAGCGGCGCATTTTCGAAGGCAGCCTGTTCGGACCGCTGGGCTCGGGCCAGAACACGTCGTTCCTGCTCTCCGGCATGCGGGAGAGTGAGGATTTGCAAGCCGTGGTCTTCGCACACGGCTTGACCGGCGCAATCGTCCAAAACGTGCCGACCCCTCAGTAAAACACGTACGCCTCGCTTCGAATCACCCACCAGTTGAGCCAGCGCAACGCGATGTTCTGGCAGCTCAATTTCCAGGACCGCTGGCGGAACAATGTTGGTGTGGGGGCCACCGTCCTGCCGGAGGCAGGCGCCCAGAACCGCTTCCGGGAGGATGAGTTCATCTTCAACCACCGCGGCATAATCACTCCCAAGTTCCTCAGCCAGTTCCGGATCTTGATCGGTCGCTACTGGTCTCCGACCCACAGCAACACGTCCAGGCCGCGAATCGTCGTCACGGACGCCTTCACCGCCGGCGGAGCACAAGCAGACGCTCTGCGGACCGAGGTGCACACTTCCATCACATGGCTGCTCACACAGACCCTGGGTCGCCACACACTCAAATACGGCTTCAACGTGCCGGATTGGAGCCGGCGCGGCTTCAGCGACTGGAGCAATCAACTTGGGACGTTCTACTTCGCTTCCCTGGAAGATTACAGGCGCAACCGGCCATTCTCGGCGGTCATCCAGCGCGGGAGTCCCAGGACCGTATTCACCGAGAAGAACCTGGGCGCGTTCGTGCAAGACGAGTGGCAGGTGAGACCCTCGTTATCCGTGGCCGCCGGCCTGCGCTACGACTGGCAGAACTTTTTCGGCGACCGCAACAACTTCGGTCCACGCCTGGCCCTGGCCTACGCGCCGACGCGGTCCAGGAACATGGTGATTCGCGCGGGGGCCGGGTTCTTCTTCGATCGGTCCGGCCCCGGTCCCATCTGGGACGTGCTTCGCTACGACGGTACGCGACTCCACCGGTTCGTTGTCAGTGATCCGCCTTTTTCCACCGAGGAGCTGGCCGCGCTCCTGCCGCTGATGCCGACCAGCGTCGTACGGCTCGAGCAGGGGATCCAGCTCCCGGAGCTCTTGCAGTTCAGTGTGGGATTGGAACGCCAGTTGGCGAAGCAGACCACACTGGCAGTCAATTATATCGGTACGCGAGGCCGGCATCAACTGCGTTCACGGGACGCTAACGCGCCGCTGCCACCGGAGTTCCGGGCCAGGCCCGATCCCCGCTTTAACGTCTTGCGCCTGATTGAATCGGCCGGCAGGCTGGAAGGGAATTCACTCGAGATTACGCTGCGCGGCAAGCTGGGTCCGAGGTTCACCGGATTGGTTCAGTACACCTTCGGCAAGATTGGTAGCGACACCGAAGGCGTGAACTGGTTTCCCGCCAACAGCTTCGATCCGCGCGGGGAATGGGGCCGTGCGGATGCCGACCGCCGCCATCAATTCAATCTGCTGGGCGCCGCGAAGCTGCACCGCTGGCTGAACCTGGGCTTTTCGGCCTCTGTCCTCTCAGGCCCTCCGTTCAACGTCACCACGGGCAGGGACGACAATCGCGATGGCATGGCGCTGGACCGCCCGCCGGGAGTCCCCAGGAATACAGGCCATGGCCCGGATTTCATCGGGATCGACCTGCGCTGGTTTCGGGAATTCCGTCTCCAGCCTTCGGCCAAGGAAAACAGCCCCACCCTCACGCTCTCCGTGGAGGCTTTTAATCTGCCGAACCGCGTTAACTACCAAAACTTCGTAGGAGCACTCACTTCACCCTTCTTCGGGAAGCCGGTGGCGGCGCATCCTTCCAGGCGCGTGCAACTCGGGGTTCGAATGCAATTTTAGGCCGCTTGCTCCTCGCGCCCGGACCCCCGACCGCCGCGTCAAGTGATCTCCTCAGGCAACGGAACGCCACCCGTTGGGTCACGAAAGACGCCCGACCAGGCAGCGCCTGCCATGCTGTCGCCGCGGCGAGCAGGACTGACCCAGGCGTCGCGGCGAAGTTGGCCGGCATGGCCGTTGCCCTCGGTTTGGTGGCAGTCCTGGGTGACTTCTACGGGAGGATCATCACCGGCGCACCCGAACTCGTGAGCTGGATGAGCAGTACGCTGGGGCAGCACCAGCGGCGAATCGAACGCGCCAAAGCGGGCAGGTTCTAGACAAGCCTCGCTCTCCGTCGCCGCCATTCCGCCCGGCGGACCTGGGATTCGGTCAGGCCGAAGTAGTGCGCCACCTCGTGCCAGACGGTCTGCTGGACCAGGCGGAACAGGTGCTCGCGATTGCGCGCCATGCGTTCGTGCGGCCCCTGATAAATGGTGATGCGGTCCGGCAGCGTGAAACTGTCGCTGACGCTGCGGTGAATCAGCGGTCGCCCCTCATACAGGCCCAGCAGGCCGGGACGCGGCGGCTCTTTCTCCACCACAATCGCCACGTTGCGCATTCTGCGCCGAAAACGCGCCGGGATCGTGCGAAGCGCTTCCTCCACGAGCCGATCGAACTCTTTGGGCGACATCCCCTGCCTTCATTCTAGCCACGCGCCGTGCTGACTCCGGCGCACGCCCGCGAGCCGCAAGAAGCCAGAAGCACCGCCTCGATTGCCGCCAGGTGGCATCGTCACTCCGGCAGCACGACCCTGGCGTGGTGATTCACCGGACCCGCGCCGCCGCCCAGGCCGGGATTGGTGCGAATGGCTTCCGTGATGAACGCCTTGGCGGCCCGTACCGCGTCGGGCAACCCCAGTCCGCGCGCCAGGCACGCCGCGATCGCGGCCGAGTACGTGCAACCGGTGCCGTGCGTGTGCCGCGTGGCGATGCGCGGCGCAGGGAACTCGTAAAAGCGCCCGTCGGCAAGCAGGACGTCCGTGGCGCCCGTCTCCAGATGCCCGCCCTTGACCAGCACAGCCCGTGCCCCCAGCTTCGCAATGGCTTCCGCCGCGCGACGCATCTGGTCAGGATCCCTGACGGGGAATCCGGCCAAGGCCGCCGCCTCATGCAGGTTGGGGGTCAGGAGCGCGGCGCGCGGAATCAAGCGTTCGATGAGCGCCGCCCGCGCATCCTCAGCCAACAGCGGCGCCCCGTGCTTGCTGATCAGCACCGGATCCACTACCAGCGGGAAATCGAATTCCGCAGCGGCTTCCGCTACCGCCTCCACGATGGCGCGATTGCCCAGCGCCCCGGTCTTGGCCGCTTGCGGCCGCACGTCTTCCAGCACGGCACGGATCTGCTCGACGACCAGATCCGCTGGCAGGCATTCCACCCGCGAGACCCTGAGCGTGTTCTGTACCGTGATCAGCGTCACCACGGCCTCGCCGTAGACGCCAAACTGGTGGAAGGTCTTCAGGTCGGCTTGCAGCCCTGCGCCGCCCGAGGGATCCGAACCCGCGATGGTCAAAGCGATCGGAATCATGGAACCGGATGGGTCTGGTTCCAGTATGCAGGACTCAGAAGCCGATTCGCGAAGTGCGGGTGGCGGCCACCGAGTTCGTCATCTCGACTTCCACGCCCGCGACCGCGCCGGCATCGCCCGTGACCGGAAACACGGCCCGCAGCGCGAACATGCCGCCCAGAGCCGAGCTCTCGAAATAGCGGCGGAACTCGGCGGCCAGATCCACGGCAATCGGCCCCGGCTCGAGCACACGCCCGTCTGCGCCGTAAAAAGTGAACACGACGCGTGAAACCGAGCGCGTGTTGTCGAAGCCGGCCAGCGCCAGCTCGAGACCGTTCGCAGTCCGAGCGAGGCGAGCGGAATCCACCTGAACGGGTAGCGGCGCAAGCACGAGCGTCGCCTGTTCCACGTGCTCGCCGAGACGCGCCGTGAGCGTCAGTCGGCCCGCGGTCGTCCCCGTTTGCATCACGATCTCCTCGCGTCCGCCGAAGCCGGCCGTGCTCGCCCCGGTGGCGACCGAGAAGCGCGCGATGCGTCCGGCAGGAGAGAGGAAAGCGATCCCCGGATCATCCGGCCATCCCGGCGTTGCGGGTTCGAACTCCAGGCGAAGCTCACCCTCGCCGGCAGTGCGCGCGGCCTCGGCAAGCTGGATCCGGACGCGCACTTGCCTGCCGCTTCCCGGCGCCGCAGGCTCCAGCACGATCCTCGGTCGCGGCAGCGGCGGCGCGATGCCCACGCCTGCCAGGATGAATGCGCGGCCGTTCACGATCAGCCGGCCTGCTTGCGGGCCGGGACTCTCCGGCGCGAAGCTCACATCGAGGGGGGCCTGCTGCCCCGGCTCGAAGCGCTGCGGCAACCCGACGCCATCGGCCAGGCTGAAGCCGATCCCCTCGACCGAGAGCCGGTCCAGCGCAAGCGGCTCCCGGTACGGATTCTCCAGCACGATGCGCCGGGCCACGCGAGCGCCGATTTCGGCCTGCCCAAAGTCCACCTTGTCGCCTGCGGAAAGGCGCGTGCGGCCTCGGTCGCCTTCGAGCCAGACGACAAGACCGGCGATGGCACGTGCGCGGAGCAAGACCGAGATGCCGTTCACGGTGAGAACGGCGCTGTAAACGCCCGGCCCGGCAGGCGTCAGCCGCACGACGAAGTCCACGCTCGCCCCAGCAGCGAGGCTCGCCGGCAGGGCAGGCGCGGAAACCAGCGAGAAGCCGGCGCCGGCCACGGTCAAGGTCTGCAACAACACCGGGGTGGCCGCCGAATTCCGGGCTCGGAAGCGCGCATCAAGGGCGTCCGAAGCGTCGGTAGCGCCCAGATCCGTCACCTCGGCGACAGCCCGTTCCGCTGCGCCCTCGATCAGGCTGAGCTGGATCTGGCCCCAGACCAGGGCGGGCGCTGCGGCAAGGAGCAGGATCCTCACGGCGCGACCTCCGGCAGCACAAACATCGCCAGTTCGCCGCGCGTGATCCGCACGGCAAACCGCGCCGAACCACCGGCCAGCTCCGCCTCGATCCATCCGTCACCCAACGGGCGCAAAGCAGTCACCACGTCCGGCATGGAGTAACTTCGGAAGCTGCCGTCGGCCTGGCCGAGCAGCAATCGGGAACGATCCGCGACGAGCAGGTTGCCGTCATCGAGTGCGAGCACCGGTCCGTCCCAAGGCAGTCTCTCGACCAGAACGTCCGAAGCCGGATCCTCCGGGACAAACTCCACCAGCTCGATCGCGCCGTCGCGCCGCACGGCACGCAAGGCTCTGTTGTGATCGAGCCAGGCAATCGCCGCCACTTCCTCTTCGGAGGACCGCACAGGCTGGAGGCCTTCTCGGAGCAGCCGGCACAACAGGCGTTCCTCGGGGTAATACACGAGTGCAGGCCGGCCCGCGGCGTCGTACGCGAACAGCGCAGGACCGGGCGGTGCCTGCCAGCGGCCTGAGACCACGCCGCGCTCGTCCACGAGCAGCAATTCGCGACCCAGTTTCACCACGGCGCGGCCGTCGCGGCATGCAGCCGAGATCACGCCCTCCGCAATCGCCTCACCGGGGACAAAATTGCCTGCGATTCCCCAGAGCGGTCGCAAGCGTCCGTCTCCGTCCCGGATGCAGCCGGCGCGAGGAGCGGTGGCTTGCCATTGCGCCCAACCGGCGAGAGCGACCAGAGCGCCGATGAGGAGCCGCACCATCAACTCAGGGCCTCCCGATCGTGATTACCGGGGCGCCAATGCGAACCGGGGGAGCTTGCGGTGTGGATTTCGGCGACCCCGAGCGCGCAAAGCCCACGACCACCGCTGCGGCTGCCGCCCCTCCCGCCACGGTCGCCACCTTCCACCACCGTGAGGCGCGATGCACGCCGGCGTTACGAAACGATCGTTCCGCGCCGGCCACCGTGAGGTACTGTTCGAACACAGCACCGGCGCGAGCCCCGTCCTTGACCGCCACGACACGTATGCGGACCGGCCCCGGATTACGGTTCCAGCGGACTTCACGAACCGTTGCGCGGCCGTCGGGACCGGTCCGCATAACCTCGGTGGGGAGACCGTTGGAGAACACTCCGCTGGCTCCCTCGACAGGCAGCCGGAAGGTCACAGCCGCGCCCGCTACCGGCCGCCCGGTTTCGTCCGTAACCAGCACCGTCCAAGGCGTGCGCACGCGCGCGCCTGCGAGCTGTACGGCGCCCTCTCCTTCGACCACGCGGATCCCGAGCACTGTTTCCTGCGCCGCCAGTGCGGGCAACAGGAACAGCGCCCAGACCGCTATCCGATGCACGGCCGCGCTCGTCATCGGAAAAATCTAGTGGCCGCATGGAGAGTTTGTTCTCGGCGCCCGGCGCAGGAAAAATTTTCAAGTCGCCTCAGGCGGGAAGCAGCTCAGCGATCAGGGCGTCCAGGGCGAGATTTTTCTGTATGTTGCGACGCACCAGGGAGGCCAGCTCGTCCACACGATCCACAGCACGCCGCAGCCATCGAAAATCCACGCGGGCAGCCAGGGACTCCAGGCGCGGACGGATATCGGCGTTGCGCAGCGCGAAGCGATCCTCGCGGTCCCGGCTCAGCACCAGCACGTCGCGCAGCAGGCCGTAGAGCACGGTGAGCAGGACTTCGAGCCGCTCCTGCCGCACCGTGGCGGACTCGCTTTGCCGGATCCACGCCGAGAAAGGCGCGGCGCCGGCGGCCACTTCGAGCAAGGTCAGCATGGCCTCGCGCTGGCGGTCGTACGCCTCGAGATCGAGCGAAACGGCCAAACCGGGCCGCCCCTGTGCCAGCGCGATGCGGCGCTCGGGATCGCTTAACTTGCGCGCCCGCACGAATTCGGCCATCTCTTCCTGACTGAGCGGGGTCATGTAAAAGATCACCGAGCGCGAGCGGATCGTGGGCAGAAGCTCGAAGACGTTTTCCGCCGTGGCCACCAGAATCAGGTGCTCAGGCGGCTCCTCGAGCGTCTTGAGCAGCGAGTTGGCGGCCTGCTCGTTGGCCCGGTCCAGCTCGTCAATCAGGAACACCCGACAGCCGCCTCGCAAGGGCTTGTACTGCGCCATTTCCTTGAGCAGCCGCATTTGTTGAATGGAGATCTGGCGCAGCGGCCCGTCCGGTGGAAACGTCACGAAATCGGGATGGCTGGCGAAGATCAGAGGATCCTCATTGCGACGCTCAGCCGGCCATTTCTCGCGCTCGCGGATGTAAGCCTGGTTTTCGGGCAGGCTCAGATCGTCGCGTTCGATTTTCTCGGCTTCGCCGAGCAGGGCCGCAGCCAGCCGTCGCGCCAGCGTGGCCTTGCCCACGCCTTGCGGGCCGGCCAGCAACAGGGTTTGCGGCACGCGCCCCGACTGCACGGCCTGGTACAGCGCCTCGGCTACCGGACGGTTGCCATAAAAGTTCGGGAACACGGCGTACTTACGATTGTACGGGCGCGGCCCCTCAGCGCGGGGTGATCAAGCCGCCCTGTCGTGCCGCTTGCCCGGATTCAGGAACGTCAACGCGTCGCAGGTAGAGATCGAGGCGCCGCAAGCCTGTGACCGGATTGACGACGACGATGCGATCCTCCCGCACGAGGATCCCCTGCCGGATGGCGTGCGTAACGGCCTGGATGCAGGCGGCGCCCTCGAGCGACGGAAGGATTCCCTCCCGCGAAGCCATCTTCAAGGCGATTTCCGCCAGCTCAGCCGCCCCCACCTCGATTCGCGCACCGCCAGTCTCATCGAGCGCGCAACGCACCAGTTCTTCGGCCTCCGGCGTCCCCTGCGCCAGTTCGGGAAACAGCGCGAGCACAGGCGGCGCAAAGCCGGCAACGCGCGATCCGGGGCCCTCGAGCGTCACGCCAACGAGCTTGGGGAGACGCCCGGCAGTCCAGCCAAGCTCCCGCAGCTCGGTGAACGCTTTCCAGAGTGCGACCAGGCCCAAGCCCGAACCGCAAGGGCAGACGATGGCGTCCGGCGGCTCCCAGTTGAACTGTTCGGCCAGCTCGTAGCCCAGCGTCTTTGCGCCCTCCAAGGCGTACGGCTCGCGCCAGGGACCCACGTCTCGCCATGCGCCCGCCTCCGCCCCGGCCTCAGCGCCAGAACCCTCCACTAGCCGCGCGCCGTAGAGCAGGCACTCCGCGCGGGTCGAGGGTTGTGCATTGGACGGCAACGCTATCGTGGCAGGCAGGCCCGCCGCCGCGGCGTACGCGGCCAGAGCGATTGCGGCGTTGCCGGGCGACGCGATCGTCACGCCGCGGAAGCCCAGCTCGCGGGCCATCGAAACCGCAAGGGCCATTCGCCGCGCCTTCCAGCTTCCCGTCGGGTTGGCGCCTTCCTGCTTGATCCAGAGCCGCGCCGCTCCCACCTCGCCCGCCACCCGCGAAACCAGAAGCAGCGGGGTCATGCCCTCGCCGAGCGAAACGATGGAGTCGGCCTGTCGCACCGGCAGTACGGGCGCGTAGCGCCACAAGTTCACCGGACCGTTGCGGACCCAGTCGCGGCTCCAGCTTGCGCGCGCCAGCTCGAAGTCGTACCGCACCAGGAGAACGCCGCCGCACGCGCAGCGAGCCTGCCGCGACGTCGCCTCGTGGCGACGGCGGCACCGGATGCATTCCAGATGCGTGAAAGTGGTCACCGTTGTTCGGGGGCGCCGCGGAGCTTGCGCGCCGCTCAGTACCGGTACTCGGCGCGCGACAGCACGACTGCGGAACCCGAGGCCATGGATTCAAAGTAGCGCACGAAGCGCTGCGGTTCAAAGGCCTGGTACGTGCGCAGGTTGGCTGCCCAGCGGAAGGCGATCGGCTGGTAGTACAGCTCAGCGACGATTTCCACCGGACGCTCAGCGCCCGTCACGGCAACGGCAAGGCGCACGCGATCACCGCCCGCCGTGAAATCATCGTCCTCGGCTGCCGCGCCCCAGACAGCGATTTCCTTATCAGCGGTGCGCTTGTTGAAGCCGTGCGGCAGCAGGCGATTGTCCTTGAGATAGGTCATGGCCGAGAGCAAACCCGTGGTGGGCGCGCCCGAGGCATCGCCCATGATGGACTCGTAGATCTGCACCTGATCGGGCGCAGTAATTTCGCGGTAATGCGGCTCGTAGCGGCGGGGATCGGCGTCGTTATCGTTACCCTGGATGGAGCCATCCGGCGCCAACGCGCCTGATTCAAAGAGGACCCGCCCGTGGCGGTCGCGCACCTGAATGTGGAGCCAGGCGCGTCGCGAAGGATACGCGGTGGGCAGCTTGTGACCCGTCAGGTTTTCCACGCGGATCCAGGCAAGCAAGCGGCCGGCCTCCAGCGATACGTCTTCGATCGCCACGCGCGAGGCTTCCGTTTGCAGGTGCTCGATGGTCTGGAGAGCCGCGCGCTCGAGCGTCTGCGGCGAAGCGATGATGGCCAGCTCGTTGCGGAAGCGGTTGAGCAGACGTTGCATAAAGAAGTTCCCGCCCAGGAAGGCGTGACGCGAGACGCCCTCGCGCGGTTGGCCGAGAACCGCGGTGATGGGCGCGGGACCGCTCACCACCGGCATGTGACAATCCTGGCAACTTCTGTTTTGACGGTACTCGCTGTGCAGCCACTCCAGGTAAGGCACCTGCTCGGGAAACTCGCCCACCGCCTTGCCCGAGGCGTCCAGCGAGTGCGTGATCAGGGTATGGCAGGTGGCGCAGAGTTCGGACTGCCGGATGTGCTCGGACCGTACGGGCCGGAATCCCGAGGACGAGCTCATGATGCGCGTGCGGCCCGCGTCAACGTCGTACGGGCCGAAGGCGGGGCGCAAGCCGCCGGCGCCTTCGTCAATGACGAACCGGCCAACGAAACTTTCGCGCGTGCCCAGTTTTTGGCGGGCAATCTGGTGGCACAGCGAGCAGGAAACGCCGTCGGCCGCCAGCCGGTCCGCCCGGTTGCTGGGATCGAATTTCGTGTGGGCGAAGACCTGCCCTTCGCGTCCCGCCAGAAAGGCCTCGTAGCGCGACATCGGCATGTGGCAGATGGAGCATTCGGCCTCGATGGCCGCCGCGGCCATGGGGTGGTCCATAACCTCGCGGCGTACGCTGGCCTGCCAGTAGGGATCCCGGGCCGAGTTGGCCATCATGCTGGCGCTCCATTCGTGGCCGATCGAGATGTCGGCGCCCGAAGCCGTGGTCAAACCGTTGTGGCACGGGAAGCAGCGGTCCGAAGTCTGAAAGACTGCAGTGTTGCGATTGCGCTGGGCGACGGCCGGCAGGCAGAGGCTCGCCGCAGCGAGCGCAACCAACCAGCGATTCCGCGAACTGGTACGCCCCGGCACGATCCCTCCTTACCAGCCCTCCCGCAAGCCGCCGTCAAAACGATCCCAGAGCAAGTAGAACAGGACCTGCACGGGACGGCCCGCGGTTTGATTGACAGGGATTCGAACCCCGAAGTTGGCCCGGATGTGCTGGCGACGGCTCAGCGTCACGTGCAACTGAGGCACGACGTCCCAGAGCACGCGGGCGCCGGACTCCAGCTCGCGGTCAGCCAGAAATTCGACCATCGGAGCCCAGTAACGCCCGTCACCGTGGCTCTGGGCGAAGCCGCGCCCGATGGCCGTACGCCAGAAAGCGGCGCGCGCCGCGTCGTCGGTGTGCGTAGGCAGCTCGAAGCCGCCTTGGAATTGCAGGAATCCCTCCCACGGCAGCAGCTGCCCGAAGGCCACATAGGGCTCGAACACGGTGACGCCCTTGCCGAAACCGCGGGCCGTGTCGCCGGTGGGCAACAGAACTTCGCCTGAAGCGCTGAAGATGGAGCCGCGGCGGTCGCTGTGCGCCAGCACCCGTTTGTAGCTGAGCGCAAGGTCGCCCAGGCCTGCCCGCCAGTTGGCGTTGGCGGGATTGGCGAAGCGGAGCGGGATGGCCCACTCCACCTGATCCACCGCGCTCAGGCGCTTCTCCCACACCAGCTTGCTGCTCAGCTCAGGCGATCCGCGGGCGTGGATGGCGGTGGTCAGCACCGTTTCGTCCTCGGGGAAAGCCTTGGAAGTGAAGAAGGGACGGGGCAGGTTGAGCTCGCCGCGGGGCCACACGGGCTCGGCGCAGAAGCCGCGCAGATACTGGACCACCATTTCAATCTGCTCGCGGGTGAGGGCCTCTCCGAAGGCGGGCATGATCTGGGAAAAGCCCCGGGCGGGACCTCCCTCGCGGACCACTGCTCGCCAGTCTGCGACGCGTTCGCGCGTGTTGAAGTTGCAGTCGGCGAAGTCAGGCAAGGGCTGCTCGAAACCGACCATGGAGCGGTCCTG
>JAPWUP010000392.1 GCA_028275505.1 Bryobacteraceae bacterium
TCGGTAACCAAGAGAGCCTGCTGCCGTGGCGGGCCTGGGACGATGCAGGCGCCCAGACAATCTGCTCGGTCGTGCACGACGATCTCGGACAAGACGTTAAAAACCTTCACAAGGACTATGTCGGCAAAGCGGGCGTCTACTTCCGGCCTTCTCGCATCGCGGGCGACGGCTATGTTCTGTGCGCCCAAGTGAGCTTTCGCCCGCTGCCCGGGGGCGGGAACTTTCCCAACACGGCCGTGCTGGAGAAGCGCTATCCCCGCCGTCCCCTGGCGCGCAGCGCTAGCCTTCGGATCTGGCGCAAGACTTCCTTTCGCGGCTACGTCGAGTGGCTTCCTCAGTCGGCGCCGGGCTGGCAAGACATGATGAACCAGACCGCGGCACGCTACCAGGGCGCTTTCCTGCACTTTGTGCACGAAGATAACGCACCGAGAAAATTCGCGGTTGGGGACCTCATCACAGCGAAAGAGTTTGTCCAACTCATCAAGAGGACCCTGGACCAGCCCGGGAGTATCTTTGAAGGCCTCGAGCCACGGTACACGCAAGGATATGTGTGGCCTTATTGTCACCTGCCTAGCTACGGAATAGAGCCTCGTGCGGAGAGTTTAAACCAGTTCGTAGAATGGCTGGCGAGCGGCTTTCTCGACGCAGGCTGGAGGCTATACCGCGAGGACCTGCTGCACTTACTGCTACGTAAAGTCGAGACCAGGTACGGCCGCCTGCGGGGGCACCTGTTGGTGGAATTCGAAGCATCACCGCAACTGCTGATTGTGGAGTACACCTGCGATGTTTGTGGCCGCCAGGTCACAGAAATCGCCAACGATCCCACAGGGCCTGTCGAGCCCACGACGGGTGTTCCCGTCACGAGCAGTTTCAACGGCACGCCATGCTTCCAGCAGAACTGCCCTGGACACTTTCGCGTAAGTGATTCCCGGCTAAGCGCTCTCCCCCTGCCCGCAGTGGGCGCCTCCTTAGGCGCCTGCTGGTTGTTCCAACCGCGCGAAGTCGCCGTCTGGGCTCATGAGATCGGCCATCACCGGAACTTGGAACACGCTCCCGCCTACGCGGGATCCCCGGATGAGGCTCCCGGGGCCAAGCCGGACCAACACGACGCGGCGCAAAACCCCCATGCACCGCAAAACCTCCAGTGGCACCAAATGAACTGGGCCCGGTTCTGCATCATGAGTTACGACCGCGAGGAAGATCAGCATTTTTGTGGCAAGTGCCTGCTGCGCAACCGCGGCTGGACCGTGGAAGACATCGCCGACCCTGCGGGTAACCTCGAGGATCCATGACATCCCAGGAACCGCCGCCTGGATCTTCGGGGCGCCGGGCCGCGTGCCGCGCGCTGCTGGGCGGGGCGTTGGCCTGCGGGCCGCAGAACGTGTCAAAAGGAGGAAGGACCGTGCCAGAAATCGAGATCTCGCTCAGCTTACCCCGGACCGAGGTGATTTCGGGCGAGTCTCTCGCCTTGCAGGCCGTAGTAACAAACCGCAGCGGGGACCCGTTTCCCCTCCAGACCCAACCTCACTCCCCATTGCGGTATGAGTTCCGCAGCACCAACGGGCGCGTGCGACTCGTCGCCTCGAACCAGCATTATTTCAAGGCGTTGACCGCCGGGTTGCAGCTTCCGCCAGGGCCTCGACCGACCACGGTCACTCTCGCCCCAGGCGCCTCCCACACCTTCCGCGAAGATCCCGCCCTCTATCTTATGCAAGGCCTTCCGCCCGGCGACTACCGGCTTGTCGCCCTGTTGCAAGTCGCGGAAGGGAGCCTCGAATCACCTCCCGTGGCCTTTCAGGTCACTGCCGCCCGCATCGCTCGTTTGTCGCTGTTCTATTGCCCTTACCAGACGGCAATGGTCTGTGTCTTCGATCACACCGCGCCCGACCAAACCGCTTGGGTGTTCCTTCGCCCAACCCGAGGCGAGCAATTGTTCTCCGGGGTGGCTTACCGCGTCGCCCAAGCTGACGCCGGCAGGACTGTGCGCGACGTGGCCGCCGGCTTTCACACGGCGCCCCGTCTTCAAGGGCGATGGACCGCCTGGCTGGAGCACGGTGAGCTGCACGCGCTGCGCCTCTGGGGACAGGGGATCACAGCCCGCCCGTCCCCGGTCGCCATCGAGCTGTCGGAGCCGCGCCTGGCGCAGCCCGGCTTCCATCTGGCCGACGGCAGCGGGCTGTTCTTGGTGGCGGGGATGGCTTCGGGGCGCGCGCGCATCCAAGCCGTAACCTTCTCGGCCGAGACGGGCCGCGCTTCGGCGCCGGCGGCTTTGTTCGAAACAGTCCCTGAGCGGGTCCTGGCACGCTGGACCGGGCTCGCGGATCGCCCGCTGGAGCTGTTGTGGGCCGAGGCGCGCGATCAAGGTGTGCGCGTATTCATCCGCCCTTACAACCTGGAGGGCAAGACGCTGGCGGCTGGCCCCAAGCAAATCTATGCTGCGGCCGGGCAGTTGCTGGCGCTGGAGCTGGATCCGCTGGGCGGCGGCTCCGAGGGTTGGGCGCACGCTCTTCTGG
>JAPWUP010000121.1 GCA_028275505.1 Bryobacteraceae bacterium
CAGGGAACGATCCTAGCAAAGGGCGCGCGGTGTTAGTCTTCGCGGGCGCGGCTCCTGTTCACGGTGGGTAGGTGTTTTAACTGGCAGGCGCGGCAGGACTCGAACCTGCGACCCTCTGCTTAGAAGTTAGAAACTTGCATAACTACGAGTAACTTTGCCTGTAAATTCAACATCTCGTAGAGTCGGGCGAAACGTTTTACTTGCATTGACGGCTTACTACGGCTATACTCGGGGTGGGAGTATCCCTCGCGGTCTCCCTCGGTGGGCTTCTGCCGCGGGGGGCAGAATGGAGCTAGCATGAGCGACAATCCGAACCCCGAGCAATTTACTCAGGCCGTACGACCGGCGGGCCGCGCAAAGAAAACCGTCCGGCCCATCCAGCGTGAGATTGACGCCTTGCCGCTGGGTTCAGGCGACTGGAGCGTGGCCGGCATCCCGGGCTTGGTGGTGCGCTGCGGACGGCGCAGCAAATCGTTCCGGCTTCAACGGCGCGTGCGCGGCAAGATCGTCTGGCGCGTGCTGGGGCAGATCACCGTGGCCGAAGCCCGCCGCGCTGCCATGAACGAGTGGGTGCGATTGAAACCCCGGCCGCCGCAAACCCGAATTACCCTGGCCGAGGCCTGGCAGCGATACCTGAGCGAAAAGCGGCTGTCCGAAAAAAGCCGCTTCCTGTTCCAGTACAACTTGGACAAGTACCTGGCCGACTGGAAAAACCGCACCCTCGAGGAAATCGGGGACGATCGGCCAGGCGTGCGGGAGTTTTTCCTGAACCTGGCCGGCAGTTGCGGCGTAGCCCTGGCGCACCAAGTGATGCGCCAACTGCGCGCGGTTTACCGCTACCACCACAAAGTTGCGCCCGACTTGCCCGAATGCCCCACCGTGGTGGTGGAACTGCCACCGGTTACGGCCCGGGATTGGGCTTTGAGCGATGAGGAACTGCGGCAATGGTGGGCGGCGGTACAGGAACTGAACCCTACCAAGCGCATGTTCTGGCTGACCCTGCTGCTGACCGGCGCACGGCGCGGTAGCGTGGAGGCCCTGCGCTGGCGGGACATTGACTTCGACGAACGGATCGTTCACTTCCGCGTGGCCAAAGGCGGGCGGACTTACTCGATCCCCGCCCCCGACTTACTGGTTGAACTGCTGCTGCGCTACCGTGAGCAGGAAGCCCTGCCGAGCGAGTGGGTTTTTGCTTCACCCAAGAAACTGGATGCGCACCTGGTCAACGTGCGCGATGACAAGCACGGCGTGGCAAGCGCGCATCACCTGCGTCACACCTACCGAACCGTACTGGCCGAGCTGGGCGCGACGCCTGACCAGGCCCGCTTGCTGATGGGCCATTCCCTGGGCAGCGACGTTTCGTCAGGCTACATCACTGCCCCGTTGCTGCTGGAATCCCTGCGCCCGCTGGCTAACGCGGTGGCGCGGCGCTACGCGGCGGTACTGGGATGGAGCGACCAGATCTGAAAGCGGAAATAACCGAGGCGGCTTTTGCTTGCATCTTGAGCTGGCGTCCGCGCGGGGCTGGCGAAAACGAAAGCAACGAGAATTTGCTGGGCATGCTGGACGAACCCGTGCTGCCGATGGCGGCCGAATGCAATGCCAGAGTTTGGGTAGCACTCCTATACGCGGCTTCGCCGCAGCGCAGGAATCACTCCAGACTTCGTGCGGTCGCCCAGTCCGCGGGTAGCTCGCCTTTCAGCCTGGCGAGGAACTCTGCCTTACGGCAAAAACGGGCGTGAGTTTATAAACTGGCGGGCCGTCGAATTGGGAAGTAAGTCGGGCGCTCCGAATGCCGTCGCAATGCGATCGCACTGCGGTCGCAGTGCCAGCGCATTGCGGTCGCAATGCGAAAAGCTGTGCCGTTTCCGGCCGCAAACTGTGACGGATCCATTACAGGGCGCGCGCCAGCGAAAGTGAACCGGAAATCGTTCCCTCCCAAGGCTTCGATGCCACAAAGACCCTCGAGGGGGATTCGGCACCGGCACCCCAAGAAGACCGGGCGTTAGGTGGCCGAGCAGGCCTTCAGCGAGGCCTTGGCGAAAGCCCTAGATCCGGCGGCGCTGGCGGCGGAAATCGAGCGGGTGCATCCGGCCAGGTGGGACTCCGAAGACCGGGGCAAGAAAAAGGGTTGTTTCGCGATCGAGCCTGACTGATGGCTGCGTGAGCGACGCTGATTGGACGGGCCGCGGCAAGTGCAGGCGGACGAGCCGGTGGTCCCTTTCAAGCCGGATTGGGAGGTCGAAGGGGAAGGGTATGCTTGAAAAACCGCCACCAGCAAGCGTTGAAACGGAGAAGCCTGCCCTCGGTTCAATATTGGCCGGCTCTGTTGACCCGGCGCAAGCGCCGGCCGTAGTCGAGCCCGATGACTTTCGACTTGAGGCCCAGAGCGAGGATTGCGATGGTCACAGAAGGGCTGGCCGCTCGCGACGAAAGAACTCGCCCGCCACCTGCTCGTTGAGCAGCCGATGGATGTTCTTGCCGAAGACAGCGCCAGAACTCCTCGCTCACCTCCAAGCCCGCGAACCAGCGGTAGAACAGGCTGTTGCGCAACTGCTCGACCAGGAGGCGCACGCTGCGGCTGGTTTGCGGGTTCCCTCGCCCTCCCGGCTCCGTCTGCTCCCCCGCTATACCGGGCGCGTGGGGGTGTACAAGCTCATGGTCCTGCTTTCAGATCTGTGTCCAACAAAATCGTGCCGCGGGAGACCGTCAACAAACTCACCGGCGTGGGTCAGGATGCGCCTGGGCAGGAAAACGCAAGGCTGCTGCCCCCTTGCTACCGGCGGTTCCTCTGTGTATAATTAATGCCACCTCCGTGCAGCCGGAGAGCATGCCGTGTTCAAATCAGCCGGAGAGCATGCCGTGTTCAAATACCTCGCCTCAGTGGAAGTGGACCAGCGGCAGCGCGTAATCTCCCAAGCCGACAAACTGCGGGAAATAATCGGCGGCTCCCGCCTCATTCAAGAAACCCAAAAACGAGCGACCGACATTGTGGCCAACCACAGGCTTGTCCTGGCGTGGAACGTCAGCGGCATCCAGTGGGTTCTTGCCCCAGAGCTGGGTGCCCTGAGTAGCTGCCTTTGGGAGATTAGGCAATCCCTGGTCAACGAACTACATCTACCAGTTACGATAGCCGTAGTTCCCTTCCAAGGCACCTTCAACGCAACAGTGAAGAACTTGGAGGATAGGATCCGGAAGCTCAAGAACGCCAAAGCAGGGGCCGACGGTTCGCCGAGCGCGCCGTTCTTTGCCCAATGTCAGATTCTCCCCCAGCAGGCCGCCAACCACTGGTATCCCAGCGTGTGGCGCGATCCGCAGCGACGAAGACGTGCACTGCTCAGCGAAGAGGCCTGCCAACGCGAGCAAATCACTCGTCAGACCTTCGCCGACCAGTTCAAGGGATTTGCCAAGTTCCAAACCTTCTCCGGCGGCCCCCCCATAGGCACGCTGCCCCTCGAATTCCAAGATTTGGTTCTCAGCGAAGCGGACTCCTACATTGCATTCGTGAAGGCGGACGCTGACGGCATGGGGCGGCTCCTGATGCGGCTGGATTGGGACGCACTGGCCAAGCGCTTGGGGACACAGCCTTGGCAGGCCTCCTTGGAATTCTGCACGGCCGTAGATCAGTGCTTGAAGGGAGCAGTTCGTGAGGCGGTGGACCGCGTCACCGCCTCCTGGGACCCCGGCTCGCGCCGGCGCTTTCCAGTCGCCCCCATGGTGCTTGCAGGGGAAGATGTCTGGATTCTATGCCGGCGTGACCTGGCGTTTGATCTCGCCGTGACCATGATAGACAAGTACAGCGAGCTCGCCTCGAAGAACGACACACTTCAAACGGCGCTCGAAGTCACCGGACTTCAAGGCCAAGAGAAGCTCACGCTGAGCTGCGGCGTGCTCTTCGCCAAACAAGGTTTCCCCTTTGAAGTCCAGCTCGACATGGCCGAGGAACTGGTGCACCTCGCCAAGGAACGCCGCCGCAGCCTCAGCGCTGGCGACCTTCAAGGTTGTCTGGATTTCCACTGGCTCGAGTCCTCGGCGCGGGAAAAGGTTCGCGAAATGCGGAGCGCTGCTCTCACTTATCAGGATAACGGCAAGCTCTTCCGCCTCTACACGCGGCCTTGGACCGCTGAAGAGACGCGCCGCTATTTGGAAGCCGCAAAGGAACTCATCACCTTGCCCAGACGCAAACTCTTGCAGCTTGAGCGCATCGTCCGCTACGGGGACGAACTATCAGAAGTAGCCTTTGCGCAATGGAAGGGGACACTGGACCCGGCGGAGCGCGAAAAGCTGGATAAGGCGCGCGAAAAGCTGGATAAGGCAATGAAGTCTGAACGGCGGCCCAACTTGTGGTGCCTCGTGCCGGGTACCTCCAACGAGTACGAGACGGCTCTGATGGAGCTGATCGAGCTGTGTGAAATTCAGCGACCACCGTAGTGAGGCTGGCATGGACCTGATCATCAAATGGACTTGGGAAGTTACAGCACCGTTGCACGTAGGCTCAGGTCTGAGTCGCCCCGGCTTGGCTGATCGGCTCATTCGATTGACCGCGAAAGGTGAACCCTTCATCCCGGGCGACGCCGTCAAGGGGGCTATCCGCGGCGCGGCGGAGCGCCTTGTGCGCTGGCTTCACCCGAGCCTGCCCCCGGAGGCGGAAGATCACTCGCGACCAGTGAGTCCTGTCTTACAGCGAATTTTCAGCCCCGAGCCGAAGGGCCCGATTTACCGCTTCCATCGGGCTGATTACTGTCCGGGCTCTGGGAACGCCTTCGTCATCGCCAGCACGGCGGTGGACCCCCGAAGCGGCGTGGCAAAGGAGGGCACTTTGCGCTCGATGCAGGCTTGGGGTCGCGGGGCTCGCTTCCGCGGGTGTATCGAGGGCTACGGCGGACAATGGCACAAACCGGACTCGGAGGACTATCGTGATCTACTCGTTCTCCTTGCCGCCCTTTTGTTGACCGAAGACATCGGCGGTCGGCGCAGTGCGGGCTTCGGCCAGCTCCGACTCCTTTGTTGGGAGTCAAACATCCCTGGACTCAACTTGGCTGAAGTCTGGCGGCCCGAGACGGTCGAACAAATTCGGTCCTGGCTTAGCGGGGCCGCATCAGGTCAGCGGGAGGCCAAGGAATGAAGGCGTGGAAGGTCACCATAACTTTGCAGGAACCGTTTTGTTGTGCCCAGCGGCCCGTCGTGGGAAACGAGATCGAATCCGTGGACCATATCCCGGCGACCGTGCTTCGGGGCGCTTTAGCTCAGTGGTTGGCTGCGAAGGGTCGGACCCACGAACTGGGGGAATGGTTTGGATTGGATAACGCTCCTCAATATTCGCCGGCTTGGCCCACGGGCCCCGGAGACCACACATTGGTGCCGATGCCGCTGAGCTATTACCGCGATAAGGGCGACGAGGGCTTTGGCGGACGCTTCGGAGTGGACAACAGCCTGTGGGGGACGCCGCCTGCCCAAGAGGGAGACCACTGCTTTCAGTGGACCAGGCTGGCTTCCGGGCCGGTTTGGTTGGCCGTGGACAGTTCCGGGCAGCCGGTAGCGGCCCTGCGCGCTGAACTGGAAGCCGCAATGCACGTAGCGCTCCACTACGGCCGGCAGTCTTCACGCGAAGGCGCCCTGTTTTCAAGGGCCGCCCTAAAGGCGGGCACTACACTTGTCTCCTACGTGGTGGCCCCAGATGGCGTTCCCAGAAACGGGTGGCCCGCCGAACCCATCACGGTGTTTCTGGGCAAGCGGCGAAGTGCCGGCAATGGGATGGCGCAGTTGACCTTCGCACCGATTGACAGGCTTCCCTGGCAAGCTTGGACCGCCCAACCGTCCCCAGCCGGGGACCAGCGCCCACAAGCAGTCGTCCAGCTACTTACCGATACCTTGGTACCTTCAGAGCACGGAGGTTGGTTGCGCGGGTTAGACGAGGCCGCCTGGCAACGTATCCTCGGCCTGAACGATCTGAAAGTTGAAGCGGCATTCTCGGCTCTTAAGCCGATCATGGGATGGTCGGTCACTTGGGGATTGCCCCGCGAGCAATCTACCGCGATCGTAGCGGGATCGTGCTGGCGGATTTCATCGGCTGATCCTGATTTCAAAAATAAGTTGGCGGACCTGGCTCAAAACGGGTTGGGCGTGCGCCGCAATGAAGGTTTCGGGTGGGTGGCTGTGAATCCTGTCTGGCTGCTGAGCGGTTCCGACGGATCTCGCTTTGGTCACGGATCTTCCTTGAAGATCGGGAGCCCCAAATCCACGGGTGAGCCACTCCCTTGGCCGGCTGCCGCCGGTATTGAGCGGGACCGTGTCCGGGAGCTGGTGCAGTTAGCCCGCCAGATCGAGGCCCAGGTCAGCGGCATCGAGGGTGCGCGGCCCAAGCTGGTGGGCCTGTGCAATTACGCCAAGCGCCAGGCAAACTCGCAAGCCGTGCAGGAGTTCGTGGGAGCATTCGCGGGCCGGGAGCACCCGCGTGGGTGGGACAAAATCAACGAAGCTTTGGCCCGTGCCTTCAGCAAGTGTACCGAGATCAACGAACTCAGGTTCCTGCTGGAGGTCGTGGCCGGGTTACTGCCACGCCAGGAGTAAATTCCATGAGCACGCCCAATCTGGTGAGCTACCGCCCCTACCGGCTGGAGATCTCGGGACTCCTGAAGCCGTGCGCGCCCTTTCACATAGGCACGGGCGAGCGGCTCAGTCTTCTCACGGATGATCCTGTGCTGCGCGAAGGGAATGATCCGGAAGGGCTGCCTTACATTCCGGGCACCAGCCTGCGTGGCGTGCTACGCAGCCATTTGGAGCGCGAAGCTCCCTTGCTGGGATGCTCGCAGGCCGCCGTGGAGCGCCTTTTCGGGCCGAAGGTTTCCAGCGGAGTCAGCGCTGCCCAGATCGCCAGAGGGCGATTGTTCATCGCCGACGCACTGCCGGTTAGCGGCGTGACCAGCTGTGAGTTCCGCGACCACGTGCGGATCCGACCTGAGTGGAATGCGGCCGATTACGGCGCCAAGTTTGACAATGAAGTCGTCCTGGCCGAGGACGCGGCTTACGAATTTTTCGCGGTCTACGAAGGGGACGGTCGGGATGACGAAGAACTTCTTCTGTTGCGAGAACTTGTGCGTTATCTCTGCGAAGGAGAACTGCGAGTAGGCGCCAAAGCAGGCTGGGGCTACGGACGCATGGAGCTGACCCAAGTGAGCTATCGTGAGTTTGACCGCAGGCAGCCAAAAGCCTTGGCCGATTTCTTGCGTTACCGAGCCGGCGACAAGCTCCCTGCCTTGTCCCAGTTCGACTGGCCCAACTGGAAACCCTTGCGTCCGGACGGCGTCCTCGAGCCGTTCTCCGAGTTACAGTTGACCGTACTTCTCCAATTCGAAGGCCCCGTGCTTGTCAAGGCGGCCTTCCCGCCCGAACCCCCGGGGAAAGCCGAAACCGGGCAAGCACACCAGCCCGAGCGCTACGGCGAAATCGGCTGGCGCCAGGCGGACCAGGTCTTTGTGACCACGGCGGGAGGACGGCATTACTTGCCTGGTTCCAGTCTCCGCGGCGTCCTGCGCCGACGAGCCGAGCGCATTTGCCGGACCCTCTTTAATTCCGTGGGAATCGCCGAGGTCTTGTTTGGCGCCGTGCGCGCTTCCGGCGGCCAGGGCCACAAAGGCCTCATCGAGGTTTTTGACGGGTTACTCTGCGGCTCGCGGGAGTGGGTGTATCTGGACCACGTGGCCATTGACCGCATCACGAACGCTGCCGTGGACGCCAAGAAATTCGCGAACTGCGCGCTGGCTAGCCCGCTGTTCCGAACCGAAATCCGCGTGCGCTTTACCAGCCAGAGCGTCCCTGCTCTCGCGCTGTTCGCATTCTTGCTGCGCGATTTGATGGAAGGGTGGTGCTGGGCCGGTTCTGGGACTTCGCGCGGCTACGGGCACATCGAGAAAGCCACTTGCGAAAATGTTCGCCTGAACTTGCTCCGCTCGCTCGGCTGGTCGCCAGGCGATTGCTTTACCCAGATTGAATATGGCCGGCCGGGACGCTGTCTGTACCATTGCGATAAGGTGACTGAGTTCTCACAGTTGAACGGCTTCTGGAGGATCTTGGATGAGCACTGGAACTGTCTGCTCACCGAGATCAAGGGGGAACAGTGATGGAAAGCGAGGCGGTCTTGCTGGTGATTAAGCAGGGCACTCGCCGGCCGTACGCGGAAGCTGAAAGCGACTTGCTTGAACGGGCCAAGGAGGTCGGTGAGCCAGCATTTCTCATCGTCCAGTCTTTTGAACGCTGCCTGTTCACGAAATTCACCGGTACTATCCCCGATTTCGCGACCAGTTTCAGCGGGCGCATCTTTGGCCCGCAGGCGGAGGTGCGCTGGGTGCGAGAAGCCGACCTCTGCCGCTACTGGCTTCTGCGGGAGGACAACGACGGCCGCCCCGCCTTGCGCCGGGAGCAGCGGTACTACCTTTGGGGCATCTGGGACGGCAAGCGTTTCGCTGAATTGCGCATCCCGGACTACCAGCCACTAGCTTATCCTCTTGACGGTAACCCTGCCCAACAGGATCGGGCCTACATTCGGGTGTACGAGTATTACCCGGTCCCACCCAACCCTTGGCCGAGCCAAGCCGAGGAAGTCGAAAAGCTGCTCAACCAGCCGCGATTGCTGGCGCACCGCTTCGTCGGTTTGGCCTGCGGTCAGGAGCAACGAGCGAAGGAGGAGGAAGACGAGGACGAGGAGGAATAAGAATGCCTGATGGACGGAGACCGACTAATGAGCCCACCACCCATCGGATTACCTCTGCTACTGCGGAGGCGGTAAAGTTCGATCCTCCGGTGCAGACCCGCAGCGGCCCGCAGAGCCAACTGCCCCCGGAGAAATTCCAAGTCACCGATCCCGCCCTGGGTCTCAAGCCCGGCAACGAGTTCCAGAAATCGCAGTCAGGGCACCCGGGCTACGAGATCATACGGTTCGGCAGGGACGCGGGTGAACTTGCAGGCCGCATGCCCAGCGTGGATGACAACCCTTACAACTTCGTTGCGTTCGCCGAGTCGCAACCTTGGACCGCCTCGCCGCCCCACCCCGACCATGCCCGCTGGCAAGAGGGCGCTTTTTCGGGAGTGCTCGAAATTGAAGCCGAAGCTCTTACCCCCGTCTTTGTACCCATGGGCTTCCCCTTCGAGCCGGCAAACACCGACCAAGCCGACCAACTTCGATTGATACCGCGACACTTTTTCCGGTTGAAGGACGGCGAAGGCAAGCTGCGGTACGCCATTCCGGGATCTTCCCTGAAAGGGGTACTCCGGGCCGGGGTCGAGGCCCTTACCAATAGCTTGTGCGGCGAGGTCAACATTGCGGACTACGAGAAGCCGATCCCTTACCGCCGCCGCGTCTTCCAGGCCGGGAGGCTCACGAGGCCGGGGTCCCAAGGCTGGGAGGTGAAGCCGATCCAGGTAAACACCCAGGGGCCGACAGGGAGTGGCTGGCACCAGGAGCCGTATCGCCGAAATCTTCTCGCCCAAAAGGCGGCAACGGGCCCCAGGCAGCTTTGGTGGAGGCCTGCCGACGGTCAGCCTCTGTTGTTGCCCCAGAACGTCATCAAGACCTACCTGACCAACCTTGACCATCCCCATTACCGGAACCACTTCAAGGAGAAGCGCGCCAAGCCGCCCTACGATTTGGGAAGCTATCCGGCCAGTTGGGAGAAGGCGAAGGAGCACTTGGCTTCCCTGCAACAAGGGACCATCATTTACTACACAGAGCAGAACGGTAAGATCACCACCTTTGGCAAGAACGTTAACTACCTTTGGCCAGCAAAGAAAAGCGTGCGCGATCTGGCCGGCCAATTCTTTCCTCCTTCCGACGGACGGCGTGGCTTGGGCCAGAAACTTTCGTTAGCTGAGCGCATCTTCGGATTTTCCGGCCGCCACGATCGCGACCGCAGCAGCCATCCCTTTCAGGGCAAGATTCGCTGCACCCCGCTGTGGAGCGAGGTAGAAGCCGACAGCTTCGAGCAAGAGGCCAAGTGGCCGGAGGCCTCTACCCTCACCGCGTCGCCCTCCACCAAGGGAATGAAGCTGTTTCTGGCGCCGCTCACCTCGCCCGAAACCCGTGCCAAAGCGCGCCCCCTGTACTTGGTCTCGCAAAGATCTACACGCCAATCGGCCAGCTATGACGACCCGGACGTGGAACTCATGGGCCGCAAGTTCTACTGGCATCAAACGACGAAGCATCCCTCGGGCATTGCCCCGCACCACTTTTTCGATCCCGTTTTCCACGAGGCTATTGCCCGGCAGTGTCCCCCACCGCTCTATGCGCTCCGGGTAGGGACGCGTTTTACCGGGCGTATTTACTTCGACAACTTGACCGGCGAAGAACTGGGAGCATTGCTATACGCCATCGAAGGGGATGGACGGTACGAGCACGCGATCAAGATCGGAAAGGGCAAACCACGGGGCCTGGGCAGCATGCGCCTGCGCGTCACCGGGATCACCGTGCTGGACCCGCGGAAGCGGTACTCCTCCTTGGTGGAGGCCTCGGCCCCGGTAAAGCTAGAAGGGCGGCAGGCTTGGGAGTTCAAACGGGAAAGGTTGAAGGCCTTCGAGGTCTGGGCCTTGCAGAAGGCCGGGCGAACCCAAGGCTCCTTGAGCACTTTGCTCCACATCCAGGACTATGACGCGCTGCACAACTGGAGTTGCGCCGCCCCCCGCTACTATCCGATCAATTTCTCGGCTTACAGTTGGCTGCCCAAGGACAACGATGCGGCGGGTGAGCCCCGTAGTGGTAAGCGGCCTCCGGCCATGCGGCGGGCACGCCAAAAGCCCGGCTGTCCGAAGGGTTGCTGAGGGGTGCTTGCCATGTGGGTCGTGGTAGCCGTCCGACGTCCACAAGATCCTCCGGCGCTGGGCGTTGCTGAGGGGTGCTTGCCATGTGGGTCGTGGTAGCCTACGACGTCAGCCAGGACGCGAGGCGGCAGCGCATCATGAACGCTCTCAAGGATTACGGCTTGCCGGTCCAGAAGAGCGTGTTCGAGTGCGACCTGACCCCCGCCAGGCTCGAGCGTATGCGGGTCCGGTTGTTGAACCTGCTCAATGTCCGGCAAGACCGGCTCCACTTTTATCCCCTGTGCGAGCAGTGCCGGGCCAGGGCGGAGGCCTACGGAGCGCTGGGAGAGCTGAAGCTGTGAGGGTCGCGATGCCCGTGGAGGTTTTCGAAGCCCCGAGGTCGGCAAATCAAGGACTTACGCGCGCCGGTGTTTCGCAAATCGCCGAGGTTGCGTGGGCGGCGGGGAGGTTTGCGAAGATTTGGGCCGGGGGCGCCTCTCGGGGCGTCCGCGGACCTAACAGTTTCAAGAGGTTAGCGGGGGTGGCTGATCCGGTTTTCGCAAACTTGGGTTTCCGCGGAATCGGGCGGAGGGTTTGCGAAGCCGGCCACGACCGGCAAGTGATTGAGCGGTCGGGAGATGGCCAGCGGGCAGGGCCGGAAAACGGCGATTTTGGCGCTGGTGTGAGGCGAGGTTTGCGAAAGGTGGGACGGCACGAGCCGGCGCCGTGGCCGAAAGCTCGGCAGCGCATCGGGTTAGAAGGGCGCAGACGGCATCTGGCGGCGACGTGGTTGCAGCCGGAAGTGCTTGGGAGTAAAGTTGTGTAAGGAAGGAACAACGCAGCGGTGCGACTGAAACACCAAGCCGACACCAGGGTAGAGCCGCCTGCGTCGAGTGTAAGGAAGGAACAACGCAGCGGTGCGACTGAAACCTACCCACCGGCTGGACAGCTGATCGACAAAGTACCCCGGTTCGGAGTGTAAGGAAGGAACAACGCAGCGGTGCGACTGAAACACCTTATTGACCTCGCAGGGGTTTGATTTCTCTCCTGGTGTAAGGAAGGAACAACGCAGCGGTGCGACTGAAACAGCAAAATGACCGAAATCATCATACTCTCCTCCTTTCTAGAGTGTAAGGAAGGAACAACGCAGCGGTGCGACTGAAACGTCGTTTGCCAGACTTAGTAGCATCTTACCTCCTACCAAGTTGTGTAAGGAAGGAACAACGCAGCGGTGCGACTGAAACTAACAAGGGGCGTTGATGTCGGATCCGCGTTCTTTATCTGTAAGGAAGGAACAACGCAGCGGTGCGACTGAAACCGTCGTAGGGAAGTTCAAGGTAAGACTCCCTTGTCCATACCTGTAAGGAAGGAACAACGCAGCGGTGCGACTGAAACCAGCCGCCACGCGCGC
>JAPWUP010000018.1 GCA_028275505.1 Bryobacteraceae bacterium
TTCGATCTCGACCAGCTCGCCGCCCTGGGTACCGGCGCCCGCTGAGGGGTACCCCGCCCACGGTTTGGGAGCAACGGTTCCGGCTTGACCTGCGTCCAAAAAAGGGCGAAGATTGAAGTGCGAGGTGTCCCCATGAAGCGCAACGGGGCGGTGGTGGTGCTGGTCGGCCTGTTGGGTCTGTTCGGCCCGGCAGCTTTGGCTCAAAACGTAATTTCGGCCAAGGCGGGTCTGATTCATTACGTCGAAGGAAAGGTCTTGCTGGACGGCCGCCAGGTGCAGCCTAAGTTCGGCGAATTCCCTCGTATCTCCCCACAGAGCAGACTCGAGACGCGGGCGGGTCGCGCGGAGGTGTTGCTGGGGCCAGGCGTTTTCCTGCGCGCGGCGGAAAATACCCAGGTTCGCCTGCTCTCCGATAACATCACGGACACGCGCTTGGAATTAATCGCAGGCGCTCTTTTGATCGAGTGCGCGGAAATCAGCAAGGGCAGCCTGCTGGCGGTGAGCTTCCGGGACGCTCTCATCAACATCCGCGAGGATGGACTCTATCGCATCGAGTCCGATCCGGCCGAGCTGCGCGTTTACGCCGGGCAAGCCCTGGTCGAAGCCGGCGGACAGGCTCTCACGGTAAAGAAGGGCAAGGCGCTCGCGCTCGACGGCACGTTGCTGGTGCGCAAGTTCGACGTCAAAACGGGTGACCCCTTCCTGCGTTGGAGCAAACGTCGCGCCGAAACCATCGCGCTGGCCAACCTTTCTTCGGCCAAGGCGCTGAACGACTCGGGAGTGCGTCTGCGCCGCAGCGCCTGGTACTGGAATCCTTATTTCGGTTTGTTCACTTACATTCCTTACCGCGGTATCTGGTCGAGCCCGTTCGGCTGGCGTTTCTATAGCCCGCGCGAAGTGTATGTGGTGTACGAGCCGCCGCGGGTCTCCGCGCGATCGGCATGGGATCCTTCTCCGCGCTGGGACGCGAGCCGCGGCTACGGCACGATCCACCCGACGCCCGCGGGCGGCTCCGGCACCGTAGCGGCTTCCGGGCCGCCGACTGCGGCTTCCACCGCCTCCACCGCGCCGATTCCCCGCCAGACGGGCAGCGCCGGCGGGCGTACCCGCTGACCGCTTACTTGAGCGTCCGCTCGAAGAACTCGAGCATCAGCGAGTTCAGGTGACGGCGGTTCTGCGCGCCGTGTCCCTTGGCCGGATACAGCATCATCGCGAAATGTTTGCCCGCGCGCTGCAAAGCGGCCGCCATCTGAATCGTGTTCTGCACGAGAACGTTATCGTCCTCGAGATTGTGGATCAATAACAATTCTGCCCGGAGCGCCTCTGCCTTGTGCACGGGCGAGCTGCGCCGGTAACCTTCGGGATTTTCCGAAGGCAGGCCCATGTACCGCTCGGTGTAAATCGTGTCGTAATTGCGCCAGTCGGTAACGGGGGCGCCGGCCACTCCTGCCCGGAATAACTCAGGCGCGTTGAGCAGGCAATACAACGTCATATAGCCGCCGTAACTCCATCCGTGGATTCCGATCCGCTTGGTGTCCACGAACCCGAGGGAAAACAGGTGGCGCAGGCCTTCTTTCTGATCCTCCAGCTCGCGGACGCCCAGGTTGCGATAAATGGCCGCTTCCCAGAGATGCCCGCGCCCGGCGGAGCCCCGGTTGTCCAGTTGCCATACGACGAAGCCGCGGTGCGCCAGCACCTGATCGAAGCTGAGGCCGTACCATGCGTTGCGCACCGCCTGCGCGTGTGGGCCGCCGTAGATCACCACCACCGCGGGGTACTTGCGCGCAGGATCGAAACCGGCGGGCCGGATCAGGCGCGCGTAGAGAATGGCCCCGTCGGAAGCCTTGACTGGCACGATTTCCACCGGCAGGATTTCGTATTCGGTGAGGATCTTGGTATCCGCAGGCCGCAGCGTAGCGATCTCGCGCCCGTCGCTGCTGCACAGCACGGTCGAAGGCGGCGTTGAGAGACTCGAGTAAGTATCCACAAAGTACTCTGCCCCGGGACTCATGCTGACGGCGTGGGTTCCCTCGCGGGAGGTGATCCGCTGCGGAGGACCGCCTTCCAGGCTTACGCGGTAAAGCTGCCGCTCCAGAGGACTGGCCTGCGTAGAAACGTAATACACATATCCGTTCTTTTCGTCCACCCCGGCAACCTCAGTAACTTCCCAGTCCCCCCGCGTAAGTTGAGTTATCGCTCTGCCGTCGGTCGTGTAACGGTAGAGATGTCCGCAGCCGTCCCGTTCGCTCCACCAGAGAAACTCCTTGCCGCCTTTGAGCCAGCGGAAGTTATCGCGGACGTTGATCCAGTAGGGATCGCTCTCTTCGAGCAGGACGCGCGCTTTTCCTCCCGCGGAATCGGCCAGAATCAGTTCCTGCCGGTTTTGCGTACGATTGAGTTTCTGGACCAGGACGCCGGCCGAGTCCGGCAGCCAGTAGAAGCGGGCCAGCAGCTTGTCGTTGGCGTCGCCGAGATCCAGCCAGCGCGTAGGACCGCCAGATGCGGCGACGACCCCCAGCCGCACTTCGGCATTGGGTTCGCCGGCTTTGGGATAGCGCTGTGGCTCGTAACGGGGCGGCAACGGCAGCAGGTCCACCTGCGGATAGAGCGGTTGGCGGCTTACGTCGAACTGGAGGTAGGCGATGCGGGTGGAATCCGGCGACCACCAGTGGGCCGTTCCCAGCGCCAGCTCCTCCGGATAAACCCAGTCCAGTTCGGCGTTACGCAGACTCTCGGAGCCGTCATGGGTGAGCCGCGTCTCGCGACGGGAGGCGATATCCAGAACCCACAGGTCGTGATGCCGGCGAAAGCTCACGCGACGGCCATCCGGAGAGACCTTGGGATCCCGTTCGTCCTGGGGCGTGGTTGTCAGCTGGACCCATCCGCCGGCGGCCAGCCGGAACAGGAACAGATCCCCGCCTGCGCGGATCAGCAACTCACGGCCTCCGGGCAGCCACTGAATATTCTGGTCGCGTACGCCGCGGTTTTCCCAGGGATAAGTGGAGGGTTCTTCCGTCTTCACAGCCGCGGCGCTCAGCGCTGCCAGGGCGACCAGCTCCCGCTTGTTTCGGGACGGTATGTCGTAGAGCCATAACTTGCCCTCTTCGGTGTACACGAAGCGCCGGCCGTCCGGCGCCCACACCGGAGAAAGCGGCGGCGTGGGGCGCTGCGCGGCGAGAGCTTCCAGGGTTACGGGCTTCTTTTGAGCGACCGCAGGGATCGAAAGGATCGCGACGAGCAATAAGGAGACCAGCATGGCTCTTTCGATTATATTCATCGTGTGCACCGGCCAAACCCTGTGTTGCTATAATGGCCCCTGACTCCGGGGATCAGCAATGGGAAGGTATAACCTTTTTGTTTCGATGGGGCGCCCTGCGTTGCTGGCTATTTGCGCATTTCTTGGGTGCACGTGGTGTTTTGGACAGGCCGAGATCGCGGGTTGCCCGGTCTTCCCGCCGAACAATATTTGGAATACGCCGGTGGATCATCTGCCTGTGGATCCCCGGTCGGCCAGGTACATCGCAAACAACGGACCCGAACGCAGCCTGCATCCGGATTTCGGGCGGAGCGGCGCTATTCCCTTCAACATCGTGCCCGAGGACCAGCCTCTGGTGCCCGTCCGCTTCACTGCCGGAGCGGCCGAGAGCGACCCCGGTCCTTACCCGATACCGCCCAATCCCGCCGTCGAACCGGCTGCCGACGCTCACTTGATCGTCGTGCAACAGGGAAAGTGCAAGCTGTATGAACTCTACGCCGCCAAGCCGCTGCCCGATGGCACGTGGGAAGCTTCTTCGGGCGCGATCTTCGATCTGCGATCGAACCTGCTGCGTCCCGCGGGCTGGACCTCCGCCGACGGCGCCGGCTTGCCCATTCTTCCCGGCTTGGTCCGCTACGACGAGGTGGCTAGCGGTGAGATCCGTCACGCCCTGCGCCTCACGGTTCCGCGCACGCGTCGCGAGTATGTCTGGCCAGCCCGGCACTTCGCCTCCCGCACAAGCGATCCCGACCTGCCGCCCATGGGCCAGCGCTTCCGCCTGCGCAAGGACTATGACATTTCCGGTTTCCCTCCCGAAGTGCAGGTCATTCTGCGGGCTCTCAAAAAATACGGATTGATCCTCGCGGACAACGGATCCTCCTGGTACATTACTGGCGCGCCCGATGCCCGCTGGAATGAAGAGGCTCTGGCCACGCTGAAGCGCGTTCGGGGCGCTGACCTGGAGGCGGTGGACGTGTCCTCCTTGATGGTCAGTCCCAACTCGGCTGCGGCCGGCACGCCCCTGCTCACCGGGCGCGTGGCGGTGCCCTTTTCCCCCACGCCCGTGTTCGACCTCTCCGCGGGAACCGCACAGAGCATTACCCTGACGGGCGACGTCACGGCCGCCACGATCACCGGACTGGCCGACGGGCAGATCGTTTCCTTCCTGATCTGCCAGGACAGCATCGGCGGAAGGAAATTCGTCTGGCCCGCCCTCGTGCGCGGTGGAATGGAAATCGGACTGGAGCCGGACACCTGTTCCGCCCAGTCCTTTGTAAGTGATGGCGTAAATCTCTACGCCACCTCGCCCGGAGTTACTAACATGCCCAGGTAACTTGTCCGCCGGGAGTCGGACGGCTTTACCGGGAAAAACCCTGCCGGCTCGTGACTTTGCTGGTGGACGCGCGGGGTCCTCAGACGATTTCTTCGCTCACCGGATCCCAGCGCACGCGACGCTGCTGCCGGTAGGCCTCGACCGACATGCAGATGGTGACCGCTTCTTCAAACGCGCGGTCCACCCCGCAGCGCGGCTCCTGACGCGTGCGCACGCACTCGAAAAAGTTTTCCATGTGACTGCTGACTTCCAGTTCGCCCTTCTTGAACGAATAATCGGGCGGCACCGGCATGTCCATGGGCGAGAGACCCGCCTTCTCGGCCAGCTTGCGCGCCTCCGCCAGCCGCTCCTTGAACTCGGGCTTCCACTCCGCCACGTAGGTCCGGCAGAACGAAGGCGAAACCTCCAGCGTCTTTTCGCGGCCCAGATACTGCACGACCTCGCCTACGTGCCGGTTGTGGAAGCAGCAGGCAAAGGTGATCGCCAGCTCCCGCTTCGGATAATCGAACAGCACGTGCCACATGTCGGGCACGTCGCGGCCGTCGTGCCAGAAGTAGAGATTGCCCTGGGTGACGCAACTCTCGGGAATTCCCATGCCGATGACGAAGTTCACCGAGTCCCACAGGTGGCTCATGAGGTCCCCGGCGATGCCGGTCCCGTACTCCCACCAGCACCGCCATTTGAAGAATCGCTCCACGTCGAACGGCCTCTTGGTCGCGTTGGCGATGAAACGCTCCCAGTCTATGGTTTCCGGGCTGGCGTCTTTGGGCGGCTGCTGAATGTTGTAGGCCGTGTAAAACTGCCATTCCGGCCACGGATTCGTGCGGTCAATGTAAGTGCGCACGAGCGGGACTTTGCCCAGCTCGCCGGACTGATAAATCTGCCGCGCGCGGTGGAACGTGGGCAGGCTGTTGTACTGGTGGCCGAGCTGCATGACCACTTTGTTGTCCTTGACCGCCTTGCGCATGCGCTTGGCGTCCTCCAGCTTGGTGCACCAGCCCTTCTCCACGTAAATGTCTTTCTTGGCTTGCGCCGCTGCGATGACCATGGGTGCGTGCCAGAAATCGGGCGTGGCGATGATCACCACATCCACCTCGCGGTCAGCCGCGGCTTCCTCCCACGCCTTGGTGAGCCGCACCTTCTGGTTCGTGGTGAATTCCTTGGCCCGCCGCAGGTTGCCGTCGTAAAGGTCGCAGATCACGCGGATCTCGGTGTTGGGGATGGCCTGCGCTTCGCGCAAAAGCTGAAAACCGCGGGTGCCCACGCCGATCACCGCCACGCCCAGCCGGTCGTTGGCGCCGCGCTGGGCCAGGATCGCCGGCGCCGCCACCGCAGCCGTCGCCGCACGCAAGAAATCACGCCTTGCCGGATTGCTGCTGTTCATCGTGTTCCTCCTGCAATCGCTTTGATCATACAACGGCCGCGGTGCTGATATGCTGGACCACATGAAGCTGATTTTCTGGGGCGCGGTGCAGACAGTCACCGGCTCCATGCACGAGTTGCGCGTGGACGGCCGCCGCTACCTGCTCGATTGCGGACTTTATCAGGGGCGGCGCAAGGAAGCCTGGGAGCGCAACACGAACTTCCCGTTCCGTCCCGACTCCGTGGACGCCGTCCTGCTCTCCCACGCCCACATTGATCACAGCGGCAACTTGCCGACCCTCGTCCGCCAGGGTTTCTCCGGTCCCATCCACGCGACCGAAGCCACCGCGGACCTTTGCGGCCCCATGCTGCGCGACTCCGCCCATCTCCACGAAAAGGACGCCGAGTATCTCAACAAACGCGCCCAACGCCGCCGCGCGCTCAACCTGGAAGCGCCGACCGAGCCCGTCCAGCCCCTCTACACCGTCGCCGACGCCGAAGCGGTGTTGCCTTTGTTCCGTCCCGCTCCCATGCGCACTCGCGTTCCGCTCGATGACGGCCTGGCCTGGGAGGCTTACGACGCCGGCCACATCCTGGGTTCCGCCGCGCTCTTGCTCACCTGGCAGAACGCCGGCAAGCGCATCCGCCTCGTTTTCTCCGGCGATGTGGGCCGCAAGAATCTGCCTATCACGCGCGATCCCGAAGAGCTGCCGCCCGCCGACTATCTCATCCTGGAAAGCACTTACGGCGCCCGCCTGCACAAGCCCGCGGAAGTCGTTGCCGACAAGCTGGCCAACGTCATCAACCGCACCTGCGCCCGCGGCGGCAAGATCATCGTTCCGGCTTTCGCCGTGGGCCGCGCCCAGCAGCTCATCCTTCTTTTGCACGAACTCGCGGATGCAGGACGCATTCCCTCCATTCCGATCTTCCTCGACAGCCCCCTGGCTGTCGAGATTACCCAGGTCTTCCGCAAGCACGCCGAGCTCTACGACGACGAAACGCGCCGTTTCCTCGCCCAGGGTCAGGATCCCTTCCAGTTTCCGCGGCTGAAACTTATCAAGGACGTGGCGGAGTCCAAAGCCCTCAACGATTTGCGCGGTCCCTTCGTCGTCATCGCCGCTTCGGGGATGTGCGAGGCTGGCCGCATCCTCCACCACCTCAAGAACAACATCGAGGATCCGCGCAACACCGTGCTCATCACCGGCTTTCAGGCCGCCAACACGCTGGGCCGCAAGCTGGTGGACAAACTCCCCGAGGTTTCTATCTTCGGCGAACCGATGCGCCTGCGCGCCGAAGTGGAAACCCTGAATGAGCTCAGCGGGCACGCCGATCAGCAGGAGCTGCTCGCTTGGATGAAGCCCATCACGCCGGCCCTGAAGCGCGTCTTTCTCGTGCACGGCGAGCCCGCGCAGGCGGAAGCCCTCGCGCGGGCCATCCGCGAACGCTACGATCTGGATGTCGTCATTCCCACCCGCGGCCAGAGTTTCGATCTGGTCTGACCCCCAACCCGACCGCTTCCTTTCCACAGTACAATTGGCAGTTCGGAGATCGAGCCATGGATAGCAAGCTGCCCCTGTTGTTCGTTACGGTCATCTCGCTTGCCTGGACACAACCGCAGCCGCCCACCGGGCTGCGCACAGAATACCTTGTCAATCCCGAGGTCGTGGACGTTGCGCGCCCGCGCTTCTCCTGGGTTCTGGAACATACCGAGCGCGGGCAGCGACAGACCGCATGGCAAATTCTCGTCTCCACTCGTCCCGAGGTTAACGTGGGAGACGTCTGGGACAGTGGGCGAGTCGAGGGCGCTCAGTCCACCCACGTTACTTACAACGGCAAGCCGCTGGAAAGCGGCCGCACCTATTACTGGAAAGTCCGCTGGTGGGACGCTGCCGGTCAGGCCAGTCCTTACAGCCGCCCGGCCCGCTTCACCATGGGCCTGCTGAACCCGTCCGATTGGAAAGGGCGCTGGATCGGCGGTGCCAACCAGCTCCGCAAGGAATTCAACCTCCCTGCCCGTCCGGTGCGGGCTCGTGCTTTTATCTCCGGCCTCGGCTATTACGAGCTTCGCATCAATGGTCGGAAAGTGGGGGATCACGTTCTCGATCCCGGCTGGACCACTTATGACAAGCGCGTGCTCTACACTTCCTATGACGTTACGGATCTGCTTCGCCAGGGCGCTAACGCCGTCGGCATTATCCTCGGGCAGGGATGGTACGGCTCCCGGGCGGCTCTGCTTCAGCTCAACATCGAAATGGAAGGAGGCCAGCGAACCGAGGTGGTAACGGACGCCTCATGGAAAGTGCGCCAGGGACCGATCCTCTCCGACAGCATTTATGACGGCGAAACTTACGACGCTCGCCTGGAAACGCCGGGTTGGGATCGTCCGGGCTTCGTGGATGTCGGCTGGCAGGCGGCAACGCTCGTGGATCCTCCTAAGGGTCAGCTTTCCGCACAGATGATGCCGCCCATCCGCGTCACCGACACGATCGTACCGCTGAGAATGTGGAGTCCGCGACCCGGCGTCTACGTGTTCGACATGGGGCAGAATTTCGCCGGCTGGTGCCAGTTGCGGGTTCGCGGTCCCCGGGGCACGGCGGTCCGGCTGCGCCATGCCGAACTTGTCTATGACAACGGCATGATTAACGTCGAAAATATCCGCCGCGCGCGGGCAACCGACACTTATATCCTGCGCGGCGACGGCGACGAGGAAATCTGGGAGCCGCGGTTTACTTATCACGGCTTCCGGTATGTCGAGGTCACCGGCTACCCCGGCACGCCGCGCCTGGATTCCATCCGCGGCCGCGTGGTCCACACGGACGTGAAACCCCACGGCAATTTCGTCGCCTCCAAGCAGATCCTCAACCGCATCCAGCACCTCATCCTCTGGGGCATTCGCAGCAACCTGCACAGCGTCCCTACCGATTGCAACCAGCGCGACGAGCGCATGGGTTGGATGGCCGACGCTCATCTTTATACCGAACCTACCCTGTGGAATTACGACTCGGCCGCCTTTTACGCCAACTTCCTGCGTAACATCCGGGATATCCAGGGGCCGGACGGAAGCGTGACGGATACCGTGCCCCACAAGTACGGGCGAAGGCCCGCCGATCCGGCTTGGGGCGCTGCCTATCCCCTCATCACGTGGTATCTCTACCTGTATCACGGGGACCGTCGCGTCCTCGAGGAGCACTTCGAGGGAATCAAGGCCTGGACTGATTTCCAGCGTTCCCAGGCCAAAGACGGCATCTTGAGTTACAGCTATTACGGCGACTGGGTGCCCATCGAACGCACGCCCGGCGAACTGGTCTCCACTTTCTATTACTACTACAGCGCTCATCTGACCTCGCGCATGGCCCAGATCCTGGGTCGCAAGACCGAAGCGGAGGCCTACGCAAAGCTGGCGGACGAAATCCGCGACGCCTTCAATAAACGATTCCTGAACCCGGACGGCACTTACGCCAACCGCACCCAGACTGCGCATACTTTGGCGCTGTACCTTGACCTCGTCCCCAAGGAGCGCCGCGGTGCCGTGTCTTCGTATCTCCGCGACGATATCATCTACCGCAACAATACCCACCTGACCACGGGCATCATCGGGACCAAGTACATCATGGAGTTGCTTACGCGGCAGGGTCAGACCCACCTGGCTTATGACCTGGCAACGCAAACCACTTACCCGAGCTGGGGCTATATGGTGGAAAACGGCGCCACTACGCTGTGGGAGCTCTGGCAGAACAAGACAGGCCCGGGCATGAACTCTCACAACCACCCGATGTTCGGCAGCGTGGGCGCCTGGTTCTACAAGGCGCTGGCCGGGATTGATCTGGATCCCGAGCGGCCTGGCTTCGAGCGCATTCGCATCGTGCCCGGCGCCGTGCGCGACCTGGATTGGGTCTCCGGCGATACGGAGACGCTGCGCGGGCGCGTGCTCTCACAGTGGAGCCGCACGCCCGAAAGCTTCCGCCTCGAGGTCATCATCCCGGTGGGAAGCACCGCGGAAGTGCATCTGCCCAAGCTCAACAACTGGCAGGAAGTGGAGGTCACGGAGTCCGGGCGTACGGTGTGGAAGGGCAATCAGTTCGCCAGCGGCGTCCCCGGCATCAGTGCCGGACGCCAGACCAGGGACGAGATCATTCTCGAGGTAGGTTCGGGCCGCTACCTTTTCGAGGTCAGAGGCAAGTAAGACGGCGGTCGCTTACGCCTTCCATGTGGGCTCGGGGCGACCGCCGGTGGCGGCCAGAATCTTTCTCATGCGCCCTTGCAAGTCCGCGACGAGCTTTTTCAGTTCCGGATCCTTGATCCGATTGAACAGGCGGCCGGCCTGCGTGGTAATCCGGACATCGCCCAGTAAGTTGTTCATCTGATCGGGATCTTTCTGGATGTCATACAGCTCGTCCAAGTCCCAGATCCCGTGGTATTGCATGTAGCTGTACTGATTCGTGCGCAGGCCGAGGACGGTGGGAGTTTGCGGAAAGTCGCGCTCCCAGAAATATTCGTAAAGGAACTCGGTCCGCCACTCGCCGGTCCCGCGGATCAGGGGCAGGAGCGATCGTCCGTGCAAGCCGGGCGGCACGGGCACACCCGCGGCCTCGAGCATGGTGGGGCAAATGTCGAGATTCAGAGCCATCCCCTGCACCTGCCGGCCACCCTCGAAGAGGTCCGGGCAGTGGGCGATCATCGGCACCCGGATGGACGGTTCGTACATGGCCCGCTTGTCAATCAGGCCATGCTCGCCGAACATGAAGCCGTTGTCGCCCATGTAGATGACGAGGGTGTCGTTGAGCAGCCCTTTTTCTTCCAGCGTGTTGACGATGCGGCCCACGCTTTCATCCAGAGCCATGAGTGTGCGGCAGTAATCCCGGTAAAACTGGTCGAAAGGAATCTTGTGATCGTACATGCCGTCCACGCCATGCCATGAGTTACGCTGCCGCCTCACCCAGTCGGGCTTGCCGCGGTAATTTTCTTCGGTATTCGCCATGGATTTGGGGTATGGCAAAGGCACGTCCGAGTAGAGATTCTTGTGCCGTTCTGCCGGGAAGAATTCGTGATGGACGGCTTTGTGCCCCAGGTAAAGCAGGAACGGCCGGCTTTTGTTCTCCTCGATGAACTTGATGGCTTCTTCCGTGAGTATGTCGGTGACGTAGCCTTTCACTTGCCGCCGCTGGCCATCGAAGTTCAGCACCGGATTCCAGTAAACCCCTTGTCCGCGGAAGCTGATCCAGCGATCGAAGCCCGGTCGCGGGGCATCCGACTCTCCGCCCATGTGCCACTTGCCGATGTAGCCGGTCCGGTAACCGTGCTTTTGCAAAAGTTGCGGGAAGGTAACGAGCCCTGGGGGCAAGGGCGTCACGTTGTCCGTGACGCCGTGGGCATGCACGTAAAGTCCGGTCAGGATCGAGGCCCGCGAAGGCGAGCAGAGCGAAGTCGTGACAAAGGCGTTGCGGAACCACACGCCGCCCTTTGCCAGCCGGTCCAGATTTGGTGTCTTCAGAAACGGATGGCCGGCGCAGCTCATGAAGTCGTAGCGATGATCGTCGCTCAGAATGAAGACGAGATTCCTCCGCTTGCCTGCCTGGGTCAATACCGCGGGTGCTGCGACCGCGGTCCGCAAGAACTCTTTCCGCGTCATAGCGCGCGCATTGTACCACGGCTGCGCTCGCCCGTGTCATGATGAAAGACCGGAGACGCCCATGAGCATGGATCGCAGGAGTTTCCTCGTCGCCACCGCCGCCGCGCCGGTGCTCGGCGCCAACGATCGCATCAACGTGGCCGTGGTCGGCGTGCGCGGCCGCGGTCGCGACCACATTTCGCTGTTCGGTTCCCGCCGCGGCGCCCGCGTCGTCGCGGTCTGCGACATAGACACCGCACAGTCGGAGCGCGCCGTGGCCTTGGCCGAAAAGGTACAGGGCTTCAAGCCTAGGGTCTACCAGGACTTCCGCAAACTTCTCGAAGACCGCGAAGTGGACGTGGTCTCAATCGCCACCTGCAACCACTGGCACGCGCTGCAAACGATCTGGGCTTGCCAGGCCGGCAAGGACGTCTATGTCGAAAAGCCCGCCAGCCACAACGTCTGGGAGGGGCGCAAAATGATCGAGGCCGCGCGCAAGTACCAGCGCATCGTTCAGGTCGGCATGCAGAGTCGCGGCATCGCCCACAAGCGGCGCGCGATCGAGTTACTGCGTCAGGGCGCCATCGGCAAGCTTTACATGGCCAAAGGACTTTGTTACAAGCGGCGCCGTTCCATCGGCCGGCAGCCCGACGGCCCGGTCCCGCCGGGCGTGGACTATGACCTCTGGCTCGGCCCCGCCCCCTGGCGACCTTTCAACCCCAATCGGTTTCACTATAACTGGCACTGGTTCTGGGATACCGGCAACGGCGACATCGGCAACCAGGGCGTGCACGAAATGGACATTGCCCGCTGGGGCCTGGGCAAACAGACGCTGCCCACCGTGGTCCACTCCACCGGCGGCAAGTTCGTCTACGACGACGATCAGGAAACCCCCAACACCCAGATCGCCGAGTTCGATTACGGCGACTGCCTGCTCGTCTTCGAAGTCCGCGGCTTGCTTACCACGGGCGAAGCCAGCATCGTGCGCGACGGCCAGAATTACATCGGCAATATCTTCTTCGGTAGCGACGGGGTCATGTCGCTCGATCTCGAGGGCTTCCAGATTTACCGGGGCGAGAAAATGGAGCTGGTCGAACAGATGAAGTATGTCGAGCCGCAGAAGTGGGACACCACGCCCCTGGTGGAAAACTTCCTCGCCGCGGTGCGCAGCCGGCGCCATACCGGTCTGCTCTGCGACATCGAGGAAGGCCACCTCTCGGCCGCGCTCTGTCATCTGGCCAACATCAGCTACCGCACCGGGCGCAAGCTCCGCTTCGATCCCTCCCGCGAGCGCTTCATCAACGACCCGGAGGCCGATCAGCTCCTGACCCGTCGCTACCGCGAACCTTACGTCGTGCCGGAGAAAGTCTGAGGCGGCTGGAAGAGCGGCGTCGCCGTCGGCTATACTCGCTTTTTCGTGAGGCTCCGGCGCGCTTGGATCACCAGTGCTCTTTTACTGGCGGGATGCACCGCGATCCCGGATTACTATGCTCCCCCGGTGCAGCGCCGCCCGATGACGGGGCCCGAACCCAGTCCTGTAACTCACTTCATCACGATGAACGCGCCCAACGCCGAAGCCCACTTCGTGCGCGGCGTCAGCCGGCACCTTGAGGGCGGCGCCTGGCGCTGGCTGGAACCCAGGGCCGAGCTCGTCTTCCGGCTTCCCACCACGCAACGCCTCCGCTTCGTAATGGAGTTCGCCATTCCGGAAGTAACCTTCGCGCAACGCGGCCCGGTCGTGGTCTCAGTCCTCGTCAACGGCCAGTTGCTCGATCGCTCGCGGTATGAAAAAGGAGGCGAATTCCGCATCGAAAAACCGGTGCCGGCGGAATGGTTACGAACCGACCTCCACAACTACGTCACCCTGGAAATAGACAAGCCGTGGGTGGCGCCGCAAGACGGCGCGCGCCTCGGTTTCATCCTGAAGAGCGCCGGCTTCCTCCAATGATGCACGGCCGGCTCAGCGTCTGATGCCGCAGGCCTTCTACATCCTGTACGGCGCTGTGTTGACGGTGGCCGCTGCCCTGGCCTTGGGCTATCTGGTCCTGCGCGCCCTCGAACTCAGGCTGTACCGCGAGGAGCGTCCCCTGTTCGCTTTCGCCGCCGGCGCCGCCTGCCTTAGCCAGCTCGTCTTCGTCGCTGCCACGCTCGGACTGGCGCGCAAGGGAGTGTTCCAGACCTTTGGCCTCGCAGTCGTCGCACTCGCGCTCTGGCGAGGCTGGTTCCGTGCCGAGGGGGAGTGCCAGCCGCCGCTGCCGGCCTTCTGGAAACGCTTGTTCTTCGCACTTGGCCTGCCTTTCCTGATCCTTTACTTTTTCAACGCCATGGCGCCCGAGATGAGCCCCGACGGCAGCACGTACCATCTCGGACTGGTCTCTCGCTACCTGCGCCACCGCGGCTTGGAACCGATTACCACCAACATGTACGCGAACCTTTCCCAGGGCATCGAGATGCTCTACCTGTTCGCGTTCTCCGTCGGGCGCCACTCGGCCGCAGCCCTGGTCCACTTTGCCTTCCTCATCGCTTTGCCCTTGAGCATGATCACTTACGCCCGCCGCTTCGGCTTCGGCCCCGCGGGCGTCCTCGCCGCCTTGTTCACCTTTCTTAGTCCGGTCGTGGGACAGGACGGGACCACCGCCTATATTGACGTCGCCACCGCCTGGCTTCTATTCACGGTCTTTTATCTGGTCCAGATCTGGGATCGCGAACGGGCCCCTCGCCTGCTACCACTAATCGGGTTACTCGCCGGCTTCTGCTATGCGGCCAAGTACACCGCGTTTCTCGGCGCGGTCTACGCTCTGGGCTTCGTGGCCTGGAAGTTATTGCGCGAGAAGCAGCGATGGATGCCGTCCCTGGCCGTGCTGGCGCTGTGCGCGGCTATACCCGTCATTCCCTGGGTGGCCAAAAACTGGATCTGGCTGGGCAATCCCTTTTCTCCCTTTTTCAACCGCTATTTTCCCAATCCCTATGTGCACGTATCTTTCGAGCAGGAATATCTCCATCACATGCGCAATTATATCGGCCTGAAAAGTCACTGGGATATTCCGCTGGAAGTTACCGTGCGCGGCGCAGTACTCTGCGGTCTGCTCGGACCTTTGTTTTTGCTGGCCCCGTTAGGTCTGGGGGCACTGACCCATCCGGCAGGACGCAGGCTTCTGGCTGCCGGCCTGCTATTCGGCCTGCCCTACGCCAGTAACATCGGCACACGGTTCCTGATCCCCGCCGTGCCTTTCGTATCGCTCGCCATGGCCGTGGTCTTGATTCGCTGGCGCGCCCTCGCCGCCGGCTTCGCGCTCGCGCATGCTATCGCGAGCTGGCCCGATGTGGTCAATCTGTACTGCGATCCTAACGCCTGGCGACTCACCAAAATTCCCGTCCGACAGGCCTTGCGCCTGGAATCCGAAGAGTCCTGGCTGACGCGCAAGAGTCTCTTCTATCCCATCGCGCGCATGATCGAGGACCTGACCCCGCCTGGCGCGCGCATCCTGACCTTCAATCAGGTCCCCGACGCTTACACCACGCGCGAGATCCTGGTCGTTTATCAATCGGCTTTCAACGCGGTGCTCGGCGATATCCTCTGGCACGGCATCATCCCCGAGTACGCGCCGCAACGCCAGTTGACCTTCCGCTTTCCGCCCGTCGAACTGGCCGCCGTCCGCGTGGTGCAGACCAATCGCGGCGGGCCGGACCATTTCAGCGTCGGCGAGATGCGTCTTTTCCGGGGCGAGCGCGAGCTGCCGCGCCACCCCCTCTGGCGTCTCCGCGCCTGGCCGAAACCCTGGGACGTGCAGTTGGCTTTCGACAACAGCCCCGCTACGCGCTGGCGAAGCTGGCAGACACTCGAGCCGGGCATGTTCGTCGAGGTGGAATTCCACAGGCCGCAGACGCTGGATCGCGTGGTGCTGGAATGCTCGCGCGACCAGTATCGCAGCCGCGTCCGTTTGGAAGGGAAACTGCCTTCCGGGGAGTGGCGCAGGCTCGATGACGAGCCCGACGTCGCCGAACTGCCGCCCCCGCTCGGCTTGCGGCGCGCCGCCGCTTGCGAACTCAAGCGCCGCAACGTCCGCTACGTGCTCATCTGGGACGAGGACTTCGGCGCGGAAGACTTCCGCAAGAACGCCGTCCTCTGGGGCGCCACTTTCCTCGCCGAACGCAACGGCGCGAGGTTGTATCGTCTGGATTAGGAGGCAGCCTTGTTCCTGGGTGTGGACGGCGGCCAGTCCGCCACCATCGCGCTTGTCGCCGACGCGTCTGGACGCGTGCTTGGTATGGGCCGCGGCGGCCCCTGCAATCATGTGGGCGGTCCGGAGGGACGCGAGAAGTTCCTAACCGCGATTCGGGAATCCGTGGGCGAGGCCTGCCGGAACGCGGGCCTGGATCCTTCGCTGGCGCGTTTTCGCGCGGCCTGCCTTGGCTTCAGCGGCGGACCCGAGGACAAACGCGCCTTGCTCGAACAAATGCTGCGTGCCGACGAACTCATCGTGACCACAGACGCCCTGATTGCCCTCTCAGGCGCCACGGGCGGTGAACCTGGCATCATTGCCATCGCCGGCACGGGCTCGATCGCCTTCGGGCGCAACGCCGACGGCCGCACCGCGCGCGCCGGCGGCTGGGGCTACATCTTCGGCGACGAAGGCGGCGCTTTCGATCTGGTGCGCCAGGCCTTGCGCGCCGCCCTCCGCTATGAGGAAGGCTGGGGACCGCCTACTTCGCTCCACGGCCTCTTGCTGAAAGCCACTGAAAGCTCCTCCGCCAATCAATTGCTCCACCGCTTCTACACGACCGAGTTTTCCCGTCCGCAAATCGCGCGCTTTGCTGTTCTGGTGGATCGCGCCGCCTGCGAGGGCGATGCCGTGGCCCGCGAGATCCTGGAAAACGCCGCTGCCCAACTGGCTGCCCTGGTTGCCGCTGTGCGAGGCCAGTTGTTTGCCCCCGGCGAAACGATCCGCGTCGCTTACATTGGCGGTGTGTTTCGCAGCGAAATCCTGCGGCAGCGTTTTTGTGCCCTGGTAGAAAGCGAGGCCGGCAATGTCTGCGGCCCTCCCATGTATCCCCCCGCCGCCGGCGCGCTTCTGGAAGCGATGCGCGCGGCGGGGCAGCGTCATCCCCGGCTCAGCGACCTGCCGGCGTTCGAGAAATAGCCTGTCTCCGCCGGCCTCCTGCTCCATGCTAGGATCGGAGATTCAAGGAGGACTCGATGCCAAAGTTATCCATCCGCGATCTGGATCTGGAAGGCAAGCTCGTCTTCATGCGCGTGGACTTCAACGTGCCGCTGGCGCCCGGCGGACAGGAAATCACCTCCGACAAGCGCATCCGCGCTTCCCTGCCAACCATCAAGTACGCTCTGGAGCGCGGCGCCCGGCTGGTGCTGGCCAGCCACCTGGGTCGTCCCAAGGGCAAGCCCAATCCCGAGATGAGCCTCAAGCCGGTCGCGGCTCGCCTCCAGGAGCTGCTCGGCGAGCCTGTGGTGATGGCGCCCGATTGCATCGGTCCCGAGGTTGAAAAACTCAAGGCGGAAGGGCACCGCATCATCCTGCTGGAGAACCTTCGCTTCCATCCCGAAGAGGAGAAAAACGATCCCGAATTTGCGCGCCAGCTCGCAGCGGGTTGCGATTATTACGTGAACGATGCTTTCGGCACCGCCCATCGCGCCCATGCCTCGACCGAAGCCATTACGCGCTTCGTGCCCAAGGCGGCTGCCGGCTTGCTCATGGAGAAAGAGCTGGAGTATCTCACCAAAGTTACTCAGGACCCGCCGCGTCCCTGCGTCGCCATCCTGGGCGGCGCCAAGGTATCGGACAAGATCGGGGTGATTGAGAACTTACTGAAGATCGTGGATCGGCTCCTGATCGGCGGCGCCATGGCCTACACGTTCAAGCTGGCCAAGGGCGAGCCGGTGGGTAACTCGCTGGTGGAGCCGGACAAAGTCGAGTTAGCCCGCGAGCTGATGGCCAAGGCCGGCGACAAGATGATGCTTCCTGTGGATCACGTGGTGGCGGAAAAGGTGGAACCCGGCGCGCCGCACAAGGTCGTGGAAACCATTCCCGACGGCATGGCCGGCGTGGATATCGGTCCCAAAACCGTCGAGCTTTACTCGGCTGAAATCGCCAAAGCGAAGAGCATCATCTGGAACGGGCCTATGGGCGTTTTCGAAATGCCGCCTTTCGATGCCGGGACCGTGGCGCTGGCCAAGGCAGTGGCCGCCTCCGGCGCCCTCTCCGTCGTGGGCGGCGGCGATTCCGAGAAAGCCATCAAGGCGGCTGGCGTCGCCGACAAGATCTCGCACATTTCCACGGGCGGCGGCGCCTCGCTGGAGTTTCTGGCCGGCCTGACTTTGCCTGGCGTAGCTGCCCTCACTGACAAGTAACCCGTGCGCACCGCGCCGCCCCTGTGTTAGATTCGGCGGCATGGTGCGAGCAACGTGCTTGCTTCTTGTCGTTTGCCTGAGTGCGGCGGTGGCCCAGCAGGCGCCGCCGAGTTTCTCCGACGAAGAGCTGCGCAAGGGCGCCAATCTGCTCCGCTACCCCGAAACCAGCGACGAGGACCCCATGGTTCTCGTCCGCAAGTACCAGGGATTGCGTGTCAGTGACGTCATTGACGCCATGCAGGCCATCGGCTTGCAGGATATCGGCGTCATGGATCACGACATCCGTCCCCTGTGGCGGGATCAAACCGATCAGCTCGCGCACCGCATTTACGGTGTGGCAGTAACTTATCAGTACGTGCCGACCAACCGCCCGCCGGCCGGGCAGATGCCCTACGAAGAGTTCCGCAAGTGGCATAGCCACTGGTATCAGAACTACGCTCCGGAACTTTTTTCGCGCATTCTGAAGCCTGGGCACGTCATCGTCATTGACGCCCAGGGCATCGAGAACACCGGCTTCATCGGCTCCAACAACGCGCTGAACTGGCGCTCCCGCGGCGCTGTCGGCGTCATCACCAACGGGCCTTGTCGCGATTCCGACGAGCTCATCCTGCAACGCATCCCGGTGTACTCGAAATACGTCGGCGGCGGCACCAGGCCCGGTCGCATCGAAGCCGCGGCCATCAATCGTCCGGTCGTGGTGGGCGGCGTGCTCGTTCGCCCGGGCGACTTCGTGGTGGCTGACGGCGATGGCGTGGTCGTCGTTCCCCGCGAGCACGCCGAGCGCGTGGCCGAAATCGCCTGGGATATCGCGAAGGGCGATAAAGCGGCCCGGCGCAAGCTTTACGAAAAGACGGGCTTGAAACCCGACGCCACGGTGAAATAGCAGGCGTTTGCGGGGATCCGTTATGGTACGGTAATTCCCGCAACGTTCCTCGGCGCTCATCCGCATCATACCGGCTGACAGTCGCTTCGTAACGGCGCTTAATAGAACTGTGCCCTGTCCGTTCGTGACGGCTGCGGCCGCCTGACTATTCACGAAAAGGAGGAGCCTTATGCGCATCGTCGGCTTGTGCCTTGTGCCGGTGATCCTGATTTGCCTGGTGGGCGCTCCGCCCGTCTGGGCCCAGAACGGCTGCGCCTTTTTCACCCAGGGCTACTGGAAGAACCATCCGGACGCCTGGCCGCTAGACACGTTGACCTTGGGCACTGTGACTTACTCGAAGGACCAGTTGCTTTCGATCCTTCGCCGGCCCGTTCGCGGCAACGGATTGGTAGCGCTGGCTCACCAACTCATCGCCGCAAAGCTGAATGTGGCGCTGAACGAGCAGACTGGATTCACGATCCCCGATTCGGTCCAGGATTTGATTCGAAGTGCGGATAACCTGATTGGCCAATTGATCGTCCCGCCCGTGGGTAAGGGATGGCTCCACCCCTCCGTCACCAGCGAGCTGGTCATGGCCCTCGACGAGTTTAACGAAGGCGCCTACCCTTGTGAGGGAGGCGGTGTCCCGGGCGGCGGCTGTTGAAACCAAGGCGGCGAAGCTCACGCTTGCTTGAGTACCCCCTGTAGGACCGCCACTTCGTCCCTGAACCGCTCCAGCAACCGCGCCAGCTCCCCGCCCACCCCCAACGCCTCCAGCGCCAGCGTCGCTGTGTGATGCGGAACCACGCCGGGCGGCAACATTGCGTAACCCATGTCCGCAGCCAGCAGGTTGGCTGCGTGCACCACGTGCGCCAGATCCAGTTCTCCCCCGCGCGCTAGCTCCGGCGCGTGGTGATGCCTCACCGCCCGACGGATTGGCTCCGGCAGCTTCCAGCGTTCCAGCGCAGCAGCAGAAAGCTCCGCGTGATCGCACCCCCAGAGTTCCTTCTCGCACGCCAGCCAGTCCCCATGGCCCTGCTCCAGAGCTCGCCAAACCGCCAGATAGTGCTCCGGCAGCGCAATCGCCCACAACAGCTTGCCCATGTCGTGCAGCAGGCCCGCTACGAAGGCGCCCTCCGCATCCGGCGCCGGCACGACCTCCACTAGCAGGTCGGCCAGCGTGGCCACCGCCACCGAGTGCAAGTTGAACTGCGCCGTGGACCAGCCCGGCGGCGTCCGCACCGAGCGCCATAGCCGAGAGATCGTCATTCCCAACAGCACGTTGCGCAGCTTCACCAGCCCGAGAATGGCTACCGCATGGCGCACTGAACTCACCGTGCCCGGCAGGCTGTACAAGGCCGAGTTCACCAGCCGCAGGATATTCCCCGCCAGCACCGTGTCCTTTTCGATCAGGCTCGCCAGCTCCGCAAACGACACGTCTTCGCGCGCCAGGCTGGCCAGGAGCCGATTCAGGATGGGGGAAAACGGCGGCAGCCGATCCAGCGCCTTCAACGCCCGCTCGCGCACCTCCAGACTGCCGCTTGTCACCACGCCCACTCCCTCCCTATCGGCTGGCCGCGTCGCAAACTTCATGGTCCAAATCAGCTTCTGTACGATGAGTTAGGAAAGCGAGTATGCACGGCGCCCTGGCCGACCCCGCCTCGCCCGCCATCGAAGTCCGCGGCCTGCGCAAGCTCTACGGCGAAAAAGCCGCCGTGGACGGCCTCGATCTGACCGTGCCACGGGGCTGCTTCTACGGCTTCCTCGGGCCCAATGGCGCCGGAAAAACCACCACTATTCGCATGCTCATCGGCCTCGCCAGACCCACCGCCGGCGAGATCCGCCTGCTCGGCCTGCCCATGCCCGAACGCGCCCTCGACATCAAGCGCCGCATCGGCCTGGTGCCGGAAGAGTCCTTGCTGTTCGAGCGCCTCACCGGCGCCGAGTTTCTCCAGTTCGCCGGCCGCATGTACGGGCTGGACCGCGCCACGGCCGCCTCCCGCGCCGCCGAGCTGCTCGAGTTCTTCCGCCTCAACGACAGCCCGCGCAAGCTCATCGCCGAATACTCCAAAGGCATGCGCAAGCGGCTCATGATGGCCGCGGCTCTGATCCACCGCCCCGAGTTGTTCCTGCTGGACGAACCCTTCGAGGGCGTGGACGCCGTGGGAGCGCGCATCATGAAGGACCTGCTGCTCGATCAGGTCCGTCGCGGCGCCACCGTCTTCCTGACTTCCCACGTGCTGGAAGTGGTCGAGCGACTCTGCGATCGCGTGGCCATCCTCAATCAGGGACGCATCGTGCTGGAGGCGGCCGTGAGCGACTTGCACAGCGCGGCGGAAACCCTTGAGGACGCCTTCGTCCGTCTGGTCGGCGCCGGCCAGGGCCTGGAAAAACCGGATTGGCTGTGATGCTTGCGTCCTCGCTCTTGCGCGCCATCCTCTGGGCTCAGTGGCGCAGCCTGCTCAATTTGCGCTCGGGCGAAAGCCGCCTGGGCCGCTGGCTCGGTTCGCTGGTCGCCCTCATCTGGTACTCGCTTTGGGCCGCCGTTGCTGTGGCGGCAGCGATCGTCCTTGCACGCCCGAGTCGCGCCGAACTCGCCGTGATCCTGCCCTGGGGACTGATGTCCGTTTTCTTCTACTGGCAGCTGGCGCCCGTCATCACGGCCAGCCTGGGCGCGGCACTCGATCTGCGGCGACTGCGCATTTATCCCGTCCCCGAGGATCACTTGTTCCTGGTGGAAATCCTGTTGCGCCTTGCCACTTCCTTCGAGATGCCTCTCGTGCTGCTCGGCGCGCTCATCGGCCTCTGGCGCAACCCCGCGCTCTCATTCTGGTGGCCCCTGATCGCCTTGCCGCTTTACGGCTGCTTCAATCTTTTCCTGGCTGCCGGCCTGCGTGGCCTGCTGGAAAGCTGGTTCGCTCACCGCCGCGTGCGCGAGATCGCGGCTTTCCTCCTGGTGCTCGCCGTGGGCGCGCCGCAATTGCTGCTGTGGGGAGGGATCACGAGCCTGGGGCGCGGATTGCCGTGGCGCGGGCCTTCCATTTCCTGGCCTTGGGTCAGCTTCGGCAGGCTCGCCTGCGGTGAGTTCGGTCCTCAGGATTGGGTCCTCGTCGCGCTCTGGCTTACCGTCGCAGTCCTGTTCGGCCGCACTCAGTTCGATCGCAGCCTGCGCGCGGACGCCGTGGAGACGGCCCCGGTCGCCCTGCCCGCTTCGAGCAAGAAAGCCTCCGGTGTCGGCACCCTCATCAGTCGCCTGGCGCCCGATCCGCTCGCCGCGATCCTGGAAAAGGAACTCCGTTCGCTGGCCCGCTCGCCCCGTTTCCGCCTCGTGTTCCTGATGGGATTCTCGTTTGGCTTCCTGATCTGGGCTCCGCTGACGCGCCGCGAGGGCAGCTTCACGGAAGGCTATCCCGTGCTGGTCAGCGTCTATGCCGTGCTGCTGCTTTCCGAGGTCCTCTTCTGGAACGCCTTCGGGTTCGATCGCTCGGCGGCGCAATTCTGGTTCGTGGCGCCAGCGCCGTTTCGTTACGTGCTGGTTGGGAAGAACCTGGCCGGAGCTTTGCTCGCCACAGCCGAAGTCACGGTCGTTCTGGCCGTTTGTCGCCTGCTCGGAGCGCCGCTCTCCGGGCTGAAAGTTCTCGAAGTCTACGGGGTGGCTCTGACGCTTTGCTTGTACCTGCTCGCCGGCGGCAACCTGAGCTCGCTGCGCTTCCCGCGCCCGGTCAATCCCGAGCAATCCTGGGGCCGCGCTTCCACGGGACGCTTCCAGATGCTGGTTCTGTTCCTTTATCCGCTGCTCGGCGCTCCGGTAGGACTGGCCTATCTGGTCCGCTACCTTACCGGAAGCCAGACAGCGTTCTTCGCACAGCTCAGCCTGGCGGCTCTGGCCGGCGCGGTCTTCTATCACGCTTCGCTCGATTACGCTCTGAAAATGGCGGATCGCCGCAAGGAAGAGTTCATCCAGACGCTTCTCGAGCAGGGCGGTCCGGTGCTCACCCGATGAAGATCCACCTGTGTTACGTCGGCAAGGCGCGCGATCCTCACCTGAACGCCGTCGCTGCCGAGTATCTCAAGCGCGCCGGGCGGTGGGTCCGCTGCGAGATGCGTTCCATCGAACCCGCCCGGCAGGACTTCTTCGAGCGCTATCAGGGTTGGCGAACGATCCTGCTCGATCCAGGTGGACAAAAGTTGGACACGCCAGCTTTTGTCCAGCTCGTGCGCGACGCCGAAATGCGGGGGCAGGACCTGGCCTTCCTCGTCGGCGGCGCGGAGGGGCTTCCGCCGGGCTGGCGCGAGCGTGCCGATCTCCTTTTGTCGCTTTCGCCGCTGACCATGGCCCACGAGCTGGCCCGCGTCGTCTTGGCCGAACAGATCTATCGCGCCCTGGCCATGCTGCACGGGCATCCCTACCCGCGCTGAGCTGTTATCGCCTCATCTGGCAATCTACCAGCGGGCACCGATCGCAAGGATTGCCGTAGGCGCGCACGCGATCCTCGGGACCGATTCCGATCAGGCCGGAAATGGTCTTCAGCGGACGCATGATCATCGTCGGCAGGAGCTGGACTCCCACCAAGGAGGCGTCCAGCAGGCCGAACAACGTCCGCTGCTGCTCCAGAGGGATGCCGCAGTAGCCGGGACTGTAAGGCAGCGTGAGCGCTTCGCCGGCGCCCAGTTGCCCGCGCAGGTGCTCGATGGTGCGCGCAACCATGGCTTCGGCCAACGCGGCGCCGATCGCGTGGCAGACGAGACCGCCCAGAAAGTCTCGCCCCTGCATGGCGGCCTCGGCCGCCGCAACGATTTCCGTTCCCGCAGTGGCCAGGAAGATCGCAGCCCTTTGGGCTTCCCCAAGGAATTCGCCGATGCGGCCGGTGAACACGGCGCCGGGCAACTCCAGCCGGTGAGCAGAGCTGCGGAGCACGGGATAGATGCGGTACATCGCGCGCGGGCGTATCTCGGGCAAAAGTTTCTCGAGCGCCTGCTCCACGCGCTGTGCGACGCGTGGCTCGACAGGGGCGTCCTTCGGGTAACCCAGGTAACGGAAGACCTCCGCCGGATCGGGCTTCAGACCGGCGCCCTCCAGAACGACGGTCTCCGCTTCAGCCTTTCCACTCGCGCGCGGCACGAACCATTTCTCGCAGGTTTTCCAGCGGCGTCATGGGCGCCAGGCCGCAGCCCGGCGCCAGAATGTGCACGCCCGCGCTCAGCGATTCTTCGACGGCGCGGCGGACACGCTCCGGCGTGCCATTCAGTAGCACTTCCACCGTAGGGACGCCGCCCGCAATCGCGCAATCGCCCGCGCCGACCGCCTGCACGAGATCCGTCCGGTCCTCAAGACTGATCACTTCCGCTCCCACGCGGTGCAGCAGAGAAAGGATGCGCGTGTTGGAGCCGCAAATGTGCAGCACCACCGGAGCCGGAATGGCCGAGACCAGCTGCTGCTGCGCGGGCAGGATCAACTGCTGGTAGAGGCGCGGCGAGGTCATGTCCAGGCTCGCGGCCATGTCTTCCACGGTGACCGCATCCGCGCCCGCGGCGACTTGCCTGCGGCCATACTCGATGCCCAACTCCACCGCAAAGTCCAAGTAGGGGCGCAGGGCATCCGGCCGGCGCACCGATTCGGTGAGCACGGTCGTCAGCCCGGCAAGCTGGCAGACCAGCGTGAACGGGCCGACCAGCCCGCCGAGGACGGCCACCCGCTCGCCGAAATGCCGCCGTAGTTGCGCGATGGCCTCCACGACCGCCCGCGGCCTTCCCCGGTCCAGATCAGGCATGGCGGGTACGGGATCGCCCAGCCGGAGAGGGTGCGAGCGGACCGAGGCGTTCGAGGTCCGATCGCCCAGATCCACCTCGGCGCCCAGCAGCTCGGCTTCGATGGTCTGGTCGAAGGGGACGCGCACGAAGTCAAAGCCGACCACTTCGCAGGCGGCAGCGGCAAGCCTCGCCATGGCGTCGGGATCGCGGTGGGCCTCGGGCCACCAGGCGTTGACGGCTTCCATCTGCGCGACGGTGGCCGATTGCGTCAGCGCGCCTACCGGGACGGGGCGGACGGTCGTCCGCCGCATGGCTGAAAGCAGTCTTTCGCGCGGGGTCATGGCAGGGGCTTGCGCCGGGCTTCCTCGATCATGGCCCGGACATTTTCCACCGGGGAGTAAGAATCCACTTCACAGCCGGGCATGACGACCGCGGTGGTGTGCGGCAAGGTGGCGTCGAGAAACTCGCGCACCATCCGGCGGACGTCCTCCGGCGTGCCGTGACAGGCGGTTTGCGTGGTCGGTGAGTTCATAGCGCAGCGCTTGCCGGCGAACAGCCGGGCCACGGATTCGCACCACTCCGGCCAGCTCAGCTTCTGGCTGTAATAAGGCATATCGTACTGCACGGCTTTGATGCCGTCCCACTGGACCAGCAACTGCATGGCCTCGGGCAGGTTGTGGCCGCAAATGTGCCAGAACACGTAAGGGAACAATTTTACTGCCTTTTGTACGAAAATTTCGTCGGCGTAGCCGAACTCGCGCAGCTGGCGCGGTCCCCAGGTGCGGGCGCCGCCGAACAGGCAGACGAAATGCAAGCCGTGCTTGCGCGCGATCTCGGCGTAGAAGTCGAGCGCGGCCAGCCGCTCCTCCAGCGCCAGATCCAGGTAACGCTTGACCTTCTTGGGCTCGGTCACCGTCCAGCGTACGAACTGCTGCACTTCCACCAGCGTTTCCGCGTAGTTGGACGGCGTGGCGATACCCACGATCACGGGCACGATTCGGTCCATCTTTTCCTGGAATTCAAGCAGCTGGAGCATGTGCGGCACGTAGTGAGTGACGGCGCGCGATCCCTCCAGGTACCGCTCGTAAGCGCGGCTTTCGTACAGCTCGATGGCTTCGTCAATGGTTTTCGCCACCGGTTTGAAAAGCAGGTAATCCTTGTCGCCGCGGTGCACGAAATGCTCGGGGCGCTTTTCCGGCGGGATGAAGTTCTCGATCTGGTGGCTGATGTCCACGTACATCCAGATGGCGTCGGTGCGCAGGTCAGCCCACGTGCGGATGCAGGCGTCCGTGGTCTTGTCCACGTCATTGTAAATTTCCGCGTGCGAGTAACCCGCGTAAGTAATTTGCCAGTAATCCAGTTCGGGCGCCACGGGGACCAGATCGCTGCGACGCAATTCGAAGGCGGCCGCCATCCGCTCCCAGTGCGTCATTTCGCCGATCGGGCGCAGCTTGCCCTTGAGACGACGGACCCAGGCGTCAACGATTTCGCTCATACGGACCTCCGTGCGGCGCGCAACTCTTCCACCAGCCGGTCAAGTTTCCCCACGGCCTCCCAGGCGTCGTCGCTGGCGTCATCGGCGCCCATGCGCCGGGCCGCGGCTGGGTCCACGGCCGGCCCGCCGCAGATGATCTTGACGCGGTCCCGCAGGCCGGCCTGCTCGATGACGCGCACGGTTTCGCGGGTGTGCATGAAGGTGGAGGTCATATAGGTTCCCAGACCCACGATGTCCGGTTCGTACTCGCGAATGGCCTCGACGAACCGTTCGTCGGGCACGTCCACGCCCAGATCTATGACGTCATAGCCGGCGGCCTGAAACACGGGGACCGCGACATCCTTGCCAACCGAGTGAATGTCGCCGTAAATGGTGCCGATGATCATCTTGCCGCGAACCGGGCCCCCGCCGGTCTGACGGATGAGGGGCCGCAGGATCTCCAGGCCCCGGTAGTATACATCGCAGGAGACCAGGACTTCGGGCATGAAGATTTCGCCCTGCTTGAACCTTTCGCCGACCTGGCGCATGCCCGCCGAGAGGCCTTCGGCCAGAATTTCCACCGGCGACAGTCCGGCCGCCAGGCTGTCCTCGACCAGGGGGACGATCCCTTCGACGTCCATCTCCAGCACGGCCTGCGCGAGTTTTTGAAGCCTTTCCGCTTTTTCCACTTGGAACCTCCGTGATGTGGGTGCCTCAGGGGCCGCAGCGCCGGCGGGCGGCAGCGCGGCGCGGGCCTGAGTCCCACGATAAGAGTACTACAGCGAGGCGGTTCTGCTGGGCCGGCGGGGCGCGGCCGGGGGTGCGAAAATGGAAGTGTCCCTCCTGAAGGACCATGGCGGAGGTCTCGGGAATGCCTGCCGAAGTCCAGCGGACTGTCCTCCCCAACGGCGTACGGGTCATCAGCGAGCGGATGCCACATGTGCGGTCGGTGTCCGTGGGCATCTGGCTGGCCACGGGCGCGCGGCTGGAGTCACCCCAGGAAACCGGGATCTGCCATTTCCTGGAGCATCTTCTATTCAAGGGGACCAAGCATCGGACCGCCGAGGAGATTGCGCGTTCGGTGGACTCGATCGGGGGGAATCTGGATGCTTACACGGGCAAGGAGATGGTGACTTTCAACGCCAAGGTCCTGGATGAGCACCTGCCCATCGCCTTCGACGTGCTCTCGGACATGGTCGTCAACCCGCTGCTCCGGCCCGAGGACATTCAGAAGGAAAAGGGCGTGATCCTGGAAGAGATCAAGATGGAGCTGGACAACCCCGAATATGTGGTGCACGAAATGTTCGCGAGCAATTTCTGGAGGGGTCACGCGCTGGGTCGCCCGATTCTGGGCACGCGCGAGACCGTCCAGCGCTTCACGCCCGAGATGGTGGAGAGCTACTACCGCCGCGTCTACATCCCTTCCAACATCGTGATCACCGCGGCCGGCAATCTGGACCACGAGCGGTTGGTGGAGCTGGCGCGGGAGCGCTTCGAGCAGATGCCGGCCGGCGGTCCGCTGCCGCCGGACGAACCGCCCGTCACTCACGCCCGCCTGGCGTTGCGCCACAAGAAGTCGCTCGAGCAGGTGCATCTTTGCCTGGGAGTGCCCGCCCATCCGGCGCCGCACAAGGACCGTTTCGCCGGCTACCTGCTGAACACCCTGCTCGGCGGGGGAATGAGCTCGCGCTTGTTCCAGAACATTCGCGAGCGGCAGGGCCTGGCGTACGCCGTCTTTTCCGAGGTGAGCCCGTATCGCGATACCGGCTGCCTGTACATCTATGCCGGCACGTCGGTGGATGCGGCTCGCAAAGTCGTGCATTCGATCCTGGCCGAGTTGCGGCGCTTCAAGGAGGAGCTGGTGAGCCAGGACGAATTGCAGCGTGGCAAGGACTATTTGAAAGGTTCGCTCATCCTGGGCCTGGAGTCCACCACGCATCGCATGGCAAACCTGGCGCGCCAGGAGCTGTATTTCGGACGGTTCTTCAGCCTGGACGAGCTGATCGAGGACATTGAGCGCGTGACACCGGAGGATGTGCAGCGCGTCGCCCAGCAGTTCTTCGATTCGCGCTCCATCACGCTGACCGTGCTGGGCAACCTCGACGGGGTCCGGCTGAGGCGGGAAGAGCTGGTCTGCTGAGCGGCCTCGGGCGCGCGGCTGCGTAGTACACTGTGGGATTGCCGAAGGTGCGAGCTACCGCGAGGGTGGTTCTGTGCGCGCTTGCGCTCGCCGCGCAGGCGCTGGCTTTCGACTTCACGGCGCTCAAGCCCCAGGGCTACGTGAGCGATTTCGCCGGGGTGGTGGACCGTGAGTCGCGGCAGCGCCTGGAGGAGTACTGTGCGCGCCTGGAGAAGGCCACCGGCGTGCAACTGGCCTTGGTGACGATCCCCAGCTTGCAGGGCGAGCCGATTGAAGACGTGGCGAATGCCCTGTTTCGCGCCTGGGGGATCGGCAGCAAGCAATCCAACGAAGGCCTTCTGCTTTTGCTGGCGATTCGGGACCGCCGCAGCCGCCTGGAAGTGGGTTACGGCCTGGAGCCGGTAATTCCTGACGGTTACGCGGGCAGCGTGCTGCGAGCCATGCGGCCGGCCTTGCGCGAGCAGCGGTATGGCGAGGCGCTGCTGGCGGCGGCGGTGGAGTTGGGGCAGCGGATCGCGCAGGCGAAGGGAGTGCAGCTGGAGGCGCCGGCAGTTCCGCAGCGAGCCCGGCGACAGGAGCCCGTACCGGGCTGGGCCTTCGCAATGTTCTTTGTCTTCGTGATGCTGGTGCTGCTGGCATCGGCGTCTTTTCGCCCCCGGCGCCTTTACCGGTCTGCCGGCGGCTCGCCGGATCTGGGCGCGTTCATGCTGGGCACGTTGCTGGGCCGGAGCATCGGTGTTCGGACCAGCGGCGGCGGTTTCGGCGGCTTCGATTCGGGCGACTCTTTCGGCGGCTTTGGCGGCGGGGACTCGGGCGGAGGCGGGGCGTCGAGCAGTTGGTGAAGCGGTGGGCGTCATGGAACGAGAGCTGAACCAGCTTGTCGAGAAACTGAAGCGAACTTACGGCGACCGGCTCGTATCGGTGGTGCTCTACGGCTCGGCGGCCGCGGGCGATTACCACGGCCGTTTCTCGGATCTCAACGTTCTTTGCGTTCTTCGTCATATCGGGCCGAGCGAGCTGGCGGATTCGGCGCCGATCTTTCGCTGGTGGCGTGAGCGCGGCAATCCGGCGCCCCTGTTGCTCGAGCTGGAGGAGTTACGTCGCTCGACGGACTGTTTTCCCATCGAGTTCCATGACATCGCCGAACAGCGCCGCGTGCTGTACGGCGAAGACGTGATCGCGGGCCTGGAGATTGACGATTCGTTTTACCGCGCGCAGGTCGAGCACGAGTTGCGCGCCAAGCTGCTGCGGCTGCGCCAGAAGGCGGCGGGGGTGATGAAGGACAAGGATCTGCTGCGGACGCTGCTGGTGGACGCGCTGCCGACCTTCTGCACGCTGTTCCGTCACGCCTTGCGTTTGCTGGGCCACGAGGCCCCGTTCGTAAAACGCCTTCTGCTGGAACGAGTGCGGCAGACGCTGGGCGTGGACACCTCGCCGCTGGAACGCGTACTGGATGTGAGGGAAGGCAAGATCAAGCCGAGGCAGTTGGACCCGGGCGCCTTGTTCGAGGGATACATGGCGGCGATTCAGGCCGTCATCGCCCGGGTGGACGGATTGCCGAAGTAGTGAAGTAAGTAGTCGGACGATACGGAGCGAAAGCCATGCGAACCTTCGCGATCGTAGCGGTAATCTTGCTGGTGGTTGCCTTGCTGGTCGGCGGCAAGGTGGTTTCGATCCGCAACGAGCTGGTGACGCAGCGAAATGCGATCGAGGCCGCCTGGGCGCAGGTGGACGTCGCGTTGCAGCGCCGCGCGGACCTGATTCCCAACTTGGTGGAGACGGTCAAGGGATTCGCCGCGCAGGAGCGGCAGGTGATCCAGGCGGTCACGGAGGCCCGGGCAGCGCTGGTGGGAGCGCGCACGCCGCAGGAGCGCATGGCCGCCAACGCGCAACTGGATGCGGCGCTGGCCCGGCTGCTGGTCATCGTGGAGAACTACCCGCAACTGAAGTCCAACGAAAACTTCCTGCGCCTGCAGGACGAGCTGGCGGGCACGGAAAACCGCATCGCCGTGGAGCGGCGCAAATACAACGAGGCCGTGCAGCGATACAACACGACGCTGGAATTGTTCCCGAACAATCTGGTGGCGGCCCTGTTCGGCTTTACGCGGAACAACGACTACTTCCGCGTGGAGCCGGGGGCGCGGACCGCGCCGCAGGTCAAGTTCTGAAATGCGAATGCAAAAGTGAGCCGTGCGGGGAGGCAAGCCATGAGCGCACCGATCTTTCGCAACTACATTAACGGCGAGTGGGTGGAAGGAGAGCTGTTCGAGAACCGGAATCCCGCCAACACGGACGATCTGGTCGGGTTGTTCGTGGCGGGCACGGAAGAGGACATGGCGCGCGCGGTGGCGGCGGCGGAGGCGGCTTTGCCTGGGTGGGCGAACACGCCGGCGCCGGCTCGGGGCGCATACCTCTTTAAGGTGGCGGAAATCCTGGAGAGTCGGCTGGAGCAGCTCGCTGTGGAGATGACGCGCGAGGAAGGCAAGACGCTGCCGGAGGCCCGCGGCGAGGTGCGACGGTCGGTCAACATTTTCCGCTACTACGCGGGCGAGGGGTCGCGCCTGCCCGGTCTGGTGACGCCTTCGGAACGGGATCGCGTCCATACGTTCGCGATCCGGCGGCCCATCGGCGTGGTCGGGCTGATTACGCCGTGGAATTTTCCGAGCGCGATTCCGGCGTGGAAGCTGGCGCCGGCGCTAGTTTGCGGCAACACGGTGGTGATCAAGCCGGCTTCAGCCGCGCCGCTGAGCGCCTGGCGGATCGTGGAAGCCTGCCATGAAGCGGGCATCCCGCGCGGTGTGGTCAATTTCGTGGCCGGGCCGGGCGGACGGCTGGGGCGCGCGCTCATCGAGGCGCCGGCGCTGAAGGCAATTTCCTTCACCGGCTCGTGCGAGATCGGACGCCAGTTGCACGAGGCCGCTTCCCGGCGCCGGCTGCGCATCCAGCTCGAGATGGGCGGCAAGAATCCGACGATCGTGCTGGCCGACTGCGATCTGGGGCTGGCGGTGGAGAACGTCGTCAACGGCGCCTTTGCCTCGACCGGACAGAAGTGCACGGCCACCAGCCGCGCCATCGTGGAAGAGAAGATTTACGACCGGTTCCTGGATGCGCTGATCGAGCGCACGCGGCGCTACAAGGTCGGCAACGGTCTGGAGCCCGGCGTGGACATGGGGCCGGCCATTGACGAAGCGCAACTGGAGACCGATCTCAGGTACATCCGCATCGGGACCGAGGAAGCAGGGCCACCGGTCTTCGGCGGACGGCGGCTGACCGGTCCCGGCTACGACAAGGGTTACTTCGTCGAGCCGACCATTTTTGCCGGCGTGACGCCCGAAATGCGCATCGCCCAGGAGGAGATTTTCGGCCCCGTGCTGGCGGTGATGAAGGCGCGGGACTTCGACGAGGCGCTGGAAATCGCCAACCGCGTGCCCTTCGGCCTTTCCGCCTCGCTTCAGACCACGAATCTTTCGCGCGTCTTCGAATATATCCACAGGATGGAGGCGGGCTTGCTGACGGTCAATCTGCCCAGCGCCGGCGTCGAATACCAGTTACCGTTCGGAGGCACGAAGGAATCCAGTTTCGGACCCAAGGAACAGGGCCCGACGGCGCTGGATTTCTACACCGATTTCAAGACCATTTATCTCAAATACTAAGTTCGCGAGTTACTATGCGATTGGGTCAGATACGCCTGGCGAACCAGACCGTGGCTGCGGTTTTCGAGGGCGAGCTGGTGAGGCCTGTGCCCAATTACACGATGCTGGAGTTGATCCGGAAGGCGGAGAAAGAGCAGACGCCCTTGCCGGAGCTGGCGCAGGAGCTGGCCAGCCGCCATGCGGAGCCGGGGAAGCCGCTGATTCCGATCCACCCGCCCGAGGTGTGGGCTTGCGGCTGCACCTACGAGCCGAGCGCCAGTTTCCGCGACTCGCAGCACGGCGAGGAGGAAGGCATTTACGCTTACGTGTTGCGCCGGCCGAGACCGGAGATTTTTTTCAAAGGCACGGCGCGGGTTTGCGTCGGGCCGGACCAGCCGATCGGCTTGCGCGCCGACTCTCGCTTCACGGCCCCCGAGCCCGAGCTGGCCCTGGTGTTGGGAGGCCAGGGAGAGATCCTCGGATACACGCTGGCCAACGACGTCTCGGCGTGGGACATCGAGCGGGAGAATCCCCTTTATTTGCCGCAATCGAAATTCTATTGCGGCTGCTGCTCGCTAGGACCGGTGATTGTGACGGCGGATGAGATCGGTGATCCTTACGACATCGAGATTCGCTGCGTGATCCGGCGAGGCGAGGCCGTGATTTTCGAGGGTTCGGTTTCCACGCGGTCGCTGGTGCGCAAGTTCGACGAGCTGATCGGATATCTGCGGCGCTCGAACCGTGTTCCTTCCGGCTCGGTGTTGCTGACCGGGACGGGCATCATCGTCCCCGAAGAAGCGGCTCTTCAGCCGGGCGATGTGGTTTCGATCAGCGCCCCGGCGATCGGCGAACTCTCCAATCCCGCGGCGGTGGTGGAGTAAGTCGGGGGGCGCTCAGCGTACTTTCACGGTGAGGGATCGAGTTTCGCTGCGGCCTGAAGGATCGGTCACGGTGAGCGTGTAAGTAGTCGTCTGGCGCAGGGAAACGGAGAAGCAGGCGCGCGGCCCCGGCGGTCGCTCCACGTCCGGCTGGAGCTGCACGCTTGCGTTTTCTGCCACCGCGTAACATACGGTAACACGGCCTCCGGGCGCGGTTTCCGGCGGGGTGGCGGTGAATTCCTCAATCAAAGGTTCAGGCCTCGGGGGTGCTTTCCTGGCAGGGCGTGCGCCAGTAACTTTGAGCTCGAACGAGGCGCTGACGGTCTTGCCGTCGTGCCCTTCGGCCACGAGCGTATAAGTCGTATCCCGCGCAGGAGCGACCTGGAAACAGCGGTTGTAAGCGGGTCGTAACTCTTCGACGGGAGGGTCCAGGCGCACGGCGCGCGCATTTTCGACGCCGTAACACACCGTGGCGCGCTCGCCCGGCTCGAGCACCGGCGGGCTGGCGTAAAAGTGGGTGATACGCACTGGCGGTTGCGCGGGCGCCTTGCTTTCCGGCTGGGGTTTGGGAGCCGGGCCGCACCCGACCAGCATGACGAGCGCCGCCAGCCCTGCTGAAGCACGCATCCTGAGCCCCTCAGCGCCGCGCCGGCGCTTCCGATTCAAGGAACGCCACAGTCTTGATGCCGGAGATCTCGAACGTCCTCCGGCAACGGGGATTCCGGCAGACGACTTTGTCGTCCAGCAGGACCATGTAGCTTTGCGACTTGTTGAATTTGGCCCGGGCTTCTTCGTCCGCGCCCGGAGGCAGCCGGTCTTTCTTCTTCCGCACCAGCCAGCGCAGCTCGTAACTCTCCGTCGTGCGGCAGTAGGGGCAATTCAGGCGCGCGGGCCGTGTGGTCTGCGATTCCTTGTAAAAAGCTCGTTCTTCCACCGGAACCTCACACTTCAGGGTACTTCCAGGGCGCGCGGTAGGCGCGACGGAGTAACTTGTTGGCCTCGGGATCGCCCACGATGACCTCTTTCTCGCCGTCCCATGTAATGGCGCGCCCGAGTTTATAAGAGATCATGCCCAGCAGGCACATATTCGTCGAGCGATAGCCGTTCTCGATGTCGGAAACAGGCCGACGGCCCGTGCGAATCGCATCGAGGAAATCGGCCCACAGCTCGCGAATGTTCTGGTTGTCCGGCTGGCCGAGTTTCGGCTCCTCGTGGAGTACAGGCTGGCCTTTCTTGGCCGGATAGAAGGTCCAACCGTCGAGCCAGCCCATGTGGAAGGTTCCTTCGGTGCCGTAAAAGTAGCAGCCGAGAGGCGCTTTCTCGGCCTCGTTTCCCGCGTAAGTCCGATGCTCCCAGGTGACCAGGAAGGACTCGAATTCGAAGACCGCGACTTGGGTATCCGGGGCGTCCGTGGAGTCGCGGCGGATGAAACGCCCGCCGCTGGAAAATACTTTGCGCGGATATTTTTCCTCGGTAATCCAGAGAATCTGATCCATCCAGTGCACGCCCCAGTCTCCAAGGGTGCCGTTGGCGTAGTCCAAGAACTGGCGGAAGCCCCGCGGGTGGATCGCCTTGTTGAACGGCCGCTTGGGAGCAGGACCGCACCAGAAATCCCAATCCAGCCCGGGCGGCGGATCCGAGTCGGGCGTGGGCTGGCCCGGACCGCCCGCCGAATGCACGAAAGCGCGCACCATGCCGATCCTGCCCAGCTTGCCCGAGCGCAGGAACTTCATCCCCGAGACGTTGTGAGGCGAGACGCGACGATGCAGGCCGACCTGAACGACGCGGTTGGCGGCGCGGGCCGCCTTCACCATGGCGCGTCCCTCGAGGATCGTGTGGCTGATCGGCTTTTCCACGTACACGTGGGCGCCGGCCTCGAGGGCGGCGATGGTGGGCAAAGCGTGCCAGTGGTCCGGCGTGGCCACGATCACGATCTCGGGTTTCTCTCGGGCGAGTAACTCCCGGTAGTCCTTGTACCGTCGCGGCTGATCCCTGGTCAGTTCCTGGACTTTCTTGATCGCCGCGTTGAGCTGGTTCTCGTCCACGTCGCACAGGGCCACGACCTCGCACTCGCCGGACTCGATCGCGCCGCAGGTGAGGATGTTCATGCCCCACCAGCCGCTGCCGATCAAAGCGGTGCGGTACCTTTTGGCGCGCTGCGCGCCCCGGATGTGGAAGCCTAGAGATCCGGTGAGAGAGCCGGCAACAAAGGTTCTCCGCTGCATGGCACTACCCGCCTTTGTCAGGTCTGGCGGCGCTGCCGCCAGTTTGCGAACAAAGCTAATGATACCGCAAGGGGCGCGATCCGGGAACAGGCTTCAGCGCACCGCGATCACGACGCCGGGCGGGCTGCGGCGCTCGCCCACCCGAAGCTCGACGGGGAGCAGGCCCGCGGGCAGGAAGCCGCCCGGGATGCGCGCGTTGATTTGCAACACCCCCACCAGCCCGGGAGCGCTTCCTGCGAACAGGATTTCCGCGGAGTGGACGCCGATGAAGAGCTGGACGGGCAGGATCGGCTTCGGTAAGGGCGGTGCGGCGGGCCGGCCTTCTTCGCTCGCGGGCTCCGTGAGACCTTCCCCGGTGGCGAATAGCGTCACGATGGAGCCTCGCGGCGCCGGATTTTCCACCGAATTCGCCGTGCCGTCCTCGTTGATCGCGGCCACGTGACCGCCGGAGGCGAACAGTGCAGGGGCGGCCTCCACAACGGGCAGCACGGCGGTGAAGACGACCTGGCCGCGGCGCCGCACTTCCAGCACGGTTTCTTTTTGAGCGGCGAGGCCGTAAGGTGCCTGGGCGGTGATTTGATCACTGCGGGCAATGAGCAGTGGGCCGGGCTTGCCGTCCCAGAGGACCTCGACGCCGTCGAGTTGCGTCACCAAGCGCCCGCTCGGGTCGAGTTGCGGGCCTATTTCATTCTCCGGACCGATCCCCGGCCCTTGTATGGAAACCAACTGCCCGGGCGCCACGGGACCAGGCTTCAGGCTCGCCGCGTGGAGCACCTCGGCGGCGGGCAATTGCACAGGCGCAGGTTCGATCGTTGGGCTAAGCACCCGCACCCGATGATTGTCGCGATCCGCCACGTAGACGTTGCCGCGCGAATCCACCGCGAGAGCCGCGGGCCAGCGCAAGCGCGCCTGAAGGGCCGGGCCGCCGTCGCCCTCGAATCCTGCCACGCCATCGCCCGCGATGGTGCGGATGATGCCGCCTGAATCCACTTTTCGCACGCGGTTGTTTTCCGTATCCGCGATGTAAAGATTGCCCTGATCGTCCACTGCCACAGCCATCGGATGGTTCAAGCGCGCCTGGTTCGCGGGTCCGCCGTCGCCGCTGAAGCCCCGATACCCGACGCCGGCCACGGTTGTGATCACGCCGTCTGGCGTTACCTTGCGGATGACGTGGTTCATGCGATCGGCGATGTAGAGATTGCCTTGCCGGTCCAGGGCGAGGCCGGCGGGGGAATCGAGCAGGGCTTGCAACGCGGGGCCGCCGTCCCCTGCATATCCGCGCAAGCCGCGACCGGCAACGCTGCCGAGCATCCCCGAAGGCGAAAGCACGCGGATGCGGTGGTTGCCCGTGTCGGCGATATAAATGCGACCATCGGGGCTGGCGACGAGTCCGGCTGCTGCGTTCAGTTGCGAGGCTGCGCCGGGACCGTCGCCATTGAAGCCCGCCACGCCCGTGCCGGCCGCCGTGTTGATGAAGCCTGCCGGCGAGAGGTAGCGAACGCGGCTCACCAGAGAATCCGCGATATAGAGGCCGCCGGCGCCATCCAGGGCGATCGCGACCGGGTAGAAAAGACGCGCGGTCAGCGCAGACAAGGCCTCGCCGACGGCGCCCGAACGTCCCGCACCCGCGATGGTCGTGATGATGCCCCGGAGATCCACTTTGCGGATGCGGCCATTGCCTGTGTCGGCGATATAGAGGCTGCCGTCCGGACCCAGCGCGATGCCCGAGGGCGAATCCAGGCGGGCGCTGGTTGCCGGGCCGCCATCGCCCCAGAAGCGCGGTTGGGTCGTGGCGCCCGCGATCACACTGACCCCGCCGGAAGGACTGAGCCGGGTGATTTGGGGAGCGCCGGCGGCGACGTAAAGGTTGCCGGCTTCGTCGGCGACCAGGTCGCGCGCGGCCAGGGGAAGCGTGGATGCGGCACCCGAGGGCGGGAGCTTGACGATGCGGCTGCGGTCCGCGATGTAGAGATTGCCTGCGGCGTCGAAGGCCAGACCCGTGGGCAGCTCGAGCGTGACGGGCACGTTCAGGGTGCTGAGGACCCC
>JAPWUP010000135.1 GCA_028275505.1 Bryobacteraceae bacterium
GAGCCAGGCCGCGCGCGTGCTTTCCGCACGTGGATCGAGACGCCGGTGCGCGAGGCGGCCGAAGTGTTCGTGAACGGCAAGCGTGCGGGGAGCGTGTGGCGGCCGCCCTACGAAGTGGAGGTCACCGGACTGTTGCGCGCCGGCGAGAACCGGCTGGAAATCATCGTTTCCAACCTGATGATCAACCGCATGGCCGGCCAGCCGCTGCCCGATTACAAGGATCTGATCGCGCGCTATGGCGATCGCTTCCAGCCGCAGGATCTGGAAAATCTCCAGCCTGTGCCTTCGGGGTTGCTGGGGCCGATCCGACTGATCCCGTACTGAAAAGGCTGCTCCGGGTGGACGCCGCCTCCTCCGGTTGCAAAAGCCACCTGGTTTGAGGCAAGCTAATTAGCTTTCCCATGCGGGTGCGAATCTTGTATCACGACCACTGCTTCGATGGCGCTGCTTCGGCGGCCTACTTCAGCCGCTTTCTCGAGGAGCGATTCCACCCGGATGCGGAATTCCTCTTCACGGGCCTGGCTCACAAGGCAGATCAGATCTTCGAAGACTGGATGTTCGACGGCGACGTCAACGCCATCGTGGATTTCAAGTACTCGCCGGATCCGCGCCTGACCTGGTGGTTCGATCATCATCAGAGCGCCTTTCTCAGCCCCGAGGACGCCGAGCAGTACCGGCGCAATCCGAGCGAAAAGAAACTTTACGATCCCGACGCGCCCTCTTGCACGGGATTCATCGCGCGGGTGGCGCGCGAGCGGTGGGGCTGGGAAGCGCCGGATCTGGCCGAACTGGTGCGTTGGGCGGAAATCATTGACGGCGCCCAGTACCCGGACGCCAAAACCGCGGTGGAGATGCCGGCGGCGGCGATGAAGTTGACGCTGGTCATCGAAGGCGTCAAAGGATCCGAGCCCGTCCAGCAAATCATCCGCTGGATGCGGCGCCGGCCCCTGGAAGAAATCATCGCCGAGCCCGAGATCCAGCAGCTGTTCGTGCCGCTCTACGAACGGCATCTGCGTTCCATCGAGATCATCCGCAGCCGGGCGCGCTGCGTCAACGGCGTGGTGAGCTTCGATCTGATCGGATACGACCTCGAGGGCTACAACAAGTTCATCCCTTATTACCTGTTCCCGGAATCCGTTTACAGCGTGTCCGTGAGCACCTCCAGTTTCCGCACCAAGGTTTCGGTGGGGTCCAATCCGTGGGCTCCGCGGCCGCCACGGCACAACCTGGCCACGATCTGCGAGCGCTACGGCGGCGGCGGACACGCGCGCGTGGGCGCCATCAGCTTCCCGTTGGGCGAGCACGAGGCGGCGCGCAAAGTGGCGCAGGAAATCGCGGAAGAGCTGGGCCGGGAAGCTCAGTAACCGAGCGCGCGCAACTTCTCTTCCGTCAGCCCGGAGCCGGGCTCGCCATGCGTTCGCCTCAGCAGGCTTTCCACGTACTTGGCGAGGATGTCCGCTTCCAGATTCAGCCGGTCGCCGGGGCGACGGTCGCGCAGGTTGGTCGCCTGATAGGTGTGCGGGATGATGGCCACGGCAAAGACGTCGTCCTCGAGGGCCGCCACTGTGAGGCTGATGCCGTCCACGGCGATGGAACCCTTCTCGACCACGTAGGGCGCCAGTTCGCGGGGGAAACGCACGCGCATCCACCAGTGGCCGGCAGGCCGCGGTTCGAGGCTGACCAGCTCGCCGGTCGCGTCCACGTGACCCTGGACGATGTGGCCGCCGAGACGGCCCAAGGGAGAAAGCGGGCGTTCCAGATTGACCCGGGAACCTGGCCGCAGTTGGCCGAGGTTGGAGCGGCGCAGAGTCTCTTCGGACACGTCCGCCACGAACGAGTTCGCGTCGTAACCGACCACGGTGAGGCAGACGCCGTTGACCGCGATGCTGGCGCCCTGCTGGATGTCCTCGAGCACTCGCCGGCAGCGCACGCGCAGTTGCCCGCCTGTGGTGCGCACCTCCACGGCGACCACTTCGCCGACCTCCTCGATGATCCCCGTGAACACCGCTTTCACTCCTTGACGACCCAGGCTTCGACCGCGAACTCCGCGGGCGTGATCCGGTGCAGGACAAGATCGCGCAGCGCGATGGCCTCCCGCCGCACGTCTGCCGAAGAAAACGCGGCCACAGGCAAGGCTTCCGCCCGGGCCGTAATCTTCGGCGCGTAATAGAAGAAAATCTTGTCCACGATGCCGGCTTCGAGCGCCGAGGCGTTGACGCGGGCGCCGGCTTCAATCATGAGCGACAGATAACGCCTCTCGGCCAGCCATGCAAGCAGCGTGTGCCAGTCCGTGCGGCCACCGGGGCCGTCCGCGGTTACGACCTCGATGCCGCGCGCTTCCAGCTCCTGCCGTTTCTCGCTGGGCGCAGCCGAAGTGGTCACGACGAGCACATCGCCCTGCGCGCTGGCTACCAGGCGCGATTCCAGCGGGATGCGCAGCCGCGAATCCAGCACGATGCGCAACAGCGGGCGGCTGCGTTCCTGGCCGGTGCGGTCCGTCAGCAGACAGTCGTCGGCGAGGACCGTTCCGATGCCAGTCACGACCGCGTCGGAGAGGTGACGGAGCTGCTGGACGTGCGCGCGCGCCTGCTCGCTGGTGATCCAGCGTTCCCCACATGCGCCGGTAGTGATCCGGCCATCGAGCGTGAGAGCGGCCTTCAGCGTAACCAGCGGCCGCCCCGTGCGCATGAAGTGAAAGAAAGGCTCGTTCAGACGCTCGGCCTCCGCGCGAAAGCTCTCGGCGAGCTCGACCTCGATCCCTGCCTCAGCAAGGCGCCGCAAGCCCGCGCCGTGAACTGCCGGATTGGGGTCTTCGACAGCCGCTACCACGCGACGGATCCCCGCGGCTACGATGGCCTCCGTGCACGGTCCCGTGCGTCCGTGGTGCACGCAAGGCTCCAGCGTCACATAAAGAGTGGCGCCGCGCGCCCGCTCGCCCGCCTCCTCCAGTGCGAGGACTTCCGCGTGCTTGACGCCGGCCCAGGTGTGAAAACCGCGTCCCACCACCTCGCCATCCTTGACCACGAGGGCGCCCACGGCGGGATTCGGACTGGTGCGGCCGAGGCCTCGTCGCGCCAGTTCCAGCGCCTGGCGCATGTAAGCCGCGTCCGGCGCCGTCTCGCTCATGCTTCCAGCAGCGAGGCCACGAAGCTCTCGGCTTCGAAAGGCACCAGGTCTTCGGGTTTTTCGCCCACGCCCAGATAACGGATGGGCAGACCGAGCTCGCGTGCGATGGGAATGACCACTCCGCCTTTGGCCGTGCCGTCCATTTTGGTAAGGACGATGCCGGTGACGCCGGCTGTGCTGGTGAAGCGCCGCGCCTGCTCCAGGCCGTTCTGGCCGGTGGTGGCGTCCATGACGAGCAAGGTTTCGTGCGGCGCGTCCGGGATCAAGCGCGCCGCGGTCCGCCGCATCTTTTCCAACTCGGCCATGAGGTTGGACTTGGTGTGGAGCCGTCCGGCGGTGTCGGCGATGAGGTAGTCGGCGCGACGGGCACGAGCCGCCTGGATGGCATCGTAGAGCACGGCGCTGGGATCGGCGCCCGGCTTTTGCCGGATCACGTCGCAGCCCACGCGCTGGCCCCAGATTTCCAGTTGCTCGATCGCGGCAGCACGGAACGTGTCCGCCGCGCAGAGCAACACCGAGCGACCTTCAGATTTGAACAGAAGGGCCAGCTTGCCGATGGTAGTCGTCTTGCCGGTCCCGTTGACGCCTACGACCAGAATGACGGCCGGCGGCTCGGAGACGCGGGCCAGCGGGCGTTCCGTGGCGCGCAGAACCTCGATCAAATGCTCGCGGATGAGGGCGCGCAACTCCTGCGCGTCGGCGAGCAGGCGCCGGTCCACCTGCTGCTTGATGCGATCGAGAATCTCGGTGGTGGTGCGGACGCCGATATCGGCCGCGAGCAAGGTAGCTTCCAGTTCCTCCAGCAGCGCGGCGTCAATTTCTTTGCGGCCCGCCAGCGCCTCCTCCAGTCGGGCCACCAGACCGGCGCGGGTCTTCTGAATCCCGCTTTTCAGGCGCTCGAGCAGGGAGGGTTGCGACTGTACCGAGCCGAACAGGGTTTGAATCATAGAGAGCTGGTTTTATTGTAACCGGACGGCTCGAAGCGCAGCTTGGGATGCAAGCTCAGCTGGCGTGCGCGGCGTGGCGTGCGTTGACTCCGTTGCCCGCAGGCTGCGTGAGGGTGATCGAGAGGCCGTTGGCGGCGGGAGGTGCGAAGCCTAAAGCCTCCAGAACCGCGCGCGTGCCGATCTCGCGGCTGGCCGCGATCACGGTGGCCGGTAGCAGAGCGAACAGGGCACCCAACAGGGCCAGGAGGCGGCGGTCGGGCCGGGCGGGCTGGCCTTCGGGCAGGGCCTCTTCGAGCAGCACCAGCCGCAAACCCGGACCGGGAGACTCTGCCTCAGGCTTCGCGGCAAGGCTCTGGTAAGCCGCCTCCGCGGCCTTGCATTCGCGACCCAAGGCTTCGCGGCGACGTAACAGCCCGGAGACTTCGGTCAACTGTTGCTGTAGCTCTTCGAGTCGGGACTCCAGCCGCTGGCGTTCCTGCTGAAGCTGCCGGAGTCGGTGCGAAGCGGAATTCAATTCCGCGCGAGCTCGTTCGAGGCCGCGGTCAGCGGTTCGACTCGCGGGTCCTGGCCCGTTGTCGGGAGCGGCGTCGCGCGATGGCAATTCCAAGGCCAGCGCGCGAGCCAGTTCCTGCTCGGCCCGGCGCACGTCAGGGTGGGTATCGGTGTAGCGGGCACGGAGCAAGGCCAGCCGTTCGCGAAGCTGCCGCACGGTCGCCGATTCTTTCGTCGCAGGCTCGCCGGCGGGATGTGCGGGCTCCGACGGCGCTGAAGTGCCCGGTTCCACCGTCTCCTCCAGGCGTTGGCGGGCCGCGGCAGTCTGCTCCAGCATCCGCTCGTTGGCGAGCAGATCGGCTTGCAAGGTTCCGATTGCCTTGAGCAAACTCTGTTCGCGAAGCTGCAAGTCGGGACCGTGCTCACTGTCGAAATCGTTCAGCGACTGCTCGCACTCGGCCAGCCGGGCCCAGGCTGCCTGGCGCTGCTGGCGCGTTGAGTCCGCGGCCGGGGGCGGCGTGAGGCGGTCGAATTCCTGGACGAGTTCGATTGCCAGGCGGTTCACCACAGCAGCGCCGCGAGCGGGATCGCGGGACTCAAAGCTGACCCGGATGGCACTGAAGCGCCCGCGGGATTCGGGCAGGGTCGCGATCGTGATGCGGTCGCGCAGACGTTCCGCCTCGCGCGGCGCTTCCGACGAGCTCCACCGCGCGACCAGTTCAGGCCAGCTTTTGCGCAGGATTTCCAGCAGACGGTCGCGACGCAATACCCGCAGGCGGGCCAACTGGAGTTGCGCGCGCAGCTCAGCGTCAGAGGGAACGGCGTAGTTGCGCCCAGGCTGGCGCAAGGGTTCCACCGCCAGGGTCGCCTCGGATTTGAACTTCCGAGGCATGGACCAGACTGCGGCCAGCACGACGGCCGTCGCCAGCAGCCAGAGCAGAATCCAGCACGTCCTTTGTTTCCACAAGGCGTGCAGGAGTTGTTGCGGGGCAAGCCCCGCCGGTGTGCGGGGAGACATCGGCAGGATCGGGTGCTCGACTGCAATACCACGGAAGGGCCGGCTTGTGGCCGGCGCCCATTGCGAAACGGCCGCTGGAACCCGGTCTCGCCACGGTCTTACGAAAGTCCAACAAATATGTGGCGAGCAGAGCGCGGGAATCTCACCTCAATTCGCCAGCGGACGGGTTCCGGTGTAGACTAGCTGCCATGAGCGAGACCACCCGGCGCACTTTCCTGGAATCGGCGGGCTCGCTGGCGGCAGCATCCCTCACGCCAGCGGAGCAGACTTCGTCCGCGGAACCCCGACGCGGCGCATACCGGCGCACCCCCTTTGCGCCCGCCAGTCGCCCGCACAAGCTCAGCGACAATCTCTTCCTCTTCGAGGACACCTGCAACGTCTACCTGGTGCGCGACGGCAACGCCTGCGTGCTGATTGACTTCGGTTCGGGAAAGATCCTGGATTATCTGGGCGAGCTGGGCGTCAGCCGCGTGGACTGGATTCTGCACACGCATCACCACCGCGATCAGTGCCAGGGCGACTGGAAGGCCGTCGAACGCGGCATCCCGATCGCCGTCCCGCGCCACGAGCGTCACCTGTTCGAGGACGCCCGCAATTTCTGGCGCAACCGCCGCGTGTTCCACCTCTACTACGTACGCAACGACTTCAACACCACGGCCGAGAACATCCGCGTCAGCCGCAGTCTGGCCGACTATACGATCTTCCGCTGGAACAAAATCGAGTTTTTTGTTTTACCCACGCCGGGCCACACCCTGGGCTCCATCACCCTGCTGGCCACAATAGACGGGCGCAAGGTGGCTTTCTCCGGCGATCTGATGTACGCGCCCGGCAAGATCCTGAACCTCTACGACACCCAGATCAACTACGGCGGCAGCGAAGGCATTGATCTCGGCATTTACTCGCTGGCCCAGTTGCGCGAGCACAAGCCCGAGTTGCTCTGTCCTTCCCACGGCGAGCCGCTGCGCGATCCTGACGAAGGCATCCGGCGCACGATCGAGCGGCTCACGGAATACTACCGCTTCCAGGTGGGCGAACCCACGATCGCCAGCCAGCCCATCGTCGTCAGCCCGCACCTGATTGCTTTTCACCAGACCACTTCGAGCTTCTACGTGATTCTTTCCGACAGCGGCAAGGCGCTATTCGTGGACTACGGCTCGCCCTCCGGCGTGCACTTCTCGAATTTCGAGCGCGCCACCGCGGTCAACGACCGCATCCGCTTCGTCGAGCACAACCTGGATCTGCTCAAGCGACGCTTCGGCATGAAGAGCGTGGACGTGGCCATGCCCAGCCACATGCATGACGACCACATCAACGGCTTCCCGCACCTGATCCGCAACTACGGAACGCAGATCTGGTGCTACGAGAACATGGTGGACGTCTTCCAGAATCCCCGCGGCTACAATCTGGGCTGCATTCTGGGGGAACCCTTCAAGGTGGCGCGCGCTTTCCGCAACGGGGAGAAGTTCCGCTGGGAGGGTTTCGAGTTCGAGGTGACCTACAACCCGGGCCACACCGAATACCAGATGGCGCTGTATGTAACGCTGGACGGAGAGCGCGTGGCTTTCACCGGCGATGCCTTCTTCATGCCCAACCCGCGCAACGACGGCACCATGCGTCACAACCTGATCTTCCGCAACTGGGTGGAAAGCGACAGCCACGTCAAGTCCATCCGCAACCTGATCGCCCACCAGCCCACCCTGATCTGCCCGGGACACGGGCGTCCGTTTCCGGTAGACCGCGCGCTGCTGGAAGCCACCGAGAAGAAGATGCTGCGCCAGCAGCAGCTTTTCGAGGAGTTGCTCCCCGAGGGCGAGACGAATTTCGGGCTGAACCCGAGCTGGGTGAGCATCTATCCTTACCAGATCCTGGCCGGACGCGGCGAGCGCGTGAATCTCGAGGTGCGGGTGCAGAACTACAAGCCGCAGGCCATGCGGATGGAGATCGCGCTGGTGACGCCGGCCGAGTGGCGGCTGGAGCCGGAAGTCCTCCGGTTCGACGCTGAACCGGGCGCGATGACCAGGCGCCAGATCGCGGTCACGATTCCCAAAGACTGGGCGCCGCCGGCGCCGCGCTTCGCGATCGCGGCCGACGTGGTCCGCGACGGCAAGTATCTGGGGCAGATCACCGAGGCGGTGGTCGAGATGCGCGGCTGAATCGCGTCAGCGGATACCGTATTCCTTCAGGCGATACTGCAAGGTGCGCAGGCTGATGCCCAGCTCCTGCGCGGCGCGCGTGCGATTGCCGCCGTGGCGACGCAGCGCCTCCAGAATGGCTTCCTTTTCGATTTCTTTCCACCGGACGGGGCGAGCCGTGGACTGAGTTTTGGGCAAAGGCAGGTCCTCGGCGCGCACTTTGCCCTCGGAAAGGATGGCGACGCGCTCCATCATGTTCTCGAGCTCGCGCACGTTGCCCGGCCAGGAGTAGGCAAGCAGCGCCTGACAGGCTGATTCGTCCAGTTCGAGTTCCGGTTTGCCCAGGTTGCGCGCGGCCCTGGCCAGAAAATAGCGCGCCAGAGGCAGGATGTCGGCCGGGCGCCGTCGCAGCGGCGGAATCTCCAGCGGAAAGGCGTTCAGCCGGTAGTACAGGTCCTCGCGAAATTTTCCTTCTTCGACAAGCTTCTTGAGGTCGCGATTCGTGGCGGCGATGAGGCGCACGTCCACTTGAATGGGACGGGTTCCGCCGAGCCGCTCGAAGGTGCGGTCCTGAAGCACGCGCAGCAGTTTGGCCTGGGAGCCGGCGTCCAGCTCGCCCACCTCGTCCAGAAACAGCGTGCCGCCGTGAGCGCGCTCGAAGACTCCCTGATGCTGAGCGATAGCGCCCGTAAAGGCGCCTTTTTCGTGACCGAACAACGCGCTTTCGATGAGGGTGGGCGGCAGCGCGGCGCAGTTCAGGGCCAGGAACGTGGCCTGGGCGCGGCGGCTGTTGGCGTGGATGCAGCGCGCCAATACCTCCTTGCCCGTGCCGCTTTCTCCCATCAGCAGCACCGTGGCGTTCGTGGGGGCGACCTTGCGCGCCAAGTCCACGACTTCGCGCATCGCCGGGTCGTGAACGATCAGGTCGGGACAGGCAAAGCCCGCGGCTTGGGCCTGCGTCGCGCTCTCCTGCGCTGCGGCGCTGCTCAGCACCCGTCGGACCATCTGGCGGAGTTCCTCCGGGCTGCGCAGCGGCTTTTCGAGAAAATCCACGGCGCCCAGTTTCATGGCTTCCACGGCGGTGGGGACCGTCCCGAAGGCCGTGATCATGACAAAAGGCGTGCCGGGCGCGAGCTCGCGATAGCGGCGCAAAATGAGCAATCCGTCGCCGTCGGGCAATCGCAGATCGCACAGCACCAGGTCGAAGCGACGGGAAGCTCCGGCGCGCACGGCTTCCTGGACAGAACCCGCGGTGTGGATGCTGTGACCTTCGCCGCTCAGTATCGCTTCCAGAAGCTTGCGGAACCCGGGATCGTCATCCACAATCAGGATCGTTGCCATGATTCGGCCTCCTCGCGCACGCTTTGGGTCCAGGGAACGCGCGGCAACACGACCTCGGCGCGCGTGCCGCGCGGCTGACGGGGCACAAGTCGCAACTGTCCGCCCAGAGTTTCGATGAGTTTGCGGCTGGTGGCGAGGCCCAGACCGCTTCCGAACGCCTTGGTCGTGTAAAACGGCTCGAACAGGCGCTTGCGCGCTTCCTCGCTGAGGCCTGGACCGTCGTCCTCGATCGTGATGACAAGGCCGCTGCGTGAAGCCTGGACGCCGACGCGAACCTCGCCGTGCTCGTCCACAGCCTCCACAGCGTTCCGCAACAGATTGAGCAAGGCTGCCTTCAGCAAATCAGGATCCGTGTTCATTTGCAAACTGCTCCGCAGGACGGAGAGGCGGATAGGCCGATCGCCGGCCAGTTGCCGTGCGTTGGTTTCCAGCTCGCGCGCCAGCGTGTCCCAGCTCACCCAAGCGGGCCTGGCCTCGACGGGCCGGCCATAGAGCAGCAGATCCTTGACCAGGCGTTCGAGCCGCTCGATTTCGGGCGGAACCGGCGCCAGCAAGGCTGCGGTCTCGGGGCCGGCCTTCTCGGCAGCCAATTGCACGAAGCCTTTGATGGTCGCCAGCGGGTTGCGAATTTCGTGAGCCAGGGTGGCGGCCATCTGGCCCAGGCGCGCCAGTTGTTCCATTTCAAGCTGGCTTTTTTCCAATTGGGCGGTCCGGCGCAGGCTCCAGAGGGCGTACAGCGCGAGCAGGACGAGCACCACGCCGCTGAGCGAAGCGACGATCACGTTGCGCCGCGCGGGAGCGAGCAGCCAGTCCGCAGCGCCGGCGGCAAGATCTATGCGGGCCACGCGGAGCCTGTTCGCTGTGTGAAAAGGAATGTAGGCGCGGAAGACCTCGAGGTCGCCCGCGCGCGTGCGCTGGGTTCGGTAGAGTTCGCGGCCTTCCCGGATGGCGGCCAACGCCTCGGCATCCGGTCCCTGTTCGTCTGGCTCGAGAATGCGCAGGTCCACGAGCGCGGGCTCTTCCTCCACCAATGCCTCGAGCTGCTCGGCAGTCGGGTCGGAGGCCAAAGTTTCCAGGCGCGCGGCCAGCGCGGCGGCCCGGTAGCGCAGATAGAGCTCGCGCAGCTCGTTCAGTCGCGCCAGGGTAGTCAGCGCGCTGGCCACGAGCGCCAGAGGCAGAGCCAGGACCAACAGAAGCCACAACTGCCGCGATCGCAACCGGGCCGTCGTGCGCACAGCAACGTCTCATGTTCATGCTAGCAGCGAGCGGCTGCGGGGAGACGGGTGCCGGCTCGCATGCGAGCCTGGGCGGAAGGACTCAGGTGGTTGCGCTGCCCGCCTTCAGCCGGCGGGCGATCTCGGCGACGTGGCGGCCCTGGAAGCGTGCGATGGCCAGCTCGTTCGCGCTGGGCATCCTCTTGCCGTCCGGTCCGGTGATCGTACTGGCGCCATACGGGGTGCCGCCGCTGATCTCGCCCGTGGTGAGCATCTCGGCGGCGGAGTATGGGACGCCCACGACGATCATGCCGTGGTGCAGCAGGGTGGTGTGGAAACTGATCAGGGTGGTTTCCTGGCCGCCGTGCTGGCTGGCGGTGGAAGTGAAGACGCTGCCCACTTTGCCGATGAGCGCGCCGGCCTGCCACAGCGGTCCGGTCTGGTCGAGGAAGTTGCGCATCTGGGCTGCCATGTTCCCGAAGCGCGTCGGCGTGCCGAAGATGAGGGCGTCGGCTTCAGCCAGTTGCGCGGGCTGAATCACGGGAACATGCGCGAAGGCAGAGCGGGCAGCTTTTGCGCCGGTGCGCTCCAGCACGTCGTCCGGGACGAGCTCGGGCACCTGAAACAGAGTCACTTCGGCGTCGGGCACCTCTCGCGCGCCTTCCGCCACCGCTTCTGCCAGCCGGTAGACGTGCCCGTACATGCTGTAAAAGACCACGTAGATTTTCACTTTCATGGGGTTGACACTCCTGTGCCGC
>JAPWUP010000046.1 GCA_028275505.1 Bryobacteraceae bacterium
CACTTCGGCGTCGGGCACCTCTCGCGCGCCTTCCGCCACCGCTTCTGCCAGCCGGTAGACGTGCCCGTACATGCTGTAAAAGACCACGTAGATTTTCACTTTCATGGGGTTGACACTCCTGTGCCGCTCGTCGTCTAACGATATGTAGACGCCAAGGACTTGCGCCCGGATGCAGAAAGGCTGTGCAACCGGCTTTGCACGGTTGACAACCTCCGTCCGGGCGGCTATTCAATGGAGCATGGTGCGATTCCGCCCGCGATATTTATGGTTCTACCTGTCCCTGGTGCTGGGTTCGCTGCTGGGCCTGCTTTTGCTGGCCCAATCCATCGCGACTTACTACCAGGTTTCGCGCTTCATGATTGCGGCCGAGCTGCGGCGCGAGGCCCAGCGACACGTGAGCACGCTGGAGCGGGAAGCCCGGCGGCTGAACGTTACGGAACCGCTGGAGCTGCTGGCGCTATTGCGCGAGTTGCGGGAAGAAGCGCCGCAAAGGATCGCCTGGATCCGGGTGATTGACGCGGCGGGCAACACGATCGTGCAGGAAGGCGAGCCGGTGGGCGAGCCGTTCCCGGCCCAGCGGCTCTGGATGGCGTTCGAGCTGGCTACGCCAATTTCCGAGATTCGTCCCACGCCGCGCGGCAACGTTCTGGTGACGGTATTGCCGCTGCGGCTGCCGCGCCGGCCGCCCGCCGCCGTCACGCCGGGAAGTTCTCCGCCGCCGCGCCCGGCGGGTCCGCGCACGGGGCCGCGTTTCATCGAAGTGGGGCTGTACGTGGCCGGGGGACGGGCGAACTTCGGCCGGTTGCTGACGAACCTGATCGTGAACACCTCCGCCGCCGTGGGACTGGTGGCGTCCATGATCATCCTCTGGCTGCGCTTCCCGGACTACGTGCGCGGCAAGCAACTCGAGCAGCAGACGGAGCTGGCCCGGCGCGTGCAGCACGACCTGCTGCCGGCGCCCGACGTGCAATTGGAGACGCTGGAGTTCGCCGCGGGTTGCACGCCTGCCTGGCAGGTGGGCGGTGACTTTTACGACGTGTACCCGGGCGAGGACGGGCGCGTGGGCCTGGCCCTGGGCGACGTTTCGGGCAAAGGTCTGCCCGCTTCCGTGGTGGCCGGCCTTTTGCTGGGCGCCGTACGGTTCAGCCCGTGGCTCGAAGGCCCGGCCCACCATGAGGCCGCCACCCACCGTCTGAACGAACTGCTGCGCACCCGCACAGCTCCGGAGCGCTTCGCCAGCCTCTTCTGGTGTTACTACGAGCCCGGCGCCGGATTGTTGCGGTACATCAACGCGGGCCACGTGCCGCCGATCGTGGTGCGTCCGAAGGAGAACGGCGCCCACGAGGTGCAACTGCTGGAGGACGGCGGGCCGCTGTTGGGCGTGCTCAAGAATCCGGAGTATCGCCAGGGCTGCGTTCCGCTGCGCCCAGGCGATCTGCTGGTGATGTACTCGGACGGCGTGGTAGAAGCCCAGGACGCATCGGGCGCGGATTTCGGCATGGAGCGGCTGCGCGCCGCCATCCTGGAAAATGCGGACCGGCCCTGCTCGGAGATCCGCGATGAAATTCTGCGGCGTGTGCAGGCCTTCATCGGGCGCAGCGAGGCGCAGGATGATCTGACGCTGGCCGTGGTGCGGGTGCGCGCCTGAGGCGTCGCCGACGAGGAAAACCATCTGCATCCAAGTTTTTGACCGACTGCTTGAAGTGCCGGCCTGAAGCGTCGCGGATGAGGGAAACCTGCGTGCGGCGAAACGTTACAATATTCGGCTTGTGCCGTTGCCGGAAGCCGCGCAGGAATTCATGGACGTGCAGGTCGCGAGGCTGCGACGTCTGGCCCGGCCGCGCCGGATCGTGTTTCCCGAGGGCGACGATCCGCGGATTCGCACCGCGGCTCAGCGTCTGGCGCGCGAAGGTCTGGCGGAGCCGATCCTGATCGGCCGCAGCAGTTCTCCGGACGGTCTGCGCTACGTGGATCCGGAGACTTCCCCCGATACGAATCGCTACGCGGCGCTGTACTACGAGCGGCGCAAGGCGCGCGGCGTGACCGAGCGCGAGGCCGCCCGCATCGCCCGCCGTCCGCTGTATTTCGCGGCGCTGATGGTGGCTGCGGGGGATGCGGACGGGACCGTGGGCGGGGCGGCGAACAGCACCGCGGAAACCGTTCGCGCAGCGTTGCACGCCATCGGCACAGCGCCCGGCGTGCGCACGGTTTCGGGATTCTTCATCATGGCCTTGCCGCGGCGCGACTGGGGCGTCCGCGGATTGTTCGTTTTCTCCGACTGCGCCGTGGTCGTGGATCCGACGGCGCGCGAGCTAGCCGAAATCGCGCTGGCCGCGGCGGGGTCGGTCCGCACGCTGCTCGAAGCTGAGCCGAAAATCGCCATGCTGGCGTGCTCGGTGGAAGCGGTGGCCGACGACGCGCAGGCCGAGAAAGTCAGGCTTGCGTTCGAAGAGATCCGGCAGCGCGCGCCGCAACTGCACACGCTGTGCGCGGGCGATGCGGCTCAGGCGCTGGAGGCGCAGGCCAACGCGCTGATCTTTCCCAACCTCAACGCAGGCAACATCGGCTACAAGCTGGTGGAACGGCTGGCGGGCGCGGCCGCCTTTGGGCCTTTCCTGCAAGGTCTGGCGAAGCCCGCCAACGATCTCTCGCGCGCCTGCACGGCGGAGGATGTGTACGGGGTCTCAATCGTCACGGCATTGCAAGCGGCGGAGGCCACGGCAGGGAAGCAAGGATGAAGGTCCTGGTGCTCAACTGCGGCAGCTCATCGGTGAAGTTCGCGCTGATCGAGACCGGCGACGGGCGTGACGCAACGCTGGCTCGCGGATTGATCGAGCCGATCGGAGCGACGGAGGGCACGGCCTCATGCGAGATCCCAGGAGGGCGCCGCCGGGTGCGTCCTGCGAGCATCCCGGATCACAACCGGGCGATCCGGCTGGCGCTGGAGATGCTGGCCGAGCCGGAGATCGGTGCGATCCGCGGCTGGGAAGAAATCGAGGCGGTCGGCCATCGCATGGTGCACGGCGGCGATCGCTTCCAGGAGCCTGCGGTGGTGACGGAGGCGGTCGTGCGCGCGATCCAGGATTGCGTGGCGCTGGCCCCGCTTCACAATCCGCATAACCTGAGCGGCTACTTCGCCAGTCGCGGCCTGCTGCCCCACGCCGCGCATGTGGCGGTTTTCGACACTGCGTTTCACCAGACGCTGCCGCCCAAGGCCTACACTTACGCGCTGCCGCACGGCCTGTGTGCGCGCTACCGCGTGCGCCGCTATGGCTTTCACGGTACCTCGCATCGCTGGATGGCGGAGCGTTACGCGGAGCTTCAGGGGCGTCCTGTGGAAGAGTTCAAGCTGATCACCTGTCATCTGGGCAACGGCTGCTCGATGTGCGCGATCGAGCGCGGGCGGAGCGTGGACACCTCGATGGGGATGACGCCGCTGGAGGGCCTGGTCATGGGCACGCGCTCGGGCGACGTGGATGCGGCCGCGGTCCTGCACCTGATGCAATGGGAGCAGTTGAGCGTGGAACGCATGGACGCGCTGCTCAACAAAGGCAGCGGGCTCTACGGAATTTCCGGGATCTCCAACGACATGCGCACGCTGCTCGAGCATGCGGCGCGAGGCGATGAGCGGGCGGCGCTGGCCATCGAGGTATTCTGTTACCGGATTCGCAAATACATCGGCGCTTACTACGCGGTGCTCAACGGGGCGGACGCGGTGATTTTCACCGGCGGCATCGGCGAGAACGCCCCCGAGATCCGCCGGCGGGTGTGCGAATCGCTCGACGCTCTGGGCATCCGCCTGGATGAGCAGCGCAACCGCGCGGCCGTGGGTCGCGAGGCCGATCTCTCGGCTGAGGATGCGCGCACGCGCGTCTGGGCGATCCCGACCAACGAGGAACTGCTGATCGCGCGGGAAACCGTGCGGGCGCTGGAATCCGCAGGGAGGCAAACGCGATGAGGACATGGCGCGTGGCTGTGATCGGGCGGACGGGGCGAGGCGGCTACGGCCACATGCTGGATACGGTCTGGAAGTTCGTTCCCAACGCGCGGATCGTGGCCGTGGCCGACGAAAATCCCGAAGGTTTGAAGAAGGCTGCGGAACGGCTCGGCGTGCGGGCCACCTACACCGACTATCGCAAGATGCTGCGTGAGGAGAAACCGGACGTGGTTTCGATCGCGCCGCGCTGGGCCGATTGCCACCTGGAAATGGTGCTGGCGGCAGCCGAAGCGGGCGCCTCGATTTATCTGGAAAAACCAATGGCGCGGACGCCGGCCGAATGCGACGAGATGATCGAAGCCTGCGACCGCGCCCGCGTGAAACTGGCGGTGGCTCATCAAATGCGCATCTGCCCGATCCTGGAGCTGGCGCGGCAGAAGCTGGCCGAGGGCATCATCGGCCAGGTGCTGGAGTTGCGCGGGCGAGGCAAGGAAGACAAGCGTGCGGGCGGCGAGGATCTGATGGTGCTGGGCACGCACGTGTTCGATCTGATGCGGCAGTTCGCGGGCGATCCTCTGTGGGCGGTGGCGCGAGTGACCGCGGGCGGCGAGGACATTCGCAGGCGCGACGTGCGGGACGGCCCGGAAGGTCTGGGACCCATCGCGGGCGACTCGATCGCGGCCATGTTCGCTTTCCCGGGCGGACTCACCGGATATTTCGCCTCGCATCGCAGCGACGACACCAGCGGCGTTCGCTGGGGGCTGGACATTTACGGCAGCCGCGGCATCATGACCATCCGCGCGGGCATGGATCCGGTGGTTCACATTTGCCGCAGCGAGAAGTGGACGGAGGCTCCTTGGGAGCGGCTACGGCTGCCGGGCGATCCTCCGCCACGCGACGACAATCAGGCCAATCTTGCGCTCGTGATGGACTTGCTCGAGGCGATCGAGCAGGACCGGGAGCCGCGTTCCAGCGGGCGGCAGGCGCGCTGGACGATCGAGATGGCGATGGCTGTGTACGAATCGCAGAGGACCGGCGGGCGCGTTTACTTCCCACTGCGCCGGCGTGATCACCCGCTGCTGAGCTGAAGCGTGAGGCGGCTCCCGCGGGGCCTCAGGAACGGGCGCGGCTGGTGAGCTTTCGTCGGACGAGCAGGGCGACGCTGCCCAGAGCGAGGAACGTCCAGGTGGCAGGCTCGGGAATGGCGGAGATAGAGATCTGTGCACCGCCGCAGCAGTCGTCTGTGGCGTCCACATAAAAGCCGAACACGTCACCGGGCGACAATGACGTGATAATGACCAAGCCGTGTTGCGAGTTCGGTCCGGAATCGTTGGTCAACTGCACATAGGAGCCGTTCAAGTAGTAGCCGGCAGGATCGTAGAAGGGTCCGTCTTCGTCCCAAGTCTCATAGAACCAGCGAAACCACAGGTTGCTTTCCGGCGTGGTGATGTTCCAAGTGACCAAGGTGATAATCTGCGTGTCTTGCCCCGAGTCGCTGCCCCACAAGGTGACGGATATGGGCGCGCCACTGGCATCGAACCACCCGTTGCCACCGTTGGTCTGTACCGTGGCCAAGGACGGATCAAACTGCCCGGAAAAGCTGATCGGGCCAGCACATGCGCTGACCGCGATAGCCATGACACAGAGCAAGGACTTTCTGAGCATGCCCCCTCGCTTCTCCCGAGTAGAATTTGTCAAGCACCAATCTATCATGGAAGCCGGATGGCGTCAAAGAATTTTTGCTTGTGGGGGTACTAGTACTCTCTGTGTCCGCGCCGGACCAAGGCCGAGAACTCATTCTCCGAAGGCTTGCCGCGGGTTCGCCACCAGCAGGCGCGTCGCCCAGTCGTCCGGGAGTGCGGGCACAAAGTGGGTGTAAATGTACGAATAGCTTCGGAAGGTGCCTCCGCCAGGCTCGCCTACGTGGTACCAGCCTGCATCCTGACTGACGAGCACCTTGTCCAGAAGCCCCGCGGCGGCCATGCGCCGCACACAGGTCAGGTGCCAATCCAGGCTGCGCTCGCGGATCCCGTCGAACTCGACCCAGGCACCAGAGCGCGCCAGTCGCTCGTGCCAGGCGTGGTCCTTCTCATTCTGCGCGTGGACCCACACGAACTTGCCGGGCGCAACGCCGAGTGTGCCGAGCAGATCCAGTTGCTCGAGCGCGGCAGGTCCGCCGCCATCGGTATGGGAAGCGATGGTCAGGCCGGTTTCCAGTGACGTCAGTCCCGCAGCGCGGATCAGCTTCTTGTCAATCTCGTCGAGTGGGGCGCCGCTGACCCCGGTCTTGATGAAACGCGGACGGACGCCTTCCACGCCTCGGCGAACTTCTTCGATCCACCGGCGCGCCAACTGCTCAGCGGTCTCCTCGCGTGCGAAGGCGGGCACGTAACGGTGTCTGGCTGCGCCGTAAATTCCCGTGTTGGTCCAGATTTCGATGCCGGTGGCGTCGGCGAGTCGCGCGAGCAAGCGCGGGTCACGCCCGAGAAATTGCGGCGTGCACTCCAGCAGTCGCCGGCAACCGAAGGGACGCAGCTCCTCCAGTTTGGGACGCGCGATGCGGAAGACCTCGTCGGGATCGTAACGCCCCGGGCGGATCTGATCGGCGCCGATGAAATCCACGAGGATGTGCTCGTGGACGAGGATGCTGCCGGGTACGCGCCTCGCCTGGTCCGCCAGCATCCAGCCGAGCAGCAACTCGCGGCGGCGGATCATGGCCGGATGCCGGGGATCGTGAGGCGAATGCGGTACAGGCCTGTTCGCGCGGTTATGTAAAGGGTACGGGCGTCTTTGTCGCCCCAGGCGCAGTTGGCCGGGACCTCGGGCGGCTGGATCGTTCCCAGGTGCTTGCCCTCGGGCGAGAAGATCCACACGCCGCCGGGACCGGTGGCATAGAGGTTCCCTTTGCGATCCACCTTGAGGCCGTCGGGCAGGCCGGGCGCCGTTTCAGAGGTCACGTCGTAGAAGACCTTGGAAGCACCCAGCGTTCCGTCGGGACGGACCTCGAAGCGCATCCAGATCTTGCGCTTCTCGTCGGAGTTGGCCACATACAGGAATTTCTCGTCGGGCGAGAAAGCCAGGCCGTTGGGCCGGGTCAGGTCTTTGGAGAGCAGTTGGAGCTTGCCGCCGGCGAGGCGGTAAATGCCGGAGAAGGGCAATTCCTTGGCCGGGTCGGCGTCCTGTTTGACGAGGCCGTAGGGCGGGTCGGTGAAGTACAGCGAACCGTCGGATTTGAAGACCGCGTCGTTGGGGCTATTGAGTCGCTTGCCCTCGAAGCGGTCGGCCAGGACGGTAAGTTTGCCGTCCTTTTCCAGGCGCGTGATGCGACGATTGCCGTGTTCGCAGATGACGAGGCGGCCCTGGGGGTCGAGCGTCAGGCCGTTGGAGCCTATGAAGGCCCCGGATGGCGCATCGGTTCCGTCATAGCCGGAAGGTTTGCGGAAGATGGTGACCTTGCCGTCGGGCGTCCAGCGGTAGATCGTGTTGTTGGGGATGTCGCTGAACAGGAGCGAGCCGTCGCGCAGCCAGACGGGGCCTTCGGTGAAACCGAAGCCTTCGGCTACCTTTTCGATGACGGCGGAGGGAGGGACGATGGCGTCGAGGGCGGGGTCCACGCGATGGATGCGGCCGACGCCGGTTTGAGCCTCGCCGCTGAGGGCGATGGCGAGCGCGAGCAGACAGAGCGAGCGGGCGATCCTGAGCGTCATGCCAGAATTGTAGCGCAGGCGCCCGTCGTGCTAAGATAACGGAGGAAGTCCGCGAACGATCGGGGACGTAGTTCAGTTGGTTAGAACGCCGGCCTGTCACGTCGGAGGTCGCGGGTTCGAGTCCCGTCGTCCCCGCCAGCTTTAACGTCCCGCTTGAGATCTCCTGCCGGGTCTTTCTCCGCTCACGGGAGCCTCGGCGTCCAGGCACAGGAGACTTGAGTCAGCAGAGAGCTGCCGAGGGAGACGTTTTCCGTAGCCTCCCGTTGCCCCAGATTCCCGGGCGCTGTTGAGTCGTGCGGCACGTGGCGGCGGGTCCCGTTTGGTCCAAGGGGGCGCGATCGCTAGGGCTGGCGTTGCGACAGACGCCACGTTTGCTGCGCGGACAATCTCACCGGGGCGCGGCCGCCTGAGCTTCCGCAGGGGAAGTTCGTGCCGAGGGTTCGCCCGCCGCGGGAACTCGAACAGGTTAGAATCAGGGGCATGCCGCGAACCTTGCTCCTTCGCGTGTTGGCGCCGGTTGTTCTGGGGAATGCCTGGGCGCAGACGGGACAGCTCCCATACCCGCCGCGTATCGAAGACGCGCGCGTGGAAGTTTACAAGTCGGCAGGCGACGTCAGGCTGAACATTTACATCTTCGAGCCGCCGGGACACCGTGCAGGCGCCAGGCGGCCCGCTATCGTTTTCTTCTTCGGCGGCGGATGGCGCAGCGGAAGTCCGCAGCAGTTCGCTCCTCAATGTCGGCATCTGGCTTCGCGCGGCATGGTGGCCTTCGCTGCCGACTACCGGGTCGCATCCCGGCACAACGTGAAGGTGGTTGATTGCGTCCGGGACGCCAAGTCAGCCATCCGCTGGGTACGGGCCAACGCGGATCGGCTGGGCGTGGATCCCGACCGCATCGCTGCGGGCGGGGGCTCGGCGGGAGGTCACCTGGCGGCGGCCGCCGCGCTTTTGCCCGACTTCGACGAACCCGGTGAAGACCAGCGCATCAGCTCGCGGCCCAATGCTCTGGTCTTGTTCAACCCCGCGCTGGTGCTGGCCCCTGTGGAAGGTCTTCCCTTCCCCCGCAACCTGGCCGAGCTGACCGAGCGGCTGGGCGCCGAACCGCAAGCGCTCTCGCCCTATCATCACATCCGTAAAGGCGCGCCGCCGACGATCATCTTCCATGGCAAAGCCGACACCACCGTTCCCTACCGAACCGTTGAGCTGTTCACGCAGCGCATGCTCGAGGCCGGCAACCGCTGTGAGTTAGTAGGTTTCGAGGGGGCGGCGCACGGCTTTTTCAACTACGGGCGAGGAAATAACAAGGCATATTACGAAACCTTGCACAAGATGGAGGAATTCCTGGCCAGTCTGGGCTACTTATCAGCTCGCTGAACATCGCCTTTGGGTTTGTGCCCGAGCTATCCGCGGCGCAAGAGAGCACGGGACGCGTCTCAGATGGGCTTGCCGATCGGTCCGGGGCCGTAGTCGTAGACGGCTTCTTTTAAACTCAGCCCCACGATTTCAATGGCCGACAAATCGGCCGGACCCAACCCCACGGCTTCGGCCAGAAGCAGACAGTTATCGCCGCGCAGGAAAGGCTTCGTGCCCCGCTGGGCGCGCGGATCGTAGCCCATCACCGCGGTGCAGACCGTATCCACCGCCACCGGGTTGCGCCCCATCAGCAGGACTCCGGGCCTGACCATTTGCACGCCGGGATTCCAGATTCCTTCACCGCCGCGGATGGACTCGATCCCGTCCACGATGCACAGGTCAATGGGCCGCGCTCCGGTCAGATCCACCACAATGCGCGGCACCCGGTAGCCCGCTTCTCTCGGCGAATCCGGTTTCAGCTCTTGCGGGACGCCGCGCGGGGGAGTGCGGCTGCCAATGTGACAGACAGGCCCGCGTTCCTCCTTGGGGTCTTCATTGCCGTCGGGACCGCAGTCGCCCCCGTACAGGGAGCACGGCGTGATGCCAAAGTTATTTTTCATCGCCATGGTCACGCCTGCGATCCAGTGATTCTTCAGTTTGGAAAGCGAGACGAAGACGTCACAATCCTCGTAGGAGTGGTTGAGATCGTAAGCCGGGAAAACGTAACCGCCCCATGGGACTTTCAACCGGGAATACTTCTTGCCATAACCGAGGTTCTGCGTATTCTCCCATTCCACTTCGACGCCGCAGTTGCTGATGGCCTTGACATCCAGTCCGTAGCGCGCCCACAACGCCAGATCCTGCCGCGCGGGAAAGAAGCTTTCGAGGATGCGCACCCGTCGGGCGCCGTTCCGCGCCAGAAGTTGCACTGTGGCAAGTACGGTGGCAGGATGGGTGCGATAAGGCATGTCAGGACGCTCGGGAAACCGTGTGATATTGCCCGTGAGGTTTATTTTCAAGGCTACCGTTTTGCCCCGCACCAGCGACCCAATGCCACCGATCTGATCGCTCAGCCGACTCAGGATACCCAGCAGGTCTTCCTGGTAGCTGCGGCAACGGGCAATCGCCACCCGGGCATGGCTGACGGCTGCGGAAAGCCTCGGTGCGCCCAACCAGGCGGCGCCCGCCTGAAGGACCTCCCGGCGAGAGACAACGGCGTCGTTATCCATGATTCCTCCCTGCCTGACTTCTGCATTGTACGCGATGCAGGCGCTTCTGAGCACCCGTACCGACCCGCGTAGCCGCCGTCTTGCCTGCGCAACCTTAAGCGCGTCCCCGGATCGGTCGGTCCCTTTGAAGGCTGGCTCGTCAAGCCCCACTGTTCACCGCCTGACCGCACGCCCGAAGTCGCCCAATAATATGGCGTTGCCACGGCCGCGCCGTCCGCATGTATGATATCGGTCTCGATAAAAACCAGGGTCTCCACCGGCATTCCGGGGCGGACTTTGTGGAGATTGCGCTGAGGTGATCGAAATGCAACGGCGTCGCTTCCTTGCGGGTTTGCTGCCGGTCTCCGTGATGAGCCTGCGGGCAGCGGGGCAGTCCGGGAGCCAGCCGGACAATCCGCGCCGCGCTTCCCTGGAATGGTTGCGGAAGGCGCGGTTCGGGTTGTTCATCCACTATGGCGTCTACAGCTTGTTGGGGCGCGGGGAATGGGTCCAGCTGCGCGAGCTGATCCCGGTCCGCGAGTACGAAAAACTGAAAGAGAAATTCACCGCCGACAAATTCGATGCGGAGAAAATCACCGACCTGGCTCTGGCGGCGGGCATGAAATACATCACGATCACGACGCGGCACCATGACAGCTTCTGCCTTTTCAAGACAGCGGAGACGGACTTCAACAGCCTCAATTCTCCCGCGCGCCGGGACTTGATCGCGGAGCTGACTCAGGCGTGTCGCAGGAAAGGTCTCGGCATTTTCTATTACTACTCCTATGCGCTCGACTGGCGGCATCCGTACTTTTACTCGCGGGAGTACGGTTTGGCCTCGACGAACGTGCCCTGGGGGAACGCCCGTCCGGCTTACAAAGAACCGGAACCGTCCTATAAGTTCCGCAAGCCGGAGGATTTCCAGCATTACATCCGTTTTGTCCATAACCAGATCCGGGAGTTGCTTACGCAATACGGGCCTGTCAATGGAATGTGGCTGGACCCCATCATGGGTTATTACTGCCGGCCTGAGCTGTTCCCCATCGAGCAGACGTACGCCCTGATCCGCAGCTTGCAGCCGCAGTGTCTGATTTGCTTCAAGCAAGGCGCGAACGGCGACGAAGACTACATAGCCCCGGAACGTACTTTGGGGCCGCACAAGATGGGAGGCGAAGTGGCCCGACGCGTCTGGGAGAAAAACAAGAACAAGCTACCCGAGATCTGCGATACCTTGCAGGAAAGAGCCTGGGGATACCACAAAGACGCCCGCCACAGGGACGCCGACTGGGTGATGAAGGCTTTGGAGTATTGCCGCTCGATCAACGGCAATCTTCTGCTGAACACGGGGCCGCTGCCTGACGGCTCGATTCATCCCGAGGATGAGGCCACTTTACGGGAGGTGGGCCGGCGGCTGAAGGTATGAACCCGGCTGTTCGGACCTCGCTTTCCACCGAAAGGTCGGATCCTAGCAAGGCGGCCTGACAAGCCGGTGTGAACCAGGACCATGCCGGCGGCGAGCGCTCGGACTACGTCCCCGAGGGCGTTCGTCAATGCCCGCAGCGATTCGTAGCCAGTCCTCGGGCGTTCCAGCCGGGATTTACACCAATCCGCGCACAGATACCGAGGCGGGCCTGATCCTGTGGGCGTCCCGCGACACGTTACTGGCGCAGCGTCAGCGCGACGTAGCGGATGTCCGCCACCTGCTCGCCGGCCACTTCCGGCGCCCAGAGGACGAGCTTGCCGCGACCTTTCTCGAGCGCGATCGTGCCCAGCCGCAAAGGCCGGAAGTCCTTTACGTAGGATTCCTCGCGGGGAACGCGATCTGCCTCGGCGCCCAGCAGAGGCGGGTCGTGCGCTTCGTTGATCCTGCCGCGCACGCTGCTGCCCCGGAAGGTCAGCTCGACTGTGGAGCCGACGTCGCCCGCACGGCAGGTGTAGTAAATCTCCGCTTCATACTCGCCGCTGCGGGCCACCTCGATGTCCCACGTCATCCGGTCTTCTTTGGTTCTCCAATTGGTGAAAAATGAGCAGTTGGGATGCTTGGAACTTCGTTTGATAGCTCCTTCCGGGACGCCGTCGCGCGCCGGCAGCAGCGTCGTTCTGGCGTATCCCACGGGGAAAGGTCTGTCGTCCTTGCCGACGTTGGGTAACACTTCCCGGGCCCATTCTTCGGCGGCCTTGCGCAGCTTCCTGGCCAGCTCGGGCTCCTTGTCCGCGATGTCTCGTTGCTGGCCCGGGTCGCTCTCCAAGTCGTACAGGCGACCGGCGGGATCCAAACGAAAACGCTGGGTGCGCACGCTCACGCGCTGCCCGGAAAGGGAAAAGATCATCCGGTCAGCCCATGGTGGCGCCTGGCCGAGCAAGAGCGCCTTGAGGCTTTTGCCATCCAAGGGCTTGTCGCCGACTACCGGGATGCCGGCCATCTCGGCCAGGGTGGGCAGCAGGTCAATGGCTCCTGCGATGTGAGTGATCCTCGTGCCCGGGCGTATGTGTCCGGGCCAGCGAATCAGGCAGGGAACGCGGACGCCTCCTTCATCAATGCTGCCCTTGCGGCCTTTCATGCCGCCGTTCCAGCGCCAACTGTTCGGGCCGTTGTCGCTGAAGTAAACCACGATCGTGTTGTCAGCGAGCTTCAGCTGCTCGAGCCTGGCCAGCACGCGGCCCACGTTCCAGTCAATGTTCTCGCACATGGCGAGTGCGGCGCGGGTCATCCGAATATCTTCCAACTGAGGGTCGTGACAGCGCATCACGGGCTCGAATCGAGCAAACTTGTCGTAGAAGCGGTCCGGAACCTGCATGGGTGAGTGCGGCGTGTTATAAGCCAGATAACAAAAGAAAGGCCGGTTCCTGTTCCGGGTGATGAACTCCAGCGCATGGTCGGTCAAGTCGTCAACGATGTATCCGTTTCCCCGCACGAGCCGCCCGTTATGCTCCAGCTCGGGACTGAAATAGTGACCCCAGTGGCCGGAGGTGAAGCCGTAGAACTCATCGAAGCCCCGTGCATTGGGATGGTAAGGATGCTGGGATCCGTTATGCCACTTGCCGAAGATGGCTGTGGCGTAGCCGGCGCTCCGGAACGTCTCGGCGATCGTTCTTTCGTCCAGATTGAGCCGCTCGGCGCCCGTGGTGACCCCGCGCACGCCGCCGCGTGCGTAGTAGCGCCCGGTAAGAAACTCTGCCCGTGTGGGCGCGCACAAAGCACAGGCGTAGAACCGATGGAAAAGCGCCCCGTCCCGGGCCAGCGAATCAATGTTCGGGGTGGAGAGGTTCCTGTTGCCGTGTATGCTGAGGTCACCCCAACCTTGATCGTCCGTCAGAATGACGATCACGTTGGGTCTTGCCCGTGCGGGCGCAGCAAAAATCACCGGCAGGCCCATCCCTGCGGACCCTGCCAGCAGTTCGCGGCGCGACATGAGGCTGCGGCGCGTGCCGCCAGGATTTGCAATTGAGTCGGCTGCGTGCGACATCAGTCCACTCCCATTACCGTTGTTGTGCGCTTTTGGCCAGCGCGCGACATCTTGCGAATATTCTCGCTCAGGATCGGTTGGCGCGGGGGTGTTGAGATCTGGAGGACACCAAAAAGACGCAAAGCTCTTTCAAGGTCCGAACAGCCGGGCCGTCGGAGATCGCACTGGCCGGTCTCGTTCCGTGAATCGGGAGTCTACGCTTCGCGCAGTTCCACCAGGTCGTAGACCTTTCGGGTTTGCTCGAGGGAAGCGAACTGCACGCCGGGCAAGCTGGCGGAAGCGGTGCCGGCCGCGACCGCCCAGCGCAGAGCATCGCGCGGTGAGCTGCCCTGCTGGAAAGCCCAGACAAAGGCGGCGGCCAGAGCATCGCCCGCGCCGATGGGACACACGGCCTGGATGGGCGCAGGGATGGCGTGGACCAACCCGTCCGGAAAAGCGCCTACCGCGCCGCGACTGCCCAGCGAGAGCACCACGAGTTCGGCCCCCATTTCGCGAATTCTCGCGGCGGCCGCCAGGGCGTGAGAACTCGTGACCAAAGCCGTGTCCAGCAGCCGCTCGGCTTCCTGCTGATTGGGGGTGACGACCGTGGGCCTCTCCGCGACGCCGAGGCCGAGCGGGGGTCCGTCCGTGTCGAGCAGGGTTTTGACTCCCCGCTGGCGCGCCAGCGCGATCAGGCGGGCGTAAAAGGAATCGGGCACGCCCGGCGGCAGGCTTCCGCAGAGCATGAGCCAGTCGGCGCCGTCCAGATGCCGGCGGACCGCTTCCTCGATCCGGCTCACTTCTTCGGACGTCAGTTGCGGGCCGCGTTCGTTGAGCTTGATCGTGAGACCCTGGCGGTCGGTGATGGCGAGATTGGTCCGGATCTCGCGGGCAATCGGCACCAGCTCAAAGGGGAAACCGGCCTGTTGCAGGTAGCACTGGAAACGCTGGCCCGATTCTCCTCCCGCCGTAGCCAAGGCGAAGGTGGGAGCGCCGAAGGCGTGAAGGACGCGAGAAGCGTTGATGCCTCGCCCGCCCGCGGTCTCGGTTCGGTCCAGGATATAAGTGCGATCCTCGAAAACGAGCCGGTCCGTCGTAAAGGTGCGGTCAATCGCAGGATTGATGGTCAGCGTGACGATCAACCCTTTCATTCTAGCGAGGTCCGCCGGCCCGGGAGCTGTGCTATTCTTCACTTCATCATGCAAGGCGCTTCACGACGCGACTTTCTGGCGGCCCTGGCAGGCGCCGCGGTGTACGCAGCGCGGCCTGTGAGCCGCCGCAACGTGTTGTTCATCGCCATTGATGACTTGAACGACTGGGTAGGATGCCTGGGCGGACATCCCGACGTGAAGACTCCGAACCTGGACCGGCTCGCCCAGCGGGGACTGCTCTTCACGAACGCTCACTGCGCGGCGCCGCTCTGCAATCCCTCGCGCGCCGCCTTGATGACCGGGATCCGGCCCTCCTCCTCGGGCGTGTACGACAATCGGCAGCCGTTCCGTAAAGCCGCTCCTTCCAGGAACGCGGTCACGCTGGCGCAGCACTTTATGGCCCAGGGTTACCGCGTGGTGGGAGGCGGCAAGATCTTCCATGGCGGATACCCGGATCCCGCAAGCTGGCAGGAGTACTTCCCGTCGCAGACCCAGAACAAGCCGCCCGATCCCGTACCGCCCAAACGGCCTGTGAACGGAATTCCCAATACCGGCCACTTCGACTGGGGACCGCTGAGCGTTCCCGACGAAGCCATGGGCGACTGGAAGGTGGCCGAATGGGCTCGCCGCGAATTGAGTCGCAAACACGACCGCCCGTTTTTCCTCGGGGTGGGCTTCTTCCGCCCCCACCTGCCCTGGTATGTTCCCGGGAAATATTTCGAAATGTATCCCGAGGATAAAGTAACCCTGCCGATGGTGAAGGAAGACGACCTGGACGACGTACCGCCCATGGGGCGGAAATTCGCAAAGCCCGAAGGCGACCACAAGAAAGTAATCGAGTACGGGCAGTGGCGCAAGGCCGTGCAGGGTTACCTGGCTTCGATCACCTTCGTGGATGCGCAGGTAGGGCGGGTCCTGGAGGCGCTCGATGATGGACCGAACGCGCGCGACACGATCGTGGTCCTGTGGAGCGATCACGGCTGGCACCTGGGCGAGAAACTGCACTGGCGCAAGTTCGCCCTGTGGGAAGAAGCCACGCACAACGTGCTGATGATGTGCGCGCCCGGCATCACCAGCCCTGGCAGCCGATGCTCCCGCCCGGTGAGCCTGATGGACATCTATCCCACGCTTATCGAACTGTGCGAACTGCCGGCGCGGAGCGGTCTGGAAGGCGTGAGCCTGATGCCGCTGCTGCGCAATCCCCAATCCGCGTGGGACCGCCCCGCCGTGACCACGTATTTGCGCGGCAATCACTCCGTGCGCAGCGAACGCTGGCGCTACATCCGTTACCGCGACGGCACCGAGGAGCTCTACGATCACCTGCACGACGAACTGGAGTGGTACAACCTGGCGGGCAAGCCGGAGTATCAGACGATCAAGCAGGAACTGGCGCGCTGGCTGCCGGCTTCCGACGCCCCCGACGGTCCCCACGAAGAACCTTGGGGAGAGCCTGACTCCTGAGCGTGCCGTGCTCGGAACACCGCCGAGGCGCGAAGGCGTAAGCTGGTGAAGTAGAGCACCATTGCTCGAACCATTTCGCGGGTTCACGCTCAACACGGCGGTTTGAGCCCGCGACGGTGGGTTCTGAGGGGACGCGAGGCGAAGCAAAGCGGGCGCGCTCTCGCTTCACCTGAGGGCGAACATGTTGCCCAGCGACGTGGATTCTCGGCGCTACGTAATCGCCTACTTCATCGGCTCCCCCCAAGACCTCCCACCAGACTTCCTGATTCACACACCGCCGGATGATTTTCAAGCCGCGCTTTTTCTCCCGGGTGACCAACCCGACTGGTTGGGGCGCAGACGCTACCCGCCCCGGGTCCTGAGCCTGGTTGGGAGCGAGCTCAGGATTTACACCCACCCGAGCGCAGGGCAGCCCTGCCAGCAAGTCCCGCTCGAGCATCTGGTGTACATTGAATCCGGCTGCATCCTCTTGCTTGGCTGGTTGCGGTTCGTCGCCTGCGACTTCGAACAGACCTTCCCGTACAGCACCGTCTACCGGCATGCGGTGGATCGTTTTCTCAGGCGGCTTCGGGCTCGGTGGCTGGCGCCGGAGGACAGGGTTCAGGATCTGCCGAGCTTCGATCCCGCACAACTCCAGGACGTCAAGTTTGGCAACGCACTGGCCCGCGAGCTCGATGCGGACGAAGTCCCGCGCGCCGGCCTGTTCCAGGCGCCGAGCCAGCTCGTCCGGCGAGGCTGGTTCCGTCGGTGGAGGTACCGCACGCCCGCCGACCTGCTTGTCGCTACTCCACGACGCCTGCTGTGGCTCACCGATCGCGACAAGGGCATCGCGGCATCCTACGGCACCATCGCCCGGTACGCACCGCATCGCAACATCAAAAGCCTCGTCTGGGAGACCGCCGGGCAAGAGTGTGCGCTGCGAATCGAGCTGCTCGCCGGGAAGCATTGGCGGGTACCGATCAAGCCAGAATATCGGGAGGCCGCGCGCAGACTGGAGAGTCTGTACGCGGAGACCTCTGCGCGTGCAGTGGAGGCTGGGCGATGAGTGCGCCGGAGAGCGAAGCCGAACGCTTGACCGCCGCGCTGAACAGCCTTCTGGAAGGGGAGATCGCAAAGGCAGCCTTGATCGCTCTCGGGCCTGCCGCGATTCCTGCCCTTCGCCGTTTTCTGCTGGAAGGGCGTCCCGGCACCGTTTACCAGCCCCGCCGTTGGGCGGTGGAAGCGCTGGGCGCCCTTGGCGCGCGGGAAGTGCTGATGGAATACTTGTCGCTCCCGCGCGCTCCCGATCCCCAAATCGAGTTTGCCGAAGAAGCAGTCCGCAATGCGGCCATTCGCGAATTCCTGCGCTGGCCCGACGCCGCCACGGTGTCCTTCCTACTGGCGCTGGCGAAGCGGATGATGCTTCCTGCTTTGGTGGAAGTCTTTGGTCAGCTCCGAGTGCTCGAAGCGATTCCTTACCTCGACCGAGCTCTGGAAGACGACTTCTGCCGGCTGCCAGCCGAAGACGCGCTGGCCTCGATCGGGGAGGCTGCGCGTGAAGCGTTGATCCTGTCGGCCACGACGCGTTTTGCGCCCGAGGGCATGGAATACCCGTCCAGTTTGCGCCGCCGGCAAAGCGCTCTTCGGGTGCTGATCCGGACTGGCATCCGCCCTGAGGATTGGGCAATGCTGCGGGGCTTGCTGGAGGAAGAAGATCCCGAGATCGTAACCTTGACCTGTTTGCTAGCGGTGGAGAACCGGATCTCGGAAGCCGCCCAACCTGGCGCAGCCCGGCTGCTCGCCATCGCTGGCAAAGCGCCCTGGTTTCTGCTGGACGACATCGTAAACTGCTTGCGGAGCTGGTACGAGGCTGCCGAGACCCTGATTGCGTCCGAGCTGGAACGCCGCCTCCGCGCACCTGCCGCCGTGAGGGTGCAGGATCAGACCCTACGGGTATTACTCCGCGTGCAGGCTTCCGTACGGGGGGTACACCCCCGGCGGCAATCGCTGCCGTAGTGCAATTGCTGCTCGCACCCGGGGGAACGGCGCGCTCGAGGCCTGTTCGCCTGGTCCCCGCTCACCCACTCCGTAGCATCTTCAGCTCGATCCGGATGAGGCTGAACTCAATATGCGTGCCGGAGCGGTAGCGCGGATCGGAAGCGAGCCGGCACATTTCGACAATGTCGCCCGGATTGCCTTTGGCGGACTCGAGAACTTTCCGGCGGAAATCCTCCAGTGCCAGGCCGTTCAAGTTGAAGTACTCCGCGGCAGCTTGGAACAACCGCCGCGCCTCCGGCCCGGAAAGCGGCCGGATGTGAAGAATGTGCCGCGGATCCCAAAAGAGCCTCCGCAGCTCACCCAAATGCGCCTGGTCGCGTGCAGCCGCCACCAACACCATGCCCGGCGTGTAGTAGAGTCGCTGCAAGAAGCGGTACACCACATGGCCGGGCCTGTTCAAGTGATCGAGGAGGATGGTTGCGGGCTCCTGCTCGAAGGCCTGCCACATGAGCCCTCTCAGACGGGAACTCGTTTGCTGCTCCAGCCACCTCTCCCACCCCAAATCGGCGCAAGCCAACCTCTGGAAGGCCGCATGACGGTGTCGAAAGAGTTCTCGCGCGATGGTGAGCAGCAGATCGTGCGGGGTTTCGAAGCGCGGGACGTAAACCGGAACCCCAGAGTGCCGCAGGCGCCGACAGGCCCAATCCAACAACGCCGTCTTCCCGCTGCCGGCGCAACCCAACAGGAGCAGGGATCGGCGTTGGCATAGCGCCTCCTCAAGGACGCGCTGCTCCCGCTCGAAGCCGATCAACGGCAGGGGGTATGCCATCGGCATCTCACTCCGATCCAAGTCCGGTCCGCTGGTTCTCCCTGGGGCGAAGTGGCCACTGGCGGCGACTTGCGCCCGCGGGGTCACCGGCCATTCCGGCATCGAGCGGACTGCGCCGCCCTCAATCCAAGCCTACACCTCAGGGCCTTCCTACCGAAGGAGCAGTGCCTGAACGCGGATTGGTGCGATTGACGCCGCCGCGGGATCGCGGTATGCTGAAATTGGAACGACCACAAGGCGCGGTAGCCAAGTGGTAAGGCAAAGGTCTGCAAAACCTTCATACGTGGGTTCGATTCCCACCCGCGCCTCCAGCAGCCCTTCGATCCCCGGAAGCTCAGAGTGAGTCGAGCGGAGGGAGTTTTCTACCCTTTGGCTTGGAGTCTGGCGACCCGGAAGGGGCGTGGCACGCCGAATTGCTAGAATCGGGAGCGGACATGGCCGCCATCGCTGTGGTTGCGATCGTGGTCGCGCTAGCGATATGGGCCTTCGCCGTGAGGCAAAGCAAGTGAACCTGGAGTCAGCCCTCTGGAATGTCGCGCTGTTCTGGGGACTTACGGCGCCGCACGAGTATGCTCACGCGTGGGTGGCCACTCGCCTGGGCGACGACACGCCGCGCCGAGAGGGCCGCCTGAGCCTCAACCCCCTTGCCCACGTGGACTGGGTGGGCACGGTCCTGCTTCCCGCGCTGACCTCCCTGAGCGGCGCCGGCTTCCTGGGCTGGGGCCGGGCAGTCTCGACGAATCCGAGGGCCTTGCGAGGCGGCTGGAGCGGCCTGGCGCTGGTTGCGCTGGCGGGGCCGGCAATGAACCTGCTTGTGGCGGTGGCGCTGGGCGCGGTGGCGGCGGCGATGAGACATGCCGTCCCGGCGGTATCCGTACTGGCGGTGCGCGGCATGTGGCTCAGTCTCTACTTAGCTCTGTTCAACTTGCTTCCGGTGCCGCCCTTGGACGGTTCCAAGTTCCTGCTGGCGGCCAGGGTGCCTCCCCGGATTTACGAACAAACGGCGCGATACGGATTCCTGCTGCTGATCGTCGCAATGAGCGCTTGGGATCTGGGCTACTGGCTCTCGGAGGGCAGTTGGAGGGGCGCGCGGCTGATCCTGAGCTGGTTCGCCTGAACCGGGCGGCTACGCCTGCGGCGGCGGCAAAGTAAGAGAAGCCTTCGCCAGAGCGCGCCGAACCAGCTCGAACGCCTCGGCCTCGGACATACCCCGGGAAAGGGCGATCTCCGTGATGAGCATCTGCCGGGCCCGCTCCAGCATTCGCTTCTCCCGGAAGGAAAGAGGCTTTTGTAACTGTAACAAAAGCAAGCTCTTGAGCACCTCCGCGATCTGGAGCAGTCCCCCGACGCGCATCTTTTCGCAGTTCTCTTTGAACCGGTTTTTCCAGTCCCCGCGCGACTTGCAGGCGCCGGTAGCCAGAAACGTCAGCACCCGCTCCAGCTCGCCGTTCCGGGACAACCGCCGCAGCCCGATCTCCTCGACGTGCGAAAACGGCACCATCACCGTCATGTGGTTGCACATTAGCCGCAGCAGGTAGAACTTCTCGGGACGGCCACCGAAGTAGCGAATGCTGATGTTTTCTATCACGCCGATGCCTTGGTTCGGGTAGACTACTTTCTCGCCTACTTGGAATCCAGGCATGCCCTGACCCCTTCCGCGCTATCTCTCGTCCGACGTGGCATGTGCACGAAAGTTAGAAGTGAATAGTAACCGGAAACGCGAATAAAGTCAACAAAAATCGGCAAAGTTTCCGGGCCTGAGGCAGACGATTTCGTGAAGAACATTTAAGCTTTGCGGTGGCCCCTGGCGCGGAGCAGCGGACAGGGGCGTGGGGGAAAAGGGGGACCCCTGTGGATTACCGACTGAGAACTGTTTGAAGATCCGCGACTTGCGATACGACGCGGCGTGTCGTGCAGCAGCGACGCCCTCCCGCAAAGCGACCCATGGCCCGGACCGCTGTTCTGCTGGCTAGCGGCTGCACGGACGCGGGCTGCCGGTGCCCCGAGATCCGGGCAGCGCCGAGAACGGGTTGCCTTTGCAGGCATTGGACAGCCTGACCGAAGGTCGGGCAGCGCGGATCGCGAAGGGACGGGTCAGCGGGCGCCGCGCCCGAGGAGCAGGATCTTGGTGGTGCGGAAAAGGATGAGCAAATCGAGGCCCACCGACATGTGGCGAATGTAGAACAGGTCGTAGCCCAGCTTTTCGATGTTGTCTTCCAGGGTGGCGCAGTAGCCGTTGTGCACTTGCGCCCAGCCGGTGATGCCCGGGCGCACGTTCCAGCGCTGCGTGTAGAGCGGAATCTGCCCGGCCAGCTCCCGCTCCACGTGGGGCAGGAAGGGGCGCGGACCGATAAAGTCCATGTCGCCGCGCAGGATGTTGTAGAGCTGAGGCAACTCATCCAGCCGCGTCCGCCGCAGCCATCGCCCGGCGCGTGTGATTCTGGCGTCGTCAGGCTCGGCGGGGCGGTCCGGATCCGCCTCTACGCGCATCGTGCGGAACTTGTAAAGCGTGAAGGTCTTGCCGTCCAGACCCACACGGCGCTGGCGAAAAAGGGCCGGCCCCGGCGAATCCAGCCGGATCCAGGCAGCGATCAGCGCCATCAAGGGAGCCCCAAGCACCAGACCGACCAGGGAGAGCGCGAGCGAGAGAACGCGCTTGCCCAACACCATAGTGCGGGAGGCCATGAAGCCGGACGAGAACAGTAGCGAGCTCGGACGCAACGCAAGCACCGGCACTTTGCCCGTGATCGCCTCGTAGAGTTCGCTTCCGTCCTGCACGCGGAGGCCGCGCGCCTTCAAACGAAGCAGGTCTTCGACGGGGAGGCAGCCCCGCCGTTCCTCCATGGCGACGACCAGGCGGGTGATCCCCTCGCGGCGCAGGATGTCTTCTAGCTTGTCCAGGTCGCCCAGTCGGCGGAAGCCGTCCAGCGCGCTGCCTCCCGAGCTGACGTAGCCCACCAGCTCCAGCCCGAGTTCAGGGCGTCGCTGGACCTCGGCTGCGAGTTCACGAGCCAGCCAGCCGTCACCCAGAATCGCGATGCGCTCTCTCCAGCCCACCGCGCTGTTGAGCAGGGCGAAGAGTCTGCGCCAGGCGATGAGCAGGATCCCGCCCAGCAAAATCCAGAGAACGAAGGGGCCGCGCCCGATTTGCACAGGCGGGTACGCAAAGTACACCAGCGCCAGAACCATGCAGACCGTACCCAGCACCTGGACAAGCCGCGTGACGACCTCGCGCGCGTTCAGCAGCACTTCCGACTCGTAAAGATCGTAGTAGTACATGCACAGCATGCAGGCCGCGCACGCTACCAGGGTCGCCGGCAGCCCATGATCGTAGGCCAGCGCCAGGTCGGCGTCCCGTCCAAACCAGAGTTTCGTGGCGAGGCGAAAGGCGGAATAGACCAGCAGCGCTTCGCTCAGCACCAGAAGGAGCGTGCGCCCGGCGAAGCTGACGCCGAAGACCTTCAGCATCGAGGCAGCCTCCTCAACCGCTGCGGCTACCGACGGTGTGTGCCTCCCGGTCGGATCCTGCGTAATAGACGTAGCCGTGGCTGCTTCGCCTGGTAAGAAACCATACGGGCGCCACGTTGATAACGACCCCTGCGAGTTTCTCCGGAGGGATGGCTTCCAGGGCTTTCAGGCAGAGACCGCGATTAGTATGGTCCGGGCGGACGACCAGAACCATTGCGTCGCAAGCGGCCTGGATCAAGTCATAATCGGCTACCATGCCGACGGGCGGCATGTCCACGATGATCGAGCGGAAATGCCTGCGCAAGTCGGCGCACAACTCGGGCCAGGCGGGCGAATCGTAGAGCTCGGCGGGATGTTCCGGGCGTTGCCCGGCGGGTAGAAAGTACAGGTTAGGAATCCGATCGAGGCGCCCCACCGCCTCGGTCCACGAGCATTCCCCGACCAGCACGTTGGCCAGTCCCGGGGTCACGCCTACGCCGAGCATCCCGGCCAGACTCGAGCGGCGGAAGTCGCCATCCACCAGCAAGACCGATTGATCCAGCTTGAGCGCCAGAGCGCCAGCCACATTGAGTGCCGTCAGGCTCTTGCCGTCGCCCACTTGCGGGCTGGAGACGCCAACGATGCGCAGAGGGCGCGGATGCAGCAGAAGCTTGGTGCGGATGATGCGATACTGTTCGGCGGCCCGGGGCTCGTTCCCCTGAAAAGGAAAGATCAAATCGTCGCTGAGCGGCCTCATCTCCAACACGCGCACCTGTTCTTGAAGCGGGTCAGGTCGAAGGCCGGCTGGCGTTAACTTCTCGCTCACGGGTTCCCTCACAACCACCTCGCAATCGAATCCAGGGTTGTCTTCCACCAGGCGGGAGCATCTTCCGGAGAAACCCAACCCAGATAGAAGGCCCCGACAGCCAGCGCCGCCAGCAACACGCCGGCGGCAGCAAATAGCCAGATGCGCCGGACTCGTCGGCGCCGCTGAGGCAGCCGTTCCAGACCGGCCGCCAGAGGGGGAACACGACCGAGGATGGGAACCTGCGGAGGCAGCTCCCACTCTCCCAAAAGCGTCCCCGCCGGCAATTCGATGGCAAGAGCAATGCCTACGCCGAGCCCCAGGCTCAGGAGAATTCCCAAGGTCAGTAGCAGGGGTCGGTTGGGCCTGACGGGCTTTTCGGGAACGCGAGCGGCATCGAGCAGCGTGAAGCGCTCGGCTTTCTGACGGCGCTCCATCTCGGTGGCCATCTCGGCCGCCAGTCGCTTGTCCAGCAGCGACTGATAGTTCGCCTTGGTGATTTCGTAATCGCGCGTCAGCGATGCCAGCTCCTGCTCGCGAATGGGGAGTTTTTCCAGGCGCGCCAGCACGGATTGCAGTTCAGCCGCGATCGCTTGCCTTTCCTTTTCGAGTGTCGCCACCTGTTGCGCGGTGACCGCGATTTGAGCCTTGAGATTTTCGATCCGTTCGCGCTCCCGGATCACGAGTTCGTTGAAGCGCACACGGTTCACCGAAGCCGGTCGAGCGGATGATTTTCCATTTGCCTCACCCGTCGAACCGGTCCCCAGGCGTTCTTCCTTTTCCATTTCGCGCACGTAGCGCAGCATCTGCTCCATGTGCCGAACTTCGGGATGATCCGGCGTGTAGCGCGCACGCATGGCCGCGAGCTGTCTTTCCAGCGATTCGGAGGCAAGGGGGGCAGATGCCGCAGTCTCTGTCGTTTTTCCTTCTTCCAGATCCTCGATGATCTGCCGCAGGCCGGCAAAAGAAGCCTCCGCCGCGGAAAGGCTGTTTTCGAGCAGCAACTTCTGCTGTTGCGTCCGTGCGATGGCCTCCTGGACGCCCTGAAGTTGCAACTGATAACGTGCGGCCGTGGAGATCAGCACGTTCTCCTGCTGGGGCAGTTCGCCGTTGTGCCGGAGTTTGTATGCGCTGAGTTTCGCCTCCTGCTCTTCCAGCCGCTTGCGCGCCTCGGCCAGTTGGGTTTCCAGGAATTCCGACGTGCCCAGAGCATGAACTTCGCGCGCACGAAGGTTTTCCTCGATGAACAGATTGGCGAGCTGGTTCGCAACGAGAGCCGCCAGTTGCGGATTGGAGTTGTGGTACGCCACGCGAAATGCGCCGGGGCGGTCCTGAGGCCAGCCTTGCTCGACCCGCACTTCGATGTCCTTGCGCATCTCCTCCACCACTTCTTCCTCGGACAACCGCGCCCTCTGTGCCTTGTAAAGGTTGAACTTATGGATAATCTCGAGCAGACGGCGATAACTGAGGATCTGCTGGCTGATCGTGCTGATGCGATCGCGCAGGTTGACGTCCACTGTCGAAGCGACGAATTTCTCGGGAATCCGCTGGGACTCGACCAGAATCAACGCTTCGGCGCGGTACGCGGCCGGGAGTTGATAGACGACCGCCGCCGCTAGGGCGCTGCCCAGCAAAAAGGTCAAAGCCAGAGCACGCCTGTGCTTGTAAACAGCGCGAAGCAGGGACAGGGGCGGGAGCTTGCTTTTGCGGCTCGCGCTGCTTCCGCGGGTACTCATGCGATCCTCCCGCACAGGTTCGGAGTCGGGCTGGCCAGCTCGGAGTTTTTCGGGGCTGACGCGGATGGTTCGGGTATCTTCGGGGAACTTACCGGCACTCTGCTCAAGGCTGTTGCACGCATGCGGCCAAACTCGGAGTTATCGGAAAAGCGCGGACTTACCTGCAAGAACGATGTAGCGCCAGCCGCCTGGGGACGAAGTGGAACTTTTTCGGACAAAAGTCCCAAGATTTTTCCTTCCCGGCGCCGGCCTGTGTAGCGGGACCGAAAGCAACCCGATCGCCCGCCCGGCGTGTGCCGCCTCGTATCAGCTGCAGTTTGGCCCTCCAGTTGCGTCAGTCATGACGATGAGACGCGCCGCACGCTGGGCGCCCGTCGTCGTGCTTGGCGGGATGCTGATTGCCTTGTACGCCGATGTGGTCCCCTCCATGTTCGTCCGCTGGTGGGAAGACGAGGGTTACTCGCACGGTTTCCTCGTCGTTCCGCTGGCCGGCTGGCTGGCGTGGCGACAGCGGGCGGCGCTTGCAGGCGCGCCCGCGGAGCGGGACAATCGCGGTCTGATTTTGGTGTGCCTGGCCGCGGCAAGCTATGTGATCGGCAAGCTGGGCGCGGAGTTCTTTCTCACCCGTATGTCCCTGGTTTTCATGCTGGCGGGTTTGATCTGGACCTTTCGCGGTTGGGGATGGTTGAAACGCCTTGC
>JAPWUP010000122.1 GCA_028275505.1 Bryobacteraceae bacterium
GACACGCGGGAAATCTTCGTGGTCACGCGAGGGGTGGCCGGCCTGCGCCTGAACGTCCCCGGCTTCTGGGCGCCGGTGCGCATCAACTGGAACGGCCTGGAAGCTGGAGTGGCGGAGAGGGGCGGCTGTTGGGAAACGGAAGTGGGCCAGCCGCTGCGCCCCTGCCCGCGGTGAGACGCCGGGGCCTTGTGCTAACCTGTCGGACGGATTGCCATGACCGCTACGCGCGAGAAAGCCCAGATCATGAGCGCTTCCGAGATCGAGCGGACGCTCGTCCGGCTGGCGCATGAGATTCTGGAGAAAACGGAAGACCTCGACCGGCTGGCTTTCGTGGGGATACGGCGGCGCGGCGTGCCGATCGCACAGCGCCTGGCCGCCAAGATCAAGGCGCTGGAAAACCGGGATATCCCCGTGGGCGCGCTGGACATCACGCTGTATCGTGACGATCTTTCCATGATCGGCGCGCAGCCGCTGGTCAATGCCACCGAGATTTCCTTCCCGGTGACGGATAAGGACATCATTCTGACGGACGACGTGCTGTTCACGGGACGCACCGTGCGCGCGGCGCTGGATGCGCTGTTCGATCACGGACGTCCGGCGCGCGTCCAGCTTCTGGTTCTGATTGACCGCGGGCACCGCGAGTTGCCGATCGAGGCGCGCTTCGTAGGGCGAACGGTGCCCACCACTCGCGACGAGATGGTGGAAGTCAGGCTGCGTGAAATTGACCAGACCGAGAAGGTTCTGTTGATGGAAAAGACGGGCTGAGGCCCGGGGAGAAGGTGTGGCATGCGGGCCGGATTGCTGGGCATCGAGCCGCTGGATCGCTCGGAGATCGAAGCCATCCTGGAGCGGGCCAAGGCCTTCCAGCCCGCCCAGAATCAGCCGTTCGTAAAGCTGGACACGCTGCGCGGGAAGATGATCGTCAATTTGTTCTTCGAGGCTTCCACGCGCACGCGCACCAGCTTCGAGATCGCCGCCAAGCGCCTGGGGGCGGACGCCATCTCGATCACGGCGGCGGGCTCCAGTATGGCCAAGGGCGAATCCCTGGTGGATACGCTGAACACGCTCGCCGCCATGCGCCCGGACGCGATCGTCATGCGGCATTCGGCTTCCGGCGCGCCGCACTTTCTGGCGCGGCATCTGCCCATTCCGATCATCAACGCCGGCGACGGCACGCACGAACATCCCACCCAGGCGCTGCTCGACGCACGCACCATTCTGGACCACCGGCCCACGCTCGAGGGGCTGCGCGTGGCCATCATCGGCGACATCGTGCACAGCCGGGTGGCGCGGTCTAACATCTTCCTGCTCTCGAAATTCAACGCCGAAATCGTGCTGTGCGGGCCGGCGTCGCTGGTTCCGCCCGAGCTGGCGCGCATCGCGCCGGGCGTCACCATCACCTACGACATGCGCGAGGCGATCCGCGGCGCCGATGTCATCATGATGCTGCGCGTCCAACTGGAGCGACAGCAGGAGGCGGCCTTCCCCGCCGACGAGTACTTCCAGTTCTACGGCCTGCGTCTGGAACATCTGGAGCTGGCCAAGCCTGATGCCATCGTGATGCATCCCGGGCCCATCAATCGCGGGCGCGAGATTTCTTCGGAAGTGGCCGATTCCCAGCGCTCGGTGATCCTCAACCAGGTGGAGAACGGGGTCGCCGTGCGCATGGCGGTGCTGGAGAGGATCCTGGGTTGAACTGATGCCGAAGCTGCTGATCCGCAACGGTCGTGTCATGGATCCCGCCAGCGGCATGGACCGCGTGGCGGATGTGCTCATCAAGAGCGGCCTGATTGTCCGTATCGAACCCAACATCCAGGCCACCGGAGCCATCACGTTCGACGCCAGCGGATTGGTGGTGGCGCCCGGGTTCATTGACCTGCACACGCACTTGCGCGAGCCCGGCTACGAACACGCCGAAACCATTGAGACCGGTTCGCGAGCCGCGGCCGCCGGGGGGTTCACCAGCGTGTGCGCCATGCCCAACAGCAGGCCGGTCAACGACGATGCCGCGGTGACCCGCTACATCCTCGAGCAGGCCGAACGGTTCGCGATCACGAACGTCTTCCCCATCGGCGCCATTACCGAAAACAGCGAAGGCGAGCGGCTGGCCTCGATCGGCTCCATGAAGGCGGCGGGTGCGGTGGCCATCTCCGACGATGGACGCCCCGTGATGAACTCGAGGGTGATGCGCCGCGCCATGGAGTTCGCGCGGGCCTTCGGCATGGTGGTGATAGATCACTGCGAAGATCTGAATCTTTCCGCCGGCGGGGACATGCACGAGGGCGAGCAGTCGGTGCGGCTGGGGTTGCGCGGCATCCCGTCGGTGGCCGAGGACATCATGGTGGCCCGGGACCTGCTGCTGGTGGAATTGACGGGCGCGCGCTTGCACGTGGCGCACGTTTCTTCAGCCCGTTCCCTGGCCATGATCGCCGAGGCCAAGAAGCGCGGGCTGCCGGTAACCTGCGAAGTCACTCCTCATCACATCGCGCTCTGCGACACCGACGTGGTTCCCTACGACAGCAACTTCAAGATGAAGCCGCCCCTGCGTTCCGCCGCGGACCGCGAAGCGCTGCTGGAAGGGATCGCCGCGGGCGTGGTGGACGCCATCGCCACCGATCACGCGCCTCACCCCGGCAGCGAGAAGATGCAGGAATTCGAAAAGTGCCCCTTCGGTGTGATCGGGCTGGAAACGGCACTGGGCGTAGCGTTGAAGGTGCTGGTGCACACGGGGCGCATCTCGCTCATGCGGCTCATCGAACTGTTCACCACAGGTCCGGCGCGCGTGCTCGGACTCGATCGCGGCCGCCTGGCGCCCGGGGCCGTAGCCGACCTGACGATCTTCGATCCGGAGATGGTCTGGACGTATGACGTCAACCGCTCCTGCTCGAAGAGCAAGAATTCTCCTTTCCACGGGTGGACTTTCCGCGGCGGTCCGGTAGCCACCGTGGTCAAAGGCCGTATCGTCTGGCAACGCAACCAGGAAAGGGGTTGATATGTCCGGCTTCGATTTTCCCGAAACCCGCAGTCTGCCTGCGCCGCGCCCGCGTTGGGGCTTGACCGCCGTCGCCATCGTCGTAGCGATTCTGCTTCTGGGTGCGCGGGCGATCGCCTCGTTTTTCCTCGAATACCTGTGGTGGAAGGAGCTGGGCCAGCTTCCTACCTGGGTGGACATGTTGATTTACTCGGCGACCCCGGTGGTGCTGGGGACGCTGCTCGCCTGGTTGGTGCTGCTGGTGGCCCATGCGCGCGCGTTGCGTTTCGCTGGCGTACGCGCCCGCCGGCATCCGTTTTATCGCCGCGTCATGGCTCTTGTGCTGCTGGCGGTTAGCTGGCTGGTGGCTTCGGGCACGCTGGATACCTGGACCGTGGTTCGCTTCTTTGGCGGAAGGCGCTTGCCGCCCGAGGCCACGGCATGGCGCGATCCCATTTTCGGCAAGCCGCTCAGCGCCTACCTGTTCGACGTGCCGTTCTACTCGCTGTTGTGGAAGTACCTGCTGGCGCTGGCGGTCGTGGCCATCCTGGTTTACTGGCTCACCGCGCGCGCCTGGCAAATTCGCCGCCAGTTACCCGAGTTGCAGGAGGCTCAGGAGCTGGACTTCGGCTTCCTGCGCCTGGAGGGCGCGCTCGAATCGCGATTTCTGCGACTGGCGGCGGTGGCTGCCCTGGTGGCCCTGGCGTTCCGGTTCTACTTGGGCCGCTACCAGATGCTGGTCAACGATCACGGCTTCATGGTGGGCATCAACTGGGTGGACCACCGCCTGGGCTTGCCCTTGCAATGGCTGCTGATCGTGGCCTGTCTGGCCGCGGCCGTGTTCGTATGGTTGGGTCGGTGGGGCTGGGCGGCGGCAATGTCGGGAGCCGTGGTGCTGCGGCTGGCCGTCCCGGCGATCGTGGGCGCCGTCTACGTGCGACCCAACGAGATTTCCATCGAGCGGCCATACATCGAGAAGCACATCCGCGCCACGCGCAGCGCGTTCGGGCTGGAATATCGCACGCGCGAATTCGAATTCCCGGCCAAACTGGAAACGCGCGTGGATCTGAGCCGACATCGCGTACTGCTCGATAACATCCGTCTGTGGGACTGGCGGGCGTTCCATGACACGGTCACGCAGATCCAGGCGCTGCGCCCGTACTACCGCTTCGCCGACTCGGACGTGGATCGCTATATCATCGAGGGTCAGCTTCGGCAGGTTCTGCTGACGCCGCGCGAGCTCGACATCCGTCAGTTGCCCGAGGCGCGCACGCGCTGGATCGTGCCCCACTTCATGTACACACACGGCTACGGTCTGGTGATGGCCGAAGCCAACCGGATCACGCCCGACGGCCTTCCCGTCCTGCTCATTCAGAATGCGCCGCCCGAAGTGAAGACGCCGAGCCTGAAACTGGTGCGGCCCGAGCTGTACTACGGCGAATCTACGCACGAGCCGGTGTTCGTGAACACGGCCCAGCCCGAATTCAGCTACCCTTCGGGTGCTGAGAACGTCTTCACGCGCTACCAGGGACAGGGCGGCTTCCCCATTCACCCCTGGCACGTACGGATCGCCGCGGCCCTGGTCCACGCCGACGTCAACATTCTGCTCACGGGTTTCCTCACGCCAGGCAGTCGCATGATGATCCGGCGCAACGTGCGCGATCGTGTCAGCCGGCTGGCGGGCTTCATCAGTTGGGATCCCGACCCGTACTTGGTGCTGACGGATTCCGGACGGCTGGTCTGGACGATCGACGGCTATACGACGGCGCAGCTCCACCCCTATGCGAGGGGCGTCAACGTGCCCGGCGTCGGCTACGTCAACTACATGCGCAACGCCGTCAAGGCCACGGTGGACGCCTACGACGGGACCACTCGCATCTACATCTTCGATCCCGCCGATCCCATCATTCGCGCCTACCAGCGGTTGTTCCCTGAGTTGTTGAGACCCGCCTCCGAGATGCCGCCCGAGCTGCGTTTCCACGCCCGCTACCCGGAGACGTTCTTCCGCGTGCAGGCCGAAATTTACCGCACCTACCACATGCTCGACCCGCAGGCTTTCTACAACAAGGAGGATGTCTGGGACATCGCGCGCAACATCCAGGGACAGGGAGGGCAGCCGCAGACGGTGGAGCCCGCCTACGTGGTGGCCACGCTGCCAGGCGAGGACAAGGCTGAGTTCCTGCTCATCCTGCCTTTCACGCCGCGCAACAAGGACAACATGATCGGACTGATGGTGGCTCGCTGCGACGGAGAACATTTGGGCGAACTTTTGTTCTTGCAGCTCTCCAAGCAGGAACTCATCTACGGCCCCATGCAGATCGAGGCCCGGGTCAACCAGGACCAGATCATTTCCAAAGACCTGACCCTGTGGAACCAGCAGGGCTCGCAAGTGCTGCGCGGGCAAATGCTGGTGTTGCCCATGGGAGAAACCTTTCTCTACGTCGAGCCGCTTTACATCCAGGCTTCCGAGGCGCGTATGCCTCAGTTGCGCAAGGTGGTCATGGCCATGGGTAATCACCTCATCTACACGGATACCTACCAGGAGGCGGTGGCCCAGCTCGACGCGATCATGAAAGGGGCTGCCATCCAGGCGGCGGAAGCGGCGCGCGTGGCCGCCGGAGGCCCCAAGGCGGAGGCTGCCGCGGCGCCTTCCACCGCCGACGCGCGCCTGGAAGCCATTCGCAACCATTTCCGCCGCTATCGCGAGCTAGCGGCCCAGGGACGCTGGGCGGAAGCCGGCCGCGAGCTGGAAGCCATCGAGGCAGAGCTGAGCAAGCGTTAGAAACGAACGAGCGTGGCGGACCGCAGCCAGGACTGGTTCGATCAGGCGCAGCGGGATCTGGAGTTCGCCGTGCACTCGGCGCGCTCAGGATTCCACGAATGGGCTTGTTTCGTCGCCCACCAGGCCGCCGAGAAAGCGTTGAAGGCCCTCCATCTGAGGTGCGGCCAGGAGGCTTGGGGTCACTTGCTGGTCCGGCTGCTGCGGGAGTTACCGGCTTCGATTACGGTTCCGGCTGACCTCACCGAAAGCGCGCGGGTGCTGGACGCCTGTTACATCCCGCCGCGCTATCCCAACAGCTATCCGGAAGGGGCGCCGTACCAGCACTACGGTCCGCGACAAAGCGAGGAGGCGATCGCCCATGCCCGTGCGCTCGTTGAGTTCGTCCGTGCTCAAATGGCCTGAAGCGGAGGCCGTCGTTGCGGAGCTTCATCGCTGGGCCGAGGCGATCGGGCCCGCGCGCAAGGAACTGCTCCGCGTCGGCTACTTCGGCTCCTGCGCTCGGGGCAACTGGGGGGTGGGCAGCGACCTGGATGTCATTCTGATCGTGGAAAGCTCACCCGACCCGTTTCCTTTGCGGGCTGCGCGCTGGGACCTCAGCGGCCTGCCGGTTCCCTGCGACGTGCTGGTTTACACGCAGGAGGAATGGGAACGGATCGAACGCCGGGGCCACGGCTTCGGTCCCATCCGGTGGATATGGAGCAGGCCCCTGGCTGACGCCCGCGGCGATTAGCGTTGCGACTCCGGCGGCACGTACTCGGGGGGCAGCTCCGTGCCCTCGCCGAAGAAGAACTCTTCCATGCGTTTCAAGAGAAATTCCTGCGCCTGGCGGGTGCCCAGATTCAGCCGGTATTCATTCATCAGGATCTTCATCAGTTCCACCCACTGCCGCCAGGCCTCTTTGGAGACGTTCTCGTAAATTTTTTGCCCGAGCGGGTGGCCGTCAAAAGGTACTTCGTCCAAACCGGGCATCATCCGCTTGTATTTCACGCAGAACACCATTCGCTGGGGACGCTCCTGCCCCCCAGTCCCCGTCGTGGCATCAGCACTCATGCACGAATCTCCTCTCTTTCAGAATAGCGTACGCCGTCACGCGGACGGCTTGAGTTCGAAGCCGTGCTGGCGCCGGTGAGAAACTCTCTGCGCGTGGCGCGATCCAGCGACATGACGACCTCCTTGCTGCTTTCTTTAGATGCCCGAGGCGCCCACAAGCATCAGCTCCGGGTCACCTTCTCGGGGCTGCCACCGGGCGGCCACGAGCGAACCGGCAGGCACGCCTTCGGGCGGGCGCGAATCCGGAGTCACCTGGATCCAGACTCTGCCGGCGCCCTCCCGACTGCTCAGTTGAACGCCCCACCAGCCGGGATGTTCGAGCCATTCGGTATCGAAGTCCTCGCCCGGGCCGCGCACCACCATGACGGCGCCGATGCGCGTGCGCGCGGCCGGCTGAAGTGTCCGCGCGGTGAAGTGCCACTGGTTGGGCTTGTCCTCGTGATATTCGGGAGGGTTGCCTTCGTTGTAGGGCGTATCGAACTGATCGGTCTGGCTGAAGGCGAGGCCATGATCGCAGGCCAGCCGGACCGATAGAGTCGCGCCGGCGCGGTAAATGATGACGAGTCTCGCGGCCTCGTCCAGCTCCATAGGCTCGAAGGCGTGCAGGAGCCAACGGAATTCCGCAGGGGCGGGCGCCTCCAGCTCGTCGAGAACCGCGACAAGGGCAGGACGCAGGAAAATCAAATGGCGCACGAATTGTTTCAGCTTACCCTGGTAGGCGGCTGCCGCGTCCCCGGCCACGTACGTGATCGCGCGCTGGTGCCGGAAATCGAGGATGCGGCCCTGCGCCCTGGCGCTGCCCCAGACCTGCCCTTCGCCGTTGACGAGGATCGAGTTGTGGGCTTTGGTCTGGCGGGTCCACTGGGCGTGGTGCGGCATGCCGTAGGCCGGTCCGTAATAACCGGAAGGGATGGCGAGGCCACGCCCGCCTTTGAGGATGGCGAACGAATTCTGGTCCGCGTGACTGTGACTGACGCTGCCGTAAGGGCTGGATTTGAAAAGGACGAAGGTGTCTTCCCTCGGCTTGTCGAGCGCGCCGTGCATGGCCGCCCACCCGACGCCGCGGAACACGGCCGCCGAAGGCAGATCCGATGGGGGAAGGGCAGGCACGTCGTCTTCCGTCAGCAAGGCGATGAGCGGGTCGCCCGTCACCGACGCGCCGGTCTGCCGGGCGTACCACACGCAAGCCGGATCGCGGAAGCGCCGACCGTGATGCATCATGAGGGTGGCGCCCGAGCTGCCTACGCCCCCTTCGAAGCCGTCGCCAAACGGCTTGATCTCCGCCACGGGGCTGGTGCAGTAAAGCAGGAACCGGCGCACGCGCTGGTAAAAGGGACGCTGGTAAAGGTTGTAGCCGGTGGCCGCGAGCAAGGACTCGAGCGCTCCCAGGTAAATCAGGTTGTAAGAGAGCGCGTAACTGATACCTTCCGCCCAGCCGCCATCGCTGTCGCCCCAGTGCGGATAAAACGTAGTAAGCGCGCGCAAGGAGTAATCCAGCCATTCCACGGCGTCGGGCGCCTCGTCTTTGAGCGTGACGGCGTACTCGCTCAGGTAGGCGATAAGGCGGCCGTTGTGGCTTTCGCCGGGCGAAGCCAGATAGTCGGCGCGCTTCAACCGTGTCAGCACCTGGCGGGCGCGGCCGATGGTCATGTCACGTACGCGCTGTCGTTCGCTTTCGTCGAAGAGATCGCAAAGCCAGTCGTAGGCCCGGTGACCGTGCTTGGCCATGGAAAGGCCGGGTTCGTCGCCCCAGGGCGCCATTACCGACATCGGCCCTTCGATTCCCCAGCTTTCTACCTCGAGCAGGATGCGCTTGGCCGCCAGCCCGTAGCGCTCGTCGCCCGAGAGCACATAAGCCAGCGCCAGCGTGCTCATGGCGTTGTCAATCACGCTGCGGAACTCGCGGAAGTAGGCGACGTAACCCATGCGCTGGCGTGCAGGATCGGTGTATGTGTGATACTCGGGCGGCTTGGGTGGCTCCGTTTTCAGATAGCGTTCTGCGCTGGAGCGGATCGAGTTCCACGCCTGTCTGCGCCCGGCCTGCAAGGAACGACGGATCTCGGGCAGCGCGTCGCGCAGGAACATGTAACGGGGGTGAGTGTCGGGCACGAGCGCCAGGATCTGTTCCGGCGCGATCCAGGGAAACTCAGTCACGCCTTCCGGGACGGTGAAATACCAGACGCCGCGCTTGGCCAGCACGCGGTCATCGCGATCGCAGGCCTCCACGTCCCAGCAGTATTCTCCGGGAGGCAGCGGCTTGGTCGGCAGGTGCACCGGATCCGTGAGGTAAGGCGCCTGGTAAACCTCGCGGCCCTGATCGTCCCAGATCAACAGGCGGTACATGGCGGCGCCCGGCGCTCTCCACCAGGCAAAACCGGGAGGGTTGATGGCGACGGTCTCACCGTTGCGAGGCTGAGGGAACACCGCGCGATCGTTAGGTGGCGCTGAAGGGAACGACACGGGGGCTGCGGAACGCAGCCGCGGCGCCAGACAAGCCAGTTGCAGCAAGCCCCTTCGGCTGATGCGCATCGCCTCCATGATAGCGGGGCAACCGCCATGTTACGCTGGCCTGTTATGCAGTTGAGCGAGGTCTTCCGTGCGCTGGGAGAGAACGGGCTGGCCGAACTGCTGCGGCACGTTTCCATCGGGCGTTTGCGCACTTACCAGCTCTACGAAAACCTCAAGGTGCGCGCCCACGCGCGCAAACTGAACACGGAGACGCTGCGCAAGAGCGGGCCGCGGTTCTGGTCGCGGCTGCTCGAAGGCGATGAAGAACTGGCGCGCGATCTGGCGCAGGGCGTGCTGGTCTCGAACCTGGAAATGGTGCAGGCGGTGCTCGATTTCCTGGGCATCCCCAATCGGGACGGTTTCTTCGAGAAGGATGTGGACGCAGGCCAGTACCTCACGGAAGGCTGGCAGCAGCGGGTCTGGGAGCGTTTCCATGGCCAGTTTCCCGAAACGCTCCTGGTGTTTTACATCAACCACCTGGGCTGGGAGTTGGGCAAGGCGGAAGAGGTTTTTGTGCCCGCAGCGGCTTGACCCGCGGCCTCCGGCCATCTCACGCTAGAATAAGCGGTTAAGCCCACATGCCGGAACCTGCCCTGTCGCTGGAATCGTTGTTGTCGGATCTGGAAGCGCGCGCCCGCGAGCGCATCGAAGCCGCGTCCACCCGCGAGGAGCTGGAAGCGGTGCGCATCGAAGCGCTGGGCCGCAAGGGAACGCTTGCCCAGGTCTCCAAGCAGTTGGGCAGCCTGCCGGCGGAGGAGCGGGCGCGGATTGGCCGCTTGCTGAACGCGGTCAAGCAGGATCTGGAGCAGCGTCTGGCGGCGCGTCTGGCCGAGTTCGAGCGACGGGAGCTGGAGGCCCGGCTGGATGCCGAGTGGCTGGATCTCACGCGGCCCGCGCCCGGGCCGCGGCCCGGCAGCCTTCACCCCATCACTCAGCTGCAGTACGAGATCGAAGATCTGTTCACGTCGCTGGGCTTCACGGTGCTGGATGGTCCGGAGGTCGAGACGGAATACCACAACTTCGATGCGCTGAACATTCCGCCCGATCATCCGGCGCGCGACGTGCAGGATACGTTCTGGCTGGTGGACGGCCACCTGTTGCGCACTCACACCTCGCCCGTGCAGGTGCGCGGCATGGAGAAATTCCGGCCGCCGCTGCGCATGATTGCGCCGGGGCGCGTGTTCCGCAACGAGGAGGTAGATGCCTCGCACGAGCACACCTTTTACCAGGTGGAAGGCATGATGATCGACCGGGAGGTCTCGGTGGCCCACCTGATTTACTTCATGAAGGTGCTCGTGAACCACATTTTCCGGCGCGAGACCGAAGTGCGACTGCGTCCGGGTTACTTCCCCTTCGTCGAGCCCGGCTTCGAGCTGGACCTGGCGTGCCTGGTGTGCAACGGGCGCGGCTGTCCGGTGTGCAAGCACACAGGCTGGGTGGAAATGCTGGGCTGCGGTCTGGTCCATCCCAACGTGCTCCGCATGAGCGGCATTGATCCGGAAGAGTGGATGGGGTGGGCATTCGGGCTAGGCCTGACCCGGCTGGCCATGATGCGCTACGGGCTGGACGACATCCGCTGGTTCCAAAGCGGCGATCTGAGATTCCTGAGGCAGTTCTGAGCGTGCAGGCGCCGGGAACTGCCGCCGGCTTGCGATATGAAGTTCTCCTACAACTGGTTGCGAGAGTTGGTCGAAGGCCTGGACACAGACGCGCGCGCCCTGGGCCTCGAGATCACGATGAAAACCGCCGAGTGCGAGGGCGTGGAGACATACGGCGAGCACCTGGCGGCCGTGGTGGCGGCGCGCGTGCTTTCGGCGGAACCGATCCCGGGAAGCCACAACCAGAAAGTGGTCGTGGATACGGGGCGTTACGGGATCAAAACTGTGGTCTGCGGGGCGCCGAACTGCCGCCCGGGCATGATCTCGGCGTACGTTCCCCCAGGCACGCAATTGCCCGGAGGCCGTATTGACAAACGGACCATCCAGGGCGTGGAAAGCGACGGCATGCTTGCCAGCGGAGCCGAGCTGGGCATCAACCGCGACGCGGCGGGGATCCTCGAGCTGGAAGCCGAACCGGGCGATCCACTGCCCGGATGCGTGCCGGACCAGATTCTCGAGATCGACAACAAGTCGCTGACGCACCGGCCCGATTTGTGGGGCCATCTGGGGCTAGCGCGGGAGGTGGCGGCGATTCTGCGGAAACGTTTGCGCGATCCGGTTCCCGCTGACCGCCGGCCCGAGGGTCCTGCTGCCATCCGTGTGGCTATCGAAGACTTCGATCTGTGCCCGCGTTATAGCGCGCTGGTCTTCGAGAATGTAACCGTCAAGCCTTCACCGCTGTGGCTGCAGTACCGCTTGCAGGCCGTAGGGCTGAATCCCATCAACAACATTGTGGACGTCACCAACTTCGTGATGGCGGAGCTGGCGCAGCCGCTGCACGCCTTCGATCAGGATCTCCTGCACGGGGATACGATTTACGTGCGGCGGGCGCGGGAAGGTGAGTGGCTGACGGCGCTGAACGAGCAGACCTACCAGCTCGATCCGTCCAATCTGGTAATCGCAGACGCCAAAGGGCCGGTTGCGCTGGCGGGCGTCATCGGCGGCTTGGACAGCGGGATCCATCCGGGCACGCGAAGGATCGTGTTGGAGAGCGCGTGCTTCCAGGCTTCCTCGATCCGCAAGACTTCAGCCCGCCTCAAGCTTCGCACGGACGCCTCCATGCGCTT
>JAPWUP010000123.1 GCA_028275505.1 Bryobacteraceae bacterium
AACATTTCCCGGGTATTATGTTTTCACGCGGACCCGGACTCGGCGCTCTGCACGAGTAGGTTGTAGAGCCGCTGGAGATCCTCGTGGGAGTAGTATTCGATTTCGATGCGGCCGCGGTGCTCGGACCGCTGGATGATCCGGACTCGCGTGCCGAGGACGCGCTCGAGTTCGGCGACAGCCGCTGCGATGTTCGGGTCTTCTTCAACCTCGTCGGGAGAGACAGCTTGTCTGGCTTTCGTCATCCGCTGAACCAAGCGTTCCACCTGCCGGACGGAGAGGCCTTGTGAGGCTGCTCGCTCGGCAACCTGCCGCTGGAGGTCCTCGGTCGGCAGCGCGAGGATTGCCTTGGCATGGCCAGGGGAGAGGCGGCGGTCGGCGATCAGTTCTTGGATGTCTTGGGGGAGGCGAAGGAGGCGGAGAGCGTTCGTGATGGTAGTCCGGTCCTTGCCGGTGCGCTCGGCAATCTGCTCGTGGGTCAGGCCCAGTTCGTGGACGAGTCGCTCGAGAGCGCGGGCGAGTTCGATGGGGTTCAGATCCTCGCGCTGAATGTTTTCAACGAGACTGATTTCCAGGAGGCGGTCGTCGGGGATGTCCTGAATGAGGACGGGAACCTTTTCGAGGCCAGCCTGTCTGGCTGCGCGCCACCGGCGCTCGCCCGCAACGAGCTGGTAGCGGTCTCCGAAGGGTCGGACTACGAGCGGTTGGAGGATTCCGTGGACTCGGATAGAGGCGGCGAGTTCTTCCAGCCGGTCGGCCGGAAAGGTGGTCCGGGGTTGGTGGGGATTGGGATCGATCAGGTTGATGGGGAGCTCGACGGGCTGCGAGGCTGGCGGCGTGGAGACGGTTGGGGCGGAGTGAGTTTTCGCAGGGAGCAGCGAGGTCAAGCCCCTACCTAGGGCGCGACGCGGATTCCCTGTAGGTTTGGTCATTCTCGAGAATCTCCTTGGCGAGGCGGATGTAAGACTCGGCGCCGCGAGAGCGCACGTCGTAGACCAGAATCGGCTGGCCAAAGCTCGGCGCCTCAGCAAGGCGGATGCTGCGCGGGATGACGGTCTTGAAGACCTCGTCGCCAAAGAACTCCCTGAGGTCTTGGGCTACCTGGCGCGTAAGGTTGGTACGGTCGTCGTACATGGTCAGCAAAATGCCCTCGATTTGGAGAGGGTGGTCGAAGGCCTCGCGGACGCGGTCGATGGTGTCCATGAGTTCTGATATGCCTTCCAAGGCAAAGAACTCGCACTGGATGGGGATGAGAACGGAGTCGGCGGCGACGAGCGCGTTGAGCGTGAGCAGGTCGAGGGCAGGCGGGCAGTCGATGAGGATGTAGTGGTACTTGGGGCGGATGGGCGCCAAGCGCCCGGCGAGGCGGAACTCCCGGCGTTCAATGTCAACGAGCTCGATATTGGCGCCGACGAGGTTTTTATCAGCAGGGGCGAGGTCGAGGCCAGGGAAGGAGGTCTCGCAAATGATGGAATCGAGGCTGGCGTCGCCTAGCAAGGCGTCGTAGAGCGTGGGCATGCCCGGCCGCTTGGCGATTCCGAGTCCCGTGGTAGAGTTTCCTTGGGGATCTGCGTCAATGACGAGAACGCGGAGGTCGTTAGCTGCGAGAGATGCCCCGAGGTTAATGGCTGTGGTGGTCTTGCCGACCCCTCCTTTTTGATTGGCGATGGCGATGACTTTGCCCACTCCAAGTTCCCCGGTTGAGTTTTGTGAACGCCGGGCGCTTGGCGCTCACAGATTTCAATGTTAGCACGGGCATGTGGTTGGGGAGGGGGCGCGGTCGGAGCGGTCCTGTGCGAGCAAGGTTCCACGTGGAACGCTGCCGGGCGCCGGAAGCGAGCCGGGGCCGAAATCCCTTAGGCGAATCTGTTCCACGTGGAACAGCGGCCCGCCCTTGGTTCCGGGGTCTACTCGACGAACTCCCCAAGTAATAGGACTCGGCGGCTTCCCCAAGGCACGGGTATCCGTTCACGCCAAGCAACACCCTCCCGCGAACTCAACGCCTCTGCACCCGCCGCGCCAAGAAGGAGTGCTATGCATTTGGCCTTACCCTTAGATTCAGTGATCACCTCGAGGGGGTTAACGGCTCGCGAGACCACCCAGTCGAGCTTCTGTTCGAGTTCGCACGCCTCGCCGCTAAACACCTTCACGTTCTGCCATCCACGGGTCGCTTCCCGGAGAAAGGCCGCTTTCCGTCGCCTGCGTTCCAGTAGCAGAACCTCGATCTCGGGCCGCGCCGCTGCTATCGGAACTCCTGGAAAACCGGCACCGGAACCGAAGTCCATTAGCGAAGCCGCCCCGGGGGGTAGCTTGGCGGCCAAGAACAGGGACTCGCAGTAGTGCCTGGTGATCGCCTCGCGGAGTTCAACGACAGTCGTGAGCTTGACTATTCGATTCCAGCGTACGAGCAGGCAATAGTGCTGGTAGAGCTTCAAGACGAGATCAGGGTCCGTAGGAAAGAGACCCCTCGCCTCAGAACGCAGCGTCTCTGCGAACTCATCTGTCGAAGGGACGAGGTCCGATTGGCACTGACCTTGGCGATGGGCGGGGGCCTTTCTGCGGCCTTGTCGGTGCCCCCTCACCGCCCGATGCTGCCTTCGAAGCTGCGGTTGGAGACGTCAGCGCGCCGTGAGCAGGGCCCGCAGGTGGCGAGCCCGCTCCGGGGACCTCAGCTGCCGGAGGGCCTTGGCCTCGATCTGGCGGATCCGCTCCCGCGTGACGTCGAACTCCTGCCCGATCTCCTCGAGCGTGTGTTCGCGCTCGCAGCCGATCCCGAAGCGGAGGCGGATGACCTTCTCCTCTTTCGGCGAGAGGGTCTTCAGGATGTTCGCCGTTTCCTCACGCACATTGGCCTCGATCACTGCCTCGATGGGTGAGCCGACCCAACGATCCTCGATCAGATCACCGAGAGCCGATTCGCCATCGCGCCCCACCGGCGTCTCCAGCGATACAGGATCGCGGGAAATCGTCTTGAGTTTCTGGACCTTCTCCACCGAGATGTCCATCCGGCGCCCGATTTCCTCGTTGGTCGGAGCACGCCCGAGCTCCTTCTCCAGCTCACGGTTCGCGCGCAGGAACTTGTTCATGCTCTCGTTCATGTGCACCGGGATACGGATGGTACGGGACTGGTCCGCGATCGCCCGCGTGATGGCCTGCCGGATCCACCAAGTAGCGTAGGTGGAGAATTTGTAGCCACGCCGGTACTCGAACTTGTCGGCCGCGCGCATCAACCCAATATTGCCTTCTTGGATGAGATCCAGAAGGTGGAGGCCGCGGTTCACGTATTTCTTGGCAACCGAAACGACCAGGCGGAGGTTAGCCTCAACGAGATCCTTCTTCGCGCGCTCGGCCTCCGCCTCACCTTGCCGAATCACTTGGAGGGTATGGCGAAGCTGCTGGAGCGAGGCGCCGGCCGCTTCTTCGCGCTTGCGAATCTCGCGCTTCAGCTCCTTGATCTTGGCTTCGGCGCCCGGAGTACCTTCGAGCCGCTGGAGCTGGGCCTCCAACTGAGTCAGCTCTTCAACGGCCTTTTCGATGTCTTTGGCGAACTCGGACCACTTCGTGGGTTGGAACGGGATCTTGCGGATCGCACGCGAGGTGCGCACCAAGGCGCGAGCGTAACGCCACTGAGCCCGGCGGTACGTACGCTTCCGGGTCGGAGTGACGGCAGCCAACCGTTCAGCTTCCTGGCACTGCTTCTTGTATGCCGCGGCGACTTCCGCAAACAACTGCTTGATCTGGGCCTGCCGCTTCTGCTCGGAGCCGGCCTCCTCGCCGATCTCTGGCACCTCGACCCAGTCGGAGGGATCCTCCAAGCCCTTCTTGATCTTCTCGGCCAGATCTGCAATCGTGCGCTGGACGAGCGGAGACCGGCTGATCGCTTTCTGCATTCGGAGCTTGCCGCGCTCCATCCTCCGGGCAAGTTCGACCTCGCCTTCGCGAGTCAACAGGGGGACGGCACCCATCTCCCGGAGGTACACGCGGACCGGGTCATCCGTGTAAATGGACTCGTCCTGCTGGGCGGAATGATAGTCCTCCAGCTCCTCGCCTTCGTAGAAGCGAGCTTCCTCGAAGTCCTCGGGCAACCCCAGCACGTCGGGGTTGTCGTGGAGATAGTTATCCTCGAAGTGATCCACCAACATGCACCTCTTGCAACGTCAAGCAGGCTGCGGGGCCACTGGCTCGACCCCGCTTGGTGTGTTCTTTATGCTTGCCGGTTATCACCGGTGTAGATAGGGGTTAGCTCCGGCGCTGGCGCCATTGTCTATGATAGCACAGGCGAGCAACCGAAGTTAAGCCCCTATTTAAGAGATGTTTCGGGCGGAATCCGGTTACGCTCAACTAGGCTCCAAGGCTGCCCGTGGCCATCGGAGACGCTGACGGCGATAAATACTACAGCAATAGTCAAACGGCTACGACCGGCGTTGCCTCATCAAGTTCTTCAATTCCCTGAAAAAAGCCTCCTCGTCCTGGAAGTTTCGGTACACGGACGCAAACCGCACGTAGGCGATCTTGTCCAAGGCCCGGAGCCGCTCCATGAGCAGCTCTCCTATTTCAGTCGTCGTGATCTCACGATCCGGTTTGTCCATAAGCCTGGCTTCGACCTCGTTGACGATCTCGGCCAGTTTGGCCATGCTGACCGGCCTCTTCTCACACGCCTTCAAAAGACCCGCCAGCACTTTTTGCCGGTCGAACTTTTCGCGCCGCCCGTCCTTCTTGATCACCATGTACGGGATCTCGTCTATCCGTTCGTACGTGGTGAATCTGCGCTCGCAGGCAAGACACTGCCTGCGCCGCCGGACGACGTCACCCTCCTTGCTTTCGCGGGAGTCTACCACTCGATCCTGCCGGTTACCGCAATAGGGACAGATCACGCCGCCACCTGTGGAGAAGGTTTTCTCATCGTAATTGTGAGCCAGTTGATGCCTTCGCGCAAGCCGAGCGCAACCCCGACAGGAGCTATCACAACAAAGCTGACTACCCAAAGTACGATGGCGAGGCTGAGAGCAGCCTCGACCGGCACTCCATACAGCTCGCTCAAGGCCACAGTCGCTCCCAACTGGGCGCCGCCACCAATACCAGGCAGTTGCACGATGCCTCCGACCGCAACCCAAGCCACGAAGGCCAAAGCCTCAGGCCAGCCCAGCCGGGACGTCCAGTCGGAACCTTGGAACAGGCACCAACAGCCAGCGGTCACCACCGCCCACTCGAGCACCGTGTACGCGAGTACGCCCCCTTGGACCCGCCTGCTACGCAAACCCTCCATGGCATGCAAGAAGCCACGAATATGTCCCTCCGTCACCCGGCGCACTCCAACAGGCAGTGCGTCCACAGCCGAAAGGACCCGCCTTTCAGCCCAGCTACCCAAGAAACCGAAAACCGTCAAGAAAATCAGGCAAGCCGAAGCCACCGCGACAGTTGCGTAGCCCAGCGCGTGGGCACCCATTCTGGAACCATCGGGCAATCGCGCCAGCGCATAGCCGAACAGAGCCAAGGCGGCGAGCAGATCGTAGACCCGCTCAACGGTCCACACGCCCAACTGCGAAGCGAGCGACACCCCCTCCTTGCGCGCCACAAGGTACGGCCTGACGACCTCCCCCGCGCGCCCCAACAGCAGCACCGCGGTAAAACCAATGGCCGTCGCGACAAACAAATTCCACAGGGACGCCTCCCGTTTGACCGGCGTCATCATCACTCGCCACCTTAGTGACCTCACCAGGTAGGTCATCAGCGCGAGCGAGCTGGACGCAGCAACCCAGCCCCACTGCAACCCCGCGAACGCCGATATAATCTGGGCCGGACGAATGCCTCCGTGTCGCCACCGCGCGTACGCCCACGCCGCAGCCGCGGCCACGAGGAAACTGAGGCAGACTACAAGCAGCAAGTGGGCAACCGACTTAGGACCCCCCTGGCGCTTGCAGCCAGCCTCGGTCGAGGACCCGCCCGCCACGCCGTCAGCCTGATCGCCAATCCGTCCAAGCCGGGCTAGAATAGGTGCTGGCATGTCACCCCCTGTGGCGAGCGCCGCTCCCGCACCTGGGCGACCGGCGCGGTTGCCCTCGGAATGCTTCGAACTTCCCATCATAATTCCTCGTTTCCTTAGTTGGCGGCGTCTTTCGGGCTGCCCAGCCGCATGGCAGGGGTTGACCGAAAGCCCGCCCAGAGGCGGCCCATGGCAGGCACCTACACCGTCGCGCAACCGGCTTTCGTTACGCGCCCTGCATTCAGGCCGCCGGCGCCTGCTCGTCGTTCGATCCACTTGACGGAAACCGTCTTGGACCCAGACCTCCCCATCGTGCAACGTTGCCTGGCGGGCGACGAAGCCGCCTGGGAACAGCTCGTCAAGGCCCATGTTCGTCGCGTGTATGCTGTTTGTTACCGTTTTACCGGTAGCGAGGCCGAGGCCGAAGACCTGACCCAGGAAGTCTTTCTCCGCGTGTTCCGCTCGCTGAAAAGCTTCCGAGCCGGCGAAGGCTCGTTCCAGGTTTGGCTGCACCGGCTGACACGCAATCTCCTGATTGACCATTACCGCCGCAACCGTCTCCAGCGCGCATCGGAGCCATTGGAGGCCCAGTTGTCCGTGTTGGAGGAGACCTCTGGTCCCGCCTCGCGTACCGACAGCGTCCTGGCCGGCCGCGAGGCTGCCGAGCAGCTGGCCAGCGCCTTGCAGAAGCTCTCTCCGGAGTTACGAGAGACAGTGATCCTCCGCGACCTGGAGGGCCTCGAATACAGGGAAATCGCAGCTGTCCTCCGCATACCGGAGGGCACGGTCAAGTCCAGACTCAATCGCGGGCGGGCTGAGCTGGCGCGCATCCTGCGCCGAAGGGGAGTGCTCGCATGAGGTGCGCGGAACTGGAAGCTCTGTTGTGCGACTACGTGGACGGCACGCTGGCCGACGCGCAGCGGTCGCTCGTGGAGCGCCATCTCAGCGAATGCGCGTCGTGCAGGTCGCTGGTGGCCGACGCTCGAGCTGCCTTGGAGTTTGTCGTCAGAACTCCGCCCGTAGAGCCACGACCGGAGCTGGTGACGCGCATCCTTTTCCAGATCCCGACCAGCACGCAGGTGCGCACGGGGATCCTCGGCGTTCTTGCCGCACGGTTCCGGCCTCTGTTGCAACCCCGGTTTGCGATGGGGATGGCCATGACCATCCTGTCGTTCTCCATGCTGGGCCGCTTCGCAGGCCTCGGTCCCCGTCAACTCAGTCCCGCGGAGCTTCATCCGGCCAGGGTCTTGCAAGCCCTCGACAATACTGCTCACCGCGCTTGGGAACGCGCCCGCAAGTTTTACCTCAGCCTGAGGCTGGTCTACGAGATCCAGACGCAACTCCGCGAGTGGTCTCAGCAGCTTCAGGAAACCGCGCTCACCACCGCGGAAACTGACCGCATCGAGTCAGGTGAACCGGCGCGGCCAAATGAAACCAAATCCGGTTCCCGGCAGACAGGACCAGGAGAAACCAAGCCATGAACTGCGTCAATCATCCCGATGCTCCCGCCGTAGCCTACTGTCGCGTCTGCGGTCAGCCTCTTTGCGAGGCTTGCCGCCGCCCGGCAGCGGGCACCATTTACTGCCCGCAGCACGTGCCCCAACAGCAGTCACCCTCGACTCCACCGCCGGGTCCCTCCGCGACCGGCGCCTCACCGGGTCTCGCTTTTGTGCTGGGCCTGATCCCGGGTGTCGGCGCCATTTATAACGGTCAGTACGCCAAGGGCCTCGTCCACGTGATCATCTTCGGCCTGCTCATCAGCCTGGTGAGCTCCGGGGCCGCATCAGGCTTCGAGCCCTTGTTCGGCATGCTGATCGCAATCTTCTACATTTACATGCCCTTCGAAGCCTATCACACAGCGCGGCGACGCCAGCTCGGTCAGTTCGTGGACGAGTTCTCCAGCATCTTGCCGCTCCGGACTTCCGCCGGCGGCTTCCCCGCCGGTCCGGTCCTGCTGATCGCCTTGGGTGTCCTGTTCCTGCTCCACAACTTGGACCTGCTGCGGATCGAGCGTTTGCTCCGCTACTGGCCCGTCCTGCTCATCGGCCTTGGAGCGTATATGCTGTATTGCCGGCTGACAGGATCTCCCAACCAGCCGCCTCGGACCCGGGAGGGCGACGATGGCAACCGCTAATGCTACCCTGCTGCGCGCGATTCGAGGGCCTGTGATGCTGATCACCCTCGGGGCGCTGTTTCTCTGGGACCACCTCGGGACCCAGCCCTTCTCGCGCACGTTCCCGATCCTGCTCATTGTGTACGGCGTCCTGAAGCTGTTGGAGCGTACCGCGGGGACTGACGAGTCCCAGAGCTATGGAGGACAACCGTGAGACCTCGTTCCCTGGTCGGTCCACTGCTGCTCATCGCGCTGGGCATCCTACTGCTGCTGCAAACCTTGAGCCCCCAGTTCCCGCTCTGGGAGATCGCCGCCCAGTACTGGCCGCTCGTGTTGATCGCTTGGGGCGGCTTGCGCCTCATTGAGATCCTGGTCTGGTGGCTACGAGGCCTTCCCCTGCCGACCTCTGGCCTCTCGGGTGGCGAGTGGACACTGGTTGTGATCGTCTGCTTGCTCGGCTCGGGCCTTCACGCAGCCCACCGGTACCGCCCCTGGGACCGCCTGGCCGTCGTTGCCGGCAAACGCGTGGAACTGTTCGGCCGCACCTACGAATTCCCCATTGCCGAGCAGGTCTTGCCCGCCCGTCGCGCGCCGCGTGTTCTCATCGAGAACCTTCGTGGCGCCACACGCATCAAGGGTGTCGAAGCGCAGGAAGTTCGCGTCCGCGGCCACAAGACGGTTCGCGCCCTGGAAAACTCGGAAGCTTCGCAGACGGACAGCCGCACGACGTTGGAACTGAGCGCCGAGCAAGACCGGATCGTCATCCGCACGAACCTCGACCGGGCTCCCGCGGAGAATCGCGTCTCGGCTGACATCGAGGTCGTCCTGCCCAAAGGGGCTGAGGTCGAAGTGCACGCCCGCGAGGGCGATCTGGAAGCCGATTCCGTCAGCTCACTGATTTTGACTACTGATACCGGTTCGGTTCGCGCCACAAACGTGCAAGGCGCCGTACGCCTCCGCCTTGGACGCGCCGGCTCGGTCAAGCTCATGGAGATCGGAGGCGCGGCTGAGATCGTCACGCGCCGCGGCCGGCACCTGGAGCTGGAAGGCATTCGAGGGCCCGCGTCGGTCGAGGGATTTTATTCCGGGGATGTGCGGTTCGCCAACCTTGCCGGCCCGCTCCGGCTGGAGAATCCCCAGTTGACGCTCCGCGTACCGAAGCTGCCTGGCCACATCCAGATGGACCTCGGCGATCTCAGCGGGGCGCGCCTCGAAGGCCCCGTGCATTTCAGGAGCCAACGCGCCCTCGATGTCGAACTCGATGAATTCACCAAGGGTGGCGAAATCTCGCTCGACGGCGGCGACATCCGCCTCAGGCCGGCACCGGACAATCTGGGGCCGATCCGTGCTCGCACACGCAGTGGCGACATCGAGCTGGCATTGTCCGAATCAGCCTCGTTTCAGTTGCGCGCACGTACCGAGAGGGGCAGCGTTTTCAACCAATTCGGCCCGGCACTGCGCGAGACTGCCGAACCGAGGGGCGGCGGGCTGTTGACGGGCGGTGCGGCGGGGCCTTTGATCGAGCTGGAAACGCTGCGCGGCTCGATCACCGTGCGCAAAGACACGGGTCCGCTGCCCGGACTGAGGAAGGAATCAGCCCGAGACACCATAGAAATCGAGACCGGCGACGGAAGGCTCCGGATCCAGCGGCACTGATCCCCACTGCGACTTCCCCCTGAAGGTATACTGCTCCCATGAAGCGCCGCAACTTTCTGGGACTCAGTGCCGCCGCAGCTTTGGGTGAGCGACGTGCCGAAGCAGCAATGGCCCTGGCAGGGCGGGACTCTGCGCCACGCAAGTCAGCCGGTTCGCACGGCCGCATGAAAGCGGGAACGCAACATGGTGACAGCGATGAGATCCTGCGAACGCTGGCTTGTTTCGGTGTCAACCATATTTGCAGTTCGCTGCCCTCGCGCAAGCTGGACGAAGCCTGGTCGGTTGAGGGTCTCTCGCGCCTGCGCGAACGCGTGGAATCCTTCGGCATCCGGCTCGAGATGGTGCCTCTGCCGCTCAGCTCGGTTTACATCACCAAGGCCGAGTACCCGCACATCATGCTGGGCAAAAGCCCGGAGCGGGACCGCGAGATTGACGAAATCTGCCAGATGATCCGCAACGCAGCGCGGGCGGGAATTCCGGCGCTCAAGTACAATTTGACCATCCTTGGCGTTGTCCGCACGGCCCCCACCCGCGGCCGGGGAGGCGCGCTGTACAGCACCTTCGTCTACGAGCAGGCACGGCAGGATCCGCCGCTGACCGAAGCCGGCCCCGTGAGCGCCGACGAGATGTGGGAGCGGATCACGTACTTCCTGAAACGCGTGATTCCGGTGGCTGAGGAATACAACGTTCGCATGGCCTGTCATCCGCACGATCCAGCCATGCCTGCCGACAAAGGTTTTCGCGGCGTTCACCGCGTGCTCGGCAGCGTGGAAGGATTGAAGCGCTTCATCGAAATCGTTCCCAGTCCTTACCACGGCCTGAACTTCTGCCAGGGCACGGTAGCCGAGATGCTCAAGGATCCCGGGCGCGAAATCTACGACGTGATCCGCTACTTCGGAGAGCGCAAGAAGATCTTCAACGTGCACTTCCGAAACATCCGCGGCGGCTTCCTCAATTTTCAGGAGACTTTTCCCGACGACGGCGACGTGGACATGATTCGCGCCATTCGCGTTTACAAAGAGGTCGGCTACGACGGCATGATCATGCCGGACCATGTGCCGCGCATTCCCGGGGACGAGGGTTCCCGCCAGGCTTTCGCCTTTGCCTTCGGCTACATCCAGGCGCTCATCCAGATGGTTTATGCGGAAGGTTGATGTGCCGACCGCGTGGTACGATGGTCGCGCCATGGCCTCCGCGGTGGAGCGCTTTCCCATGCGCTGGCCCCCGAGCTGGCGCGATCCGTCCCTGCTGAAACTTCTGGCCGGCACGCCGATCAATCTTTTGCTGACGCCAGCGGACCCTGGTCTCGACGCCGTGCGCAGCGAGGCGCGAAGGATGGGCCTGACCTGCTGGGAGATTGTCACCGCCCCACCGTCGCGCCCGGATCAGATTCGCATCCAGCAGCGTTCGGAACTCGAGTGGAACACGCCCGGGGCCGTGGTCGCTGTCAGCGAATGCGTCTGGCCTTCGATCGCTTCGGAAAGCAGGGGTTCAGCAGGGCCCACGGGCGTCCCCTGGGTGGACTCCAACGGATGGTTTGCGCAACTTGCTCGCGCCTTGATGCCGCGGAGCGAGATCTGGCTTGTCTTCGATGCGCCCGGCGGAATGGTGCTCAGACCCGAGTCTTATGCGCTGGCGGTGGCAGACTCCGAGGCCTTCGGAGGGCGGTGGGCGGTGTCACTGGATGAGCAGGCGCAGGCCGACAAGGGCCTTGCCGCCCGCATCATCCACGTTGTTGGCGACGCGCTGCGTTTCTTCGGGCAGCATCGAGCCTGGTCCAGCTACGTCACCTGCGCGGTGCTGGGCGTGCTCTCGGATTACGCCGGCGAAGATCGGCACATGGCGGAGGAAATCTTGAACCTGCTTGCACGCCGCCATCTGCCGTTCCGCGTGCTTCGCAAAACGGACGACAAGTCGCAGTTCGAAGGTCTCAAGGCGATCATCTACCCCGATGCCC
>JAPWUP010000124.1 GCA_028275505.1 Bryobacteraceae bacterium
CAGAGGCGGCCCCGGGGGTTTGACAAGGGCGGGGGAGTTTCTGCAAAATAATAATCGGGAACCGACCCCGCCTGAACCCGGTGCGGACGTGGCGGAACTGGCAGACGCGCATGGTTCAGGTCCATGTGGGCGCAAGCCCGTGGAGGTTCAACTCCTCTCGTCCGCACCAAATCCCGCTTTTGCGCGTAACCCTATCTCCTGCTTGCACGCCAACCCTGTATTGAGCTAATCTCGTACGATCGGGGCTCAAGCGAAAGGTTAAGCTCGCACCCGCAGGAAAGGAGATGTCCAAAGATGGTGATTCGAGTTTTTGTTCTGGCGTGCTTGTTGGTGTTCGCGCTTCCCTGGAGCCAGGCCGCCCCGGGTGCTGCCGCGGCGACGCCGGCGATCCAGGAGTACGAGCACGGTGGTGACGTTCCCTATGTACCGACGCCGCACGACGTAGTCGAGCAGATGCTCAAGCTGGCGGGCGTCAAAAAGACCGACGTGGTCTATGACCTCGGTTGCGGCGACGGGCGGATCGTCATCATGGCGGCCCAGAAGTTCGGCGCCCGCGGCGTGGGCATTGACATTGATCCCGAGCGCATTGCGGAGGCCAAGCAGAATGCCGAGCAGGCCGGCGTTACCGACCGCGTGAAGTTCATCCAGCAGAACCTGTTCGACGCCGACATTCGCGAGGCCACGGTCGTCACGCTCTACCTGCTGCCCTCGGTCAACCTCCGGCTCCGCCCCAAGCTTTTGGAGCAGCTCAAGCCCGGCGCCCGCATCGTGTCGCACAGCTTTGACATGGGCGATTGGAAGCCGGACAAGGAGATCGAGTACAACGGCCGCAAGCTCTATTTGTGGGTCATCAAGCCGCAATCCGGCAACGCGCGGTAAGCGGTTGGTAATCTCGCCTCCCGAAGGCCGCCGGGCGGCGGGCCTTGGCGTCACTTGACGGCCAGCCAGGCCAAGAAGAGCCCGTCCGGCGGCACGTCTTCCCAGTAAGAGATGAAGCGGCTGGAGACGGTCCGGCAGTGCCGTCCCAGCATGCGTTCCAGCTCCCGCCGCCCGAACCACCGTTCCCACTCGGGCGTGGGCAGGCGCCCCCACTGATCCCGGTTCTTGTCAATGATGACGATGCGTCCGCCGGGTTTCACCACGCGGCAGATCTCCGCCACCGCCCGTTCCACTTCCACGGCGTGCTCCAGCGATTCAGTGGCGTACGCGGCGTCGAAACAGGCATCGGGAAACGGCATCTCGGTCATGGACGCGGCGCATACCCGCACCTGCCGGGGCACGTAGCCCAGCATTGCCGGCGAGATGTCTATACCCCAGACCTCGGCGCCCGGATGCTGCGCGGCGAGAATGCGCGCGAAACGTCCCTTGCCGCACCCCACGTCCAGCACGCGCCTGCCGTTCAAGTCTCCAAAGTAATCCAGAATGAGCCGTACGTGAAAGATCCGCGGGTCTATCGTGGAGGGAAAGTGTTCTTCGTCCCTGGAGGCCTCGTCGAAGGACTGGCGGATGCGACGGCGAAGCTCCTCCGTCAGACGCGCAGGTTTGCGCCGCGCTTGCCACCGACGGAGGAGCTTCTCGAACACGCTTACGGTCGCGTCAGGAATACCGGCAGGCCCGCTTTGTTGGCGTAATTCGGGCGATAACGCTCGGTGTTGTACATGGTGGCCACGTCCACCTTGCGCGGCCCCAGCGCCGGATCAGGAATTTCGGCGCGCACGTAGCAGCCGTTCTGGATGGCCATCATCACGCCGGAAACGTTCTCGGCCAGGCAGTCCAACGCCATGTTGCCGAAGGTGGTGGCGATCATCTTGTCCAGGAAATCAGGTTCGCCGCTGCGCAGCTCATAGGTCAGGTCGCTGACCATGGTCTCTTCTTTGGTCCGCTTCTTGATCTCGTCGGAGAAGGCCTCGGCCACGTTCATCTTCTTGCGATGGCCGTAGGCGTCCGGCTCGCCGTACTCCTGCACCTTGTAGCCTTCCCACTCGGCCCCTTCCGACAGCACCACCATCGCGTAATTGCTGGGATTGTTGCGCTTGTCGGTGAGCAGCAGGTCAATCATCTTCTCCAGATTGAACTTGTACTCGGGGATGGCGCAGCGCAGCGATGTCACGTAGGCGGTGTAAAGCGCCGTGTAGCCGGCATCCCGCCCGAATACGCGGAAGATGCCGATGCGCTCGTGCGACCCGACCGTGGTGCGCTGCCGCTCGATGGCGCTGGTGGCGCGCGTGATCGCGGTGGAGAAGCCGATGCAGTACTCGGTGTTGCGCACGTCGTTGTCCATGGTCTTGGGGATGCAAATCACCTTCACGCCTTCCTTGTGCAGGCGCGCCGCGTAACTGAGCGTGTCATCCCCGCCGATGGCGATCAGGTACTCGATGCCGAGCCGGTCCAGGTTGCGCAGCACCTGTTTGGTCACGTCCCAGACCACGACCTTCTCGCCCTTGCGCGTGATCTCGCGCTTGGGGAAATCCTCGGGATTCAGATGCTCGGGCAACGACCGCATGGCCGCCGGGTTCGTCCGCGAAGTGTGCAGGAAAGTGCCGCCCGTGCGGTCAATGGTGCGCGTGTTCTCGCGGTTCAGCGGCAGGATGTAACGGGACTTGCTGGCCGGGTCATCCAGGTTCACGTGCGTCAGACCTTCCCAGCCCAGCCGGATCCCGATGACCTCGCAGCCGATCTCCGTGCCGCGATACACCACGCTCTTGATTACGGAATTCAGCCCGGGAACATCTCCGCCCCCGGTAAGAATGCCGACTCGTTTCATGTGATTATCGCTCCTGAAAGACTTGAGGGAAAACCAATTCGATTATAGCCAAGGGCTTTCGCGCTTCGCCTCAGGCCTCGGGCGCCGCGTCTTCGAATCCCTTCACGATCACCTTGACAGGAATGCCGCGCCGCACGCTTTCGGTCACGGTGCAGAAATCCTCGAACAGCCCGATGCATTCACCCAGACGCGTCCGTTCCTCTTCACTTAGGCCGGGATCGATCGTGACCTCCACCGAGCCGATCCGCAGACGCTTGTTTTCATTGCGTATGATCTGCACCTTGACTTCGCTGCGCACCCGCTCCAGCTTCACACCCGCCTTGCGCGCCGCGCAGAAGACCAGGCTGGCGGCGAGGCAGTTGCCGATGGCGGCGGCCAGCACACGGGCCGCGTTGGGTCCCGCATCCCGCCCGAGCGGCGGCGGCTCGTCCATGAGCAGCGGGGCGAAGTGCTCCTTGTCAAAGCGCACGCGAAACTCGTAGCCCTGTACTTGCTCAATTCCGATCTTGAATTCGCCGACCACCATAAGCTCACTTCCTCCTGCCCGCTCGCGCCGTCAGCAGTTCTTCGAATGCGGCCGCAATGCGGGGCGCCGCCTCCGGTCCCACGGAGTTCACCTCGCCGTACCACGGGCGCTCCGCGTTTTTCAGCCAGGGCGGCTTCTCGTCCCATTCCGCCTTGGGGATGATGTAGCCAATCTCGTCGTTGGCCAGCCCGACGACCAGCCGGAACGGCGCGGTCATGATCTGTTTCAGAGGTTTTTCGAACGGCGCATCAGGGAAGTCCGCGCCCGGGTAGCGCTCGATTCCGCCGCGGCTGAGTTCCGGGTACAACTCTCCGGGGATCATCGCTGCCTCCACCACCGGGCGCCCTCGCGATTCCAGCCGCAACAGCCCCACCACGGTGCGCAGCGAACCATCCGGCTCCAGCCGCTTGACCGGCCCGAAGATACCGGCCTCCAGCGCCTTGCGAAAGTTGGCATTGGTCAGCGGGATCCGTACCGCCGTCTCACGATAGACCACGGTGTCCACGCGCAGCGGCTTGGATTTTGCCAGGCCTTCCCACGCCAGATCCGCCACGCGCATCCCGATCAGTTCCGCCTTGCGGAAGCTGGCTTCGGGGGCAGGCAGGCCGGTGTCCGGGTCCTTGACGGAAGCGCCTAGCGGCGATTGCATGCCTCCCAGCGCGCCGTTGAACAGGATCACAGTGCCGCCCCAGCGCTGCTCCAGGCGCTGGTAGAGCCAGGCCGCATAGTCCGCCGTGATCAGCGTGTTTTTTGATCCCAGCACTTCCGGATGGTTGGCCCAGTTCACCAAAGTCGCGATGGGCTTGCCGTCCCGCCCGTCGAAAGAGAGCACGATCAGCTCGGCGTCGAGCACCACGGGCGGCCGGCTGTCGTGAATGAACGACTCCAGTTCCGGCGAGGTGACCTGCGCCGCATTCAGCGTGGCCGGGCGCATCGTTGCGGCTGCTTCCTGCGCAGCCTCGACCGTGCGTTCGATGACCAGACGGTTGTAGTCCGGATTGCGTCCGCTCACGCCCAGTTTGGGTCCCCACAGACCCATCGTGTCCGGCCCCTGGTGCACGTGTGTCGTCGCGATGACCACGTTGAGCCGGGGCTGGCGCGCACGCACTGCTGCCCGGATCTGTTCGACGTCTTCGTAGAAGAGACCGATCAGGTCCGCGCCGCACAGGACCACGCTTCGCGAGTCGTCACTCAACGCGGCGCAACGCACCCACAGGTCGTCATGGATTCCGGTGGCGGCCCGGTTAAGGCCGAAGCCCGCAAGCCAGACCGGTCCGCGATCCAGCGACGGGGTGATGGTGCGGCGGGCCGCGCCGGCGCGCAGCTCCGCGCTTGCGCAACCCGCCGCCAGAACGAAAATCAGGCACGCTCGCAACCAGGCTGCTGCCATGCTCACGCCCAGTATGCGATGCCCGGCTTTTCGCGGATGATCAGGTTGTTCAGGAACTGCACGGCTTTGGTGAGGCCTTCCTCGGGCGACATCAGGCTGTCCTCGTGCTCGATCGAGAGCACGTAATCGTAGCCGTACATGCGCAGCGTGGAAATGAACTCGGACCAGAACTCGGCGCCGTGGCCGTAGCCCACGGTGCGGTAGATCCACGCGCGGTTGCGCTCGTCGGTGAAGCGCTTGGTGTCGAGCACGCCCGTGCGCGGCAGGTTGTAGGTGTAAATCTGCGTGTCCTTGGCGTGCACGTGGAAGATGGCGTCGCCCAGGATCCGGATGGCCGCGATGGGGTCAATCTGTTGCCAGAACATATGGCTGGGGTCGTAGTTGGCGCCCAGGTTCTCGCCACAGGCCTCCCTCAACCGCAGCAGGGTCTCCGGGCTGTGGACGACGAAGCCGGGATGCATCTCGATGGCGATCTTGACCCCGTGGTCCGCCGCGAACTTGACGCGCTCGCGCCAGTAGGGAATGACCTTCTCCTTCCACTGCCAGGCCAGCAACTCCTGGAAGTGCGGCGGCCAGGCAGCCGTGACCCAGTTGGGGTACTTGGCGTCGTCGCTGTCGCCCGGGCAGCCCGAGAAGTCAATCACCACAGGCACGCCCAGTTTCTCCGCCAGCAAAATCGTCTTGCGATTGACTTCGCGATTGCGTTCGGCGATCTCGCGCACCGGGTGCAGAGGCTCGCCGTGGCAGCTCAGTGCGCTGATCGTGAAGCCGTAGTCGGCGATCAGCTTCTGGAAGGCTTCCAGCTCGGCCGGATTGTCGAGCATGGAGAGCTTGCAGTGGGGATCCCCGGGATAGTTGCCGGTCCCCAACTCGATCGTGTCCACGCCCAGCGCCTTCAGTTTCTGAAGCACTCGCTCGAGAGGCAGATCAGCCAGCAGGGCTGTAAAAACGCCTACTTTCACCGCTTTCCTCCTTGCTCGTGGCAGTCTGTGGAACAGCCAGTGACAAGAATATCACAGCCCGCCGACGCTCTTGCCGGCTTGACAAGCAGGCCCGCGATCCACAATGATCAAACTTCATCCCTTCGACAAGGAGGCGTCCATGAGAGAACTGTGGACGGTGTGGTTGCCTTTGCTCGTGCTGGCGGGAGCGACGGTGGTCTGGGGCCAGGCGCCGCTGGGCCAGCGCAAAACCCTGACCCTGGAAGCGGCCCGCAAGATCGCCGCCGCTGCCGAAGCCGAAGCACGCAAGAACAACTGGAACGTGGTCATCGCCATCGTGGATGAAGGCGGCTACCTCGTCTATCTCGAGCGCATGGACGGAGCCCAGCTCGCCAGCATCGAAATCGCGCAGCGCAAGGCTCGCAGCGCGGCCTTGTTCCGTCGCCCCACCAAGGCCTTCGAGGATCAACTCGTCGGCGGGCGGCAAGCGATTCTGGCCTTGCCCGGCGCCATGCCCTTCGAGGGCGGCCTGCCCATTATCGTGGACGGCGAAGTGATCGGCGCCATCGGCGTCAGCGGCGTTACTTCGCAGCAGGATGGCCAGATTGCCAAGGCGGGCGTGGACGCCCTGCTGGCGGCGCGCTGAGGGAGACGGCAGTCATGCGGTGCTGGTTGCTTGTCCTCGTGCTGGCCTTGCCGGCCGCCTCCGAGGTGGCGCTCACCATCCGCACCCCGATGGCGCCGCCGGAATGGGCATTGCTCGAACGCGAGCTGCTTCGCTATAACTCCGAGGCTTGCGAACGCTTCGCCCAGCGCTATCTCGATGAACGCGGCTATCTGAAACACGTGCCGCGCTGGGGCACCCTCGACGGCCCCGACGACGCCATCGAGACCTTCTGGAACTGGACCCTGCTTCACGCCCTGGGCGGCTCGGATTCCGTGCTCGCCCTCTTCAAGAAGGCCTACGAAGGCCACTTGCGGCAGTACGGCGAGCTGCGCACGAAACTGACCGAACTGGCCGCCAACGGCGCTTACTACAAAGAGTTCATCACGCAATCGGACTGGTTCCACACCGGCGAAGGCATGCGCGCCTTCATGCTTCAGGGGCTTTCCGATCCGCACGACAGCCTCTATCGCGCGCGCATGAAACGCTTCGCAGGCTTTTACATGAACGAGGATCCGGAAGCGCCCAACTACGATCCCGTACACAAAATCATCCGCAGCCTGTGGAACGGCTCCAAAGGTCCCATGATGCGCAAGGCTACGGTCTACGACTGGGTGGGCGATCCGGTGCAGGGCAGTTTCCACTTACTGCACAATCCCGCCGGACGTACCAAAATGCTCGATTTCATGACTTACTACCCGAGGATGCTTGCCCACTGCAACGAATATCTGGACAGCGTGGGAGACAGCTTCCTCAATCTGGCCGCCACCGGGCTGGCGCTCAACGCCTTCATGCTGACCGGGGAAAGCAAGTACCGGGATTGGGTGCTGGAGTATGCCGGCGCCTGGCGCGAGCGCACGATCGCCTGCGGCGGGATGATCCCCAGCACCGTCGGCCTCGATGGCAAGCCCGGCAGCCTTTACAACGGCCAGTGGTGGAAGGGAACTTACGGCTGGAATTTCACCATCTATGACGGCGAAATCGAGCGGATCGCGCACCGCAATTACTTCCACGCCGGTACGTGGCCGGGATTCGGCAACGCCCTGCTGCTGAGTGGCGACCAGGGCTGGACCGACCTGCTGCGCCGCCAGATGGATCTGATCTACGCCCAGAAGAAGGTCGAAAACGGCCGCGTCCTGTTGCCGCAGATGTACGGCGACCCGCGCGGCTACCGCTACAACGGCAAGCCCGAGTGGTATCACTACACGGACAACCTCTTCGTGGACCGCCTCATCGAGATTTACCTGCGCTCGATGGACCGCCGTGACTTGGAACGCATCCCGAAAACCGGCTGGATCGCCTTTCTGGAAGGCCAGGATCCTGACTATCCCGTGCGCGCGCTGCGTGAGGAACTCGACGCCGTCCGCCGCAAGGTCCAGGCCATGGAGAACGACCCGACTACACCCGATACGCGCCTGGCCGATTACCTGCTCGACCTCAATCCCGCGCGCACCGACGAGCTCGTGAAACTGACGCTGGGCGGCTTCTTCGGCGGGCGTATCTGGATCCTGCACAGCCGCTTCCGTTACTTCGATCCCGAACGCCGCCGTGCAGGTCTGCCGCCCGACGTGGGCGCGCTGGTGGAAAAACTGGCGGCGGATTCGGCCACGCTGACGCTGGTCAATCTCAATCCGATCGAACCGCGCACGGTCATCGTGCAGGCGGGCGGCTACGGCGAGCACCAGTTCGAGTCTGCCGAGGTGGCAGGCCGCAACGTTACCATCGGCGGGCCGCTCGTCACGGTGCGCCTGGCGCCCGGCTGCGGCGGTCGCATCGTCTTTCGGATGACGCGTTACAAGAATCTGCCCACCTTCGCTCACCCGTGGGATCGGGGCTGGTACGGTCGGGAGTGAATCCCGCCACGTTCATTTCAGAACGGCGAAGAGGCTGGAGTAGTCGTCCGTCCAGGGGCGGAATCGCGGACGGGGCTCGATCAGCCGTGCGTCCTCACCCAGTTTGGGACGCAGTCTCTCCCACGTCGCTTTGTCCATGACCAGCGCCCACGACGAGCTGAAGCACTCCGGATCGTCTTCCTCGGCCTCGTAATCCACCAGCACCGCCACTTTGCCGAAAGCCGCTGCGGCCCGCTCCACCACGGGCGCCAGATCCAGATACTTGTTGGAGATGTTCAGCGCCAGCACGCCGCCCGGTTTCAGGTGGCGCAGGTAGGTGCGGAAGGCTTCGCGCGTGATCAGGTGCACGGGGACGGAGTCGCCCGAGAAGGCGTCCATGGCGAGCAGATCGAAGTTCTGATCGGGTTCGCGCTCGAGCATCAGACGCCCGTCACCCAGCACGATCTCGGTTCGCGCCGGCGAGTCGCTGAGATAGGTGAACTGGGTTTTGGCGAGCTCCGGCACCAGAGGGTTGATTTCGTAAAAGCGGACCACGTCCCCTTTGCGGCCAAAAGCAGCCATCGTTCCGCAGCCCAAACCGAGCACGCCGATACGCCGCGGCGGACCGTCGTTGGTCGCGTTCAACACCCGCCCCACGCCCGATTGCTCGCAGTAATACGTCAAGGGCCGCCGACGAAAGTCCTCGCGCAGGATCTGCTCGCCGTGGTTGATCACGCCGTGGACCAGCTTGCGGCGGGGGCCGAGTCCATCGCCCTCGTCCGCCTCCTTGATCCGGAGCTGCCCGTAGAAGTTGCGGGCCACGAGTTTCGCGTCCGACAGCGCGTCGAGCGAAGTGCGCGCCAGCCAGGCCGAGTAACCGGCCAAGGCCGCGATCACGACCAGCCACGCCGCCCAGGCAATGCCCCGGGATTCCCATGCGCGCTTTTCCCGCGCCACAGCCGCCAGCGCCAGGAAACCACAGGCTGCCAGCCCGATCGGCAGCTCGAAGAATCCTCGGAAGACCTTCGGCGCCACGATGCTCACGAACAGCCCGCCGAGCGCGCCGCCCAGGGCGATCATCAGATAAAAGGACGTCAGGTAGCGGGGGTGAGGTCTGCTGCGGACAATTTCACCGTGGCACACCATGGCGCAGATGAACAGCGCCGAGACCGCGGCCAGCACCATGGTCGGAACCTTGACGTCAGGCGATTCCGGCCACGTCAGGTACCCCATCCATCCGAGCGCGCCCGCCAGCAGCGGCAGCCACACGCGGCGATCGTAGAGGCGCGGCGTCTCGAAACACAGGATGAAGCTGAGCAGGTAGACGCTGAGCGGCGCGACCCACAGAAACGGCACCGCCGCCACGTCCTGCGTCAGGAACGCCGTGATGGCCAGCAGCAGAGTCGAGGCGCAGGCCGCCAGCGCGGCCCACAGCGCCTTCAGGCCCCAACTCGGCGCGCTGTCCGTCGCGGGATCCTGGGCCATCGCAGGGCTCTCGATCGGCGTCCGCGCGGCTCGCCATGCAGCCACTACGCACAGCAGGGCAAACAAAGCGTAGGCTGCGGACCACACCGTCGCCTGCGTTCCCACCGCGAGCCGAGGCTCGATCACCACCGGGTAGGTCACCAACCCGAGCATCGAGCCTGCGTTCGAGAGCGCATAGAGGCGGTAAGGAACAGCGCCGTGGGTTCGCGCGTACCAGGTCTGCACCAGCGGGCTGGTGGTGGAAAGCAGGAAGTAGGGCAGGCCGATGGTGACGGCCAGCAGCCCAAGAATACGCCACTCGGGATTCGTCAGCCCGGCGCCCTTCCAGGAAGCGTCCGGGACAGGCGGCAGCAACAGGAGGCTGGCGGCGATCAGCGCCGTGTGGAGAATGGCCTGGCGCCGCGGCGCCAGTTTCTCGTGCAGCCAGTGCGCGTAAAGGTACCCGCCGAGCAGCACCGCCTGGAAAAAGAGCATGCAGGCGCTCCACACCGAGGAGGCGCCGCCGAACCACGGCAGGATCATTTTGGCGATCAGCGGCTGAACCTGAAAAAGCAAAAAAGCCGCCAGCAGGATCGTCAGACCGTAAACGAACATGCGGGTCTTCTATTATCGCGCGGGCCGCGGTTCAGGAGGGAATGGCGGGCGGCGCGAGATCGCTGCCGCCCGCCGTAGCTGGTCGGAAGCTACTGAATCGCGATGCGCGAACCGGGCGCTTGCGCTTTGCTGCCGTCGGGCAGCTCGACCACCAGATCGAGCGGGATCTCAGTGCCCGTGCGAGCGTCCGCGGGCACCTCGAACGTAACCACGTACACGCCGATCATGTTCTGCGCGTACTCAGCCGACAGCACGCGCACGCCCGCGTTCGCCACGCCCACGATCACCGGCAGGTACACCACCTGCCCCATGCCGGGCTGGTTGGTCTGCGCCACGGGCAGCACTGGGCCGAGACCCGTCGCGTACATGCGCAGGATCTCGCCGCGGCGGGCCGGATTGGCGGGCGTCACGAACGTCCCGTTCGGGCGCACCACCACGGCATAGCGCCGCCCGGCGGAATCCACCGTTTCAAAAATGCCCGGCTGGGCGTAGAGCACGCGCACGTCGTTCACCAGGGTCTCGCCGCCATCCACCGTTACCTTGACAGGCACGGTGCCCGGACCAAGCTCCCAGGGCGCCTGTACTGTCACCTGCTCAACGCCGCCCACGTTGCAGACGTGGAAGATCGGCGCCAGGTGCGCGCCGAACGTCACCGTCACGCCCGCCAGCGTGGTCGGCAGCGGTCCGATGATCGTGCCCGGCTCGACGCAACCCTGGATGCGAGGCGCCAGACCGGAGCCGCGGATGGTCACGATGCTGCCGGCGACCACGCCGGCCTGGCCGCCCGCGGCGTTGACGAAGCTGGCGGTGCACAGCGCGGGACCGGGCAGCCGGGACGTCAGCGTAAAGGTCACGCTCAGCGAGCCGGCCGTGACCTGAATCGTGATGGCGCCGGCGGTGGAGCCCGCCGTCACGTTGACCGAGGCCTGGCCCTGCGCGTTGGTCGTGGCGGAGGTCGCGCTCAGCGTCGCGCTGCCAGAAACCACGGCGAACGTGACTTGCAACCCGGCGATAGGCTGGCCGCGATCATCCACGGCCTGCACCACGAGCGGCGCTGGGAACGGCTGGTTGGTCACTGTGATCTGGGCGTCGCCCGAGACCTTGTTCAAGCGCGCCAGCACCACGTTGACCGTGACGGTGAACGTTGCCGATGCGTTGCCCTCCAGCGCGCGTACGCGGATCTGATGGGTGCCCGGGATCGAGCCGAGGGTCACCAAGGCAGAGACGCGCCCGTTGTAGGCGGAACGGGTGACTACGTTGGAGAGCGTCGCGCTGCCCGGCGTCACCACCTCCCACGCAACGGGCACGCCCTCCAGAAGGTTGCCGCCTGCGTCCTGCACTTCCGCCACCAA
>JAPWUP010000281.1 GCA_028275505.1 Bryobacteraceae bacterium
ATTGACGGAAACGAAGCCACGGCCTACGTTGCCTACCACGTCAACGAGGTCTGCGCCATTTACCCCATCACACCCTCCTCGCCCATGGGCGAATGGGCGGACGAATGGGCCGCGAAGGGCATCCCCAACGTCTGGGGCACGGTGCCCAAAGTCATCGAGATGCAGAGCGAGGGCGGCGCCTCAGCCGCTTTGCACGGCGCCCTTCAGGGCGGCGCCCTGGCGACCACGTTCACCGCGTCGCAGGGCCTGCTCTTGATGATCCCCAGCATGTTCAAGATTGCGGGCGAACTGAGCCCGGCGACCATTCACGTCTCGGCCCGCACCGTCGCCACCCACGCACTCTCCATCTTCGGCGATCACAGCGACGTCATGGCGGTCCGCCAGACCGGTTGGGCGCTGCTGGCGTCCAATTCCGTGCAGGAAGCCCATGACTTCGCCCTGATCGCGCAGGCCGCCACGCTGGAATCGCGCGTGCCCTTCCTGCATTTCTTCGACGGCTTCCGCACCTCGCACGAAGTCGCCAAGATCGAGCAGCTCACGCTGGATGACATGCGGGCCATGATTCCGGAGGAGCTCATCCGAGCCCACCGCGCGCGGGCCTTGACGCCGGACAAGCCCGTGCTGCGCGGCACGGCCCAGAACCCGGACGTGTTCTTCCAGGCCCGCGAAGCCTGCAATCCTTACTACCGCGCCTGCCCCACCATCGTGCAGAACGTGATGGACAAGTTCGCCCAGATCGTGGGCCGGCAGTACCACCTGTTCGATTATCTGGGCGCCCCGGATGCTGACCGCGTGATCGTGCTCATGGGTTCGGGCGCCGAAGTGGCGCACGAGCTGGTCGAGTACATGACGGCGCGAGGCGAGAAGATCGGCATCGTCAAGGTTCGCCTGTTCCGGCCCTTCTCGACCGAGGCTTTCCTGAAAGCTTTGCCGCCTACGGTCAGGGCCATCGCCGTGCTCGATCGCACCAAGGAGCCGGGCTCCATTGGCGAGCCGCTGTACCAGGATGTCATCACAGCGCTCCATGAAGGCATGACCGCCGGCATCGCGCCCTTCCAGCAGATGCCGCGCGTGATCGGCGGGCGCTACGGCCTCTCCTCGAAGGAATTCACCCCCGCCATGGTGAAGGCCGTTTTCGACGAGCTGGCCAAAGAGCGGCCCAAGAATCACTTCACCATCGGCATCAACGACGACGTCACCCACACCAGTCTGGACTACGATCCCGAGTTCTCCACCGAGGATCCCCAGGCGTTCCGCGGCCTGTTCTACGGGCTGGGCTCGGACGGCACGGTCAGCGCCAACAAGAACTCCATCAAGATCATCGGCGAAGAAACCGACAACTACGCGCAGGGCTACTTCGTCTACGACTCCAAGAAGGCCGGCGCCGTCACCATTTCTCACCTGCGCTTCGGTCCCAACCCGATCCACTCCAGCTACCTGATCACGAAAGCCAATTTCGTCGCTTGCCACCAGTTCTCGTTCCTGGAACGCTTCGACGTGCTGAAGGCCGCCATGCCGGGGGCCACCTTCCTGCTCAACAGCTACTACGGTCCGGACGAGGTCTGGGATCACCTGCCGCGCACGGTCCAGCGCCAGATCATCGAGAAGAAGCTGCGCTTTTACGTGATTGACGCCTACAAGGTGGCGGCCGAGACTGGCATGGGCAGCCGCATCAACACCATCATGCAGACCTGCTTCTTCGCTATCAGCGGCATCCTGCCGCGCGAGGAAGCCATCCAGAAGATCAAGGACGCCATCCGCAAGACCTGGGGCAAGCGCGGCGAGGCGATCGTCCAGAAGAACTTCGCCGCGGTGGATGCGGCTCTGGCCCACCTGCACGAGGTCAAGGTGCCTGACCGGATCACGGCCACCTTTGACATTCGCCCGCCAGTGCCGCCCGAGGCTCCGGAGTTCGTCAAGCGCACCCTGGCACCCATCATTGCCGGCGAAGGCGATTCGCTGCCGGTGAGCGCCTTCCCGCCCGACGGTACCTTCCCCACGGCCACCGCGCAGTGGGAGAAGCGGAACATCGCGCTGGAGATCCCGGTCTGGGACGAGGAGCTGTGCATCCAGTGCGGCAAGTGCGTGCTGGTTTGCCCGCACGCGACCATCCGCGCCAAGGTTTACGATCCCAAGTGGCTGGCCGAGGCGCCGCCCACCTTCAAGCACGCTCCGGCGCGCTGGCGTGAATTCAAGGACATGAAGTACACGCTTCAGGTAGCGCCGGAGGACTGCACGGGCTGCGGCCTGTGCGTGGAAGTCTGCCCGGTCAAGAGCAAGACCGAGGTCAAGCACAAGGCCCTCAATATGGCGCCGCAGCCACCCTTGCGCGAGCAGGAGCGCGTCAACTGGGAATTCTTCCTGAAGATCCCGGACATGGATCGCCGCGTCCTGAGCCCGGCCCAGGTCAAGGACAATCAGTTGTTCCGCCCGCTGTTCGAGTTCTCGGGCGCATGCGCGGGCTGCGGCGAGACGCCTTACATCAAACTGCTCACGCAACTGTTCGGCGATCGCCTGGTCATTGGCAACGCCACCGGCTGCTCCTCGATTTATGGCGGCAACCTGCCCACTACGCCGTACTGTGTGGACCACAACGGCCGCGGTCCCGCCTGGAACAACTCGCTGTTCGAGGACACGGCTGAATTCGCCCTCGGCATCCGGCTGGCGCTGAACCGGCAGATCGAGTACGCGCGCTGGCTGGTCCAGCAGCTTTCCCACATCATCGGGGACGAGCTGGCCGGAGCCCTGCTCAACGCCGACCAGACCACCGAAAAGGGCATTTACGAGCAACGCGAGCGGGTGGCGCTGTTGCGCCAGAAGCTGGAAGGCGTCAACACGCGGGAAGCCCGCGACCTCTACGCGCTGGCCGATGCGTTGGTGCGCAAGACGGTCTGGGGCGTGGGCGGCGATGGCTGGGCCTACGACATCGGCTACGGCGGGCTGGATCACGTGCTGGCCTCGGGCGAGAATGTAAACCTGCTGGTGCTCGATACTGAGGTCTATTCGAACACTGGCGGTCAGATGTCGAAAGCCACGCCGCTCGGCGCCGTCGCCAAGTTCGCCTTCGGCGGCAAGCCTCAGCCCAAGAAAGACCTGGCCATGATGGCCATGACGTACGGCAACGTGTACGTGGCGCGGGTCGCCTTCGGCTTTAACGACATGCAGACCGTCAAGGCCTTCCTGGAAGCCGAAGCCTATGACGGGCCGTCCCTCATCATCGCTTACTGCCACTGCATCGCCCACGGCTACGATCTGGTTCACGGGCTGGATCAGCAGAAAGCAGCCGTGCAATCCGGCTACTGGCCGCTGTTCCGCTACAACCCCGAGCTGCTCAAGCAAGGCAAGAATCCGCTGCAACTGGACTCCAAGGCGCCCACGCTGCCGCTGGAGAAGTACATCTACAACGAGACGCGTTACTCGATGCTGCGGCACAGCAATCCGGAGGCGGCCAAACGCCTGTTGGAGGCCGCGCAGGAAGCCGTCTTGCGGCGCTGGAAGCAGTACGAATACCTGGCGGCCATGCCGGTCACCACGCCCGAACCTGTGGGCGCCGCCAATCCGTCCGGCAAAGAGGGAGAGTGAACGATGGATCTTTCGACCACTTATCTCGGCCTGAATCTGAAGAACCCGGTCGTCATCTCAGCTTCTCCCCTGTGCGAGGAGATTGACAACATTCGCAAGATGGAGGACGCCGGGGCCGCCGCCGTCGTCTTGCATTCCCTGTTTGAGGAACAGATCACGCTGGAAAGCCAGGAGTTGGACCGGCGGTTGAGCGAGACCACCGGCGCGTTTGCCGAAGCCCTGTCCTATTTCCCGGACATGACCTCCTACAACCTGGGGCCGGATGGCTACCTGGAACACATCCGCAAGGCCAAGGCGGCGGTCTCGATTCCGATCATCGCCAGCCTCAACGCGGTCTCCAATGGCGCCTGGATCCAGTTCGCCAAATCCATCGAGCAGGCGGGCGCCGATGGTCTCGAGCTCAACATCTTCACCCTCCAGACCGATCCCTCGGTGACTGGCGGGCAGATCGAAGACGCGTACTGCGCGCTTGTGCGCGAGGTGGCCTCGAGCGTCCGCATTCCTGTAGCCGTCAAATTGACGCCGTTTTTTACGGCCATGGCCAACGTGGCGCGGCGGCTGGAACAGGCCGGGGCCCGCGGCTTGGTGCTCTTCAACCGGCTGTACCAGCCGGATTTTGATCTAGAGGCGCTCGAAGTCAGGCACACGCTCCAGTTGAGCACCCCGTACGAGTCGCTGCTGCGCTTGCATTGGGTGGCGATTCTTTACGGGCACGTGCACGTGGATCTGGCCGTCACGGGAGGCTTCCACAGCGGCCAGGACGTGCTCAAGGCCATGATGGCCGGGGCCAAGGTCGCCGAGATCGCCTCCGCCGTGCTCAAGAACGGCATTTCCCACGTCGGCAAGATCCTGGACGAAATGCGGGCGTGGATGCAGGAGCACGAGTACGAATCCGTGAAACAGATGCAAGGCTCGATGAGCCTGCGCTCGGTGGCCAATCCCAACGCGTTC
>JAPWUP010000026.1 GCA_028275505.1 Bryobacteraceae bacterium
CGGCATTTCCCACGTCGGCAAGATCCTGGACGAAATGCGGGCGTGGATGCAGGAGCACGAGTACGAATCCGTGAAACAGATGCAAGGCTCGATGAGCCTGCGCTCGGTGGCCAATCCCAACGCGTTCTTGCGGTCCAACTACATGAAGGTGCTCAGCTCGTACACGCTGCGCGCGTAGGCGGTAGGCTGCGTCGCCATCCTGTCCCCGGCAGGCTGCGCCGCCATCCTGGCCAAGGATCTGCTATGAACGTGGTATGCGCGCAGTCGTTGTGTGCGGAATCACGTTTCTGCTGGCTGGGATGGCGTTCGCGCAGGCAACGAAAATCGCCAGTCCCGACAATCGGATCGAGCTGAGCGTCCAGATCCCTACCTCCGGCCCCAACGCCGGATGGCTGACCTACGAGGTCAACTACGAAGGCAAGCCGCTGATCGCTTCGTCCCGGCTCGGCCTCAAGCTGGAAGGCCGAGCCGCGTTGGGCGAGAAGGCGACAATTCTGGAATCCACGCCGCTCTCGGGGACGGATTCCTACCGCTTGCTTCACGGTCGCGCCAGCCGCGTGGAACACCCGTGGCGCGGAGCGCGCGTCCGGACCGAGTCGGCCGGCGGCCCGCTCGAGGTCGAGCTTCGGGCTTACAACGATGGCGTCGCGTTCCGGTACCGGTTGCCGGCCGCAGTGGGCAAGTTCGCAGTCGAGCGCGAGTTCACGCAGTTTCAGGCAGCCCGTGAGGGAATTGCCTACCCCCTCATTCTGGCCGGGTTCCGGACCAGCTACGAGGACAACTACGTGGCGCTGCCGCTGACGGCGATCAAGCCCGACTACCTCGTCGCCCTGCCGTTTACCTTCGAGGCACCGGGCGTGGCGTGGGTCTCGATCACCGAGGCCCATCTGGAGAACTGGGCGGGGCTGTACCTGACGCGGCCCCGGGGGCGCACCATGGAGGCGCGATTGGCGCCGCGCGTGGACCGTCCCGAGGTGGCCGTGATCGGCGAGGCCCCCGCCGAATCGCCCTGGCGCGTGCTCATGATTGCCGCCGAGCCGTACCGGCTCGTCGAGTCCAACCTGGTCACGAGCCTCAGCCCGGAGTCGCGCATCGCCGATACGAGCTGGATCCGGCCGGGCAAGACCTCCTGGTCATGGTGGTCCGGCAACTTCGCCCGGGATGTGTCCTTCAAGCCGGGGATGAACACCGAAACATTGAAGCACTATATTGATTTTTCGGCCGAGGCCGGTCTGGAATATTGTCTGATTGACGCAGGCTGGTCGGCCGGCCCGGTGGGACAGGGAGGCGGCGGGCGGGACATCACCGCCTGGAACGAGCGCGTCAACTTGCCGGAGCTGCTCGAATACGCGCGCAGCAAGAAGGTGGGGTTGTGGCTGTGGTGCCACTGGTCGGCGGTGGATCAGCAGATGGAAAAGGCCTTCCCGCTGTACGAGAAGTGGGGCGTGGCAGGCGTGAAAGTGGACTTCATGGACCGCGACGACCAGCAGATGGTGGATTTCTATCATCGCGTGGCGCGCAAGGCCGCCGAACACAAACTCATGGTGGACTTCCACGGAGCGTTCAAGCCCTGCGGGATGATGCGGTACTATCCCAACGTGCTCACGCACGAGGGCGTGCTGGGCCTTGAGTACCTGAAGTGGTCCAACCGGGCAACGGCGGACCACAACGTGATGATCGCCTTCACGCGCCTGCTGGCCGGCCCGCTTGATTACACGCCGGGCGGCTTCGAGAACGTGCCGCCCTCCGAGTTCACGCCGCGCAACGTGAATCCCATGGTCCCCACCACGCGCGCCCACCAGATGGCGCTGTACGTGATCTTCGAAAGCGGCTTCCAGATGCTGGCGGATTATCCGGGGGCCTACCGGGGCACGAAGGAACTGGAGTTTCTGCGTCAGGTTCCCGTAGCCTGGGATGAGACGCGCGGGCTGGGCGGGCGTCCCGGCTCGTGGGTCTCGGTGGCGCGGCGCAAGGGCGACGTGTGGTACATCGGCACGATCACGGGCGCTGAGGCGCGCGAGGTCGAGATTCCGCTCGACCGCTTGCTGCCTGCGGGACGCACCTACACGGCGGAGATCTGGGCGGACGCTCCGGATGCGGCCGTACATCCGAAGAATACGGTGCGCACCACCCAGACCGTCACCGCCGCGACTCGCTTGCGCGCGCGACTGGCGCCCACCGGAGGCCACGTCGTCGTTCTGCGGCCGCGTCAGTGAAAATCGTGAGACTCGATGGCAGCCGCCGTCGCTGTGAGCGGCTCCAAGCGCGCCGCCTTCACGGAAATCACGCCGTCCACGTTCTGTAGCACGCCTTCCACCAGCAGGAAGGGCGCTTCCACCAGCACCAGCCGGTAGCGCTCGAACGTATCGGGATCAACCACGACGTTGGCGATCCCGGTTTCATCCTCCAAGCTCAGGAACACGAAGCCTTTGGCCGTGCCCGGCCGCTGTCGCACGATCACCGCACCCGCTACCCGCACAAGACGCCCGTGAGCCAGTCGCTTGAGCTCCGCGGCGCGCCGGACGCCCAAGGCGCGCAGCGCCGGCCGGCAATAGGCCATCGGATGCGGCCCGATCGTGAGACCGGCGGTTTCGTAATCGGCCAGCAGGCGTTCGGCCGGGGTCATGGGCGGCAGGGGCGAAGTCTTGTCGGCTGCGGACAGCGTTTCCAGCAGCGGACCGGCAGGTCGCGCGGCGCGACCCGCCTCCCAGAGCGCGTGACGCCGATGTTCCACGCCCAGGGCGTTGAGCGCGCCCGCCTCCGCCAGTCGCTCCAGCTCGTCCCGACGCAGTTCAGGAACGCGACGCACCAGATCGTCAATCGAGGTAAAGGGGGCGCGGGTGCGTTCCCGCACGATGGCGCGGCCGGCGACCTCCCGCAGTCCCTTCAGGTAGCAGAGTCCCAGGCGCAGGACCTTCTCGCCGTTTTCGTCCTCCAGGGTGCACGGCCAGTCCGAGCGCGTCACGTCTATGGGCCGCACCTTCAATCCATGCCGCTGGGCATCCTTGACGATGGTGGCCGGCGAGTAAAAACCCATCGGCTGGTTGTTGAGCAGGGCTGCGGTGAACGCGGCCAGGTAATGGCACTTCAGCCAGGCGCTGGCGTAGGCGATCAGGGCAAAGCTGGCGGCGTGCGATTCGGGAAAGCCATAAAGGGCGAAGGAAGTGATGGCTTCGACGATGCGATCCTGGGTTTCGCCCGTGATCCCGTTGCGGTTCATCCCTTCGCGCAGGCGCGCCTCGATCTGCTTCATGCGCGCCTCCGAGCGTTTGTGCGTGAAGGCGCGACGCAGCTCTTCCGCCTCGCCGCCGCTGAAGCCGGCCGCGATCATGGCGATGCGCAGCAGTTGCTCCTGGAAAATGGGAACGCCGAGGGTGCGGCGCAGCACCGGCTCGAGCGAGGGATGCATGCAGTCGGGCGGTTCGCGGCCCTGCCGTCGCCTCAGATAGGGATGAACCATCTTGCCCACGATGGGGCCCGGGCGCACGATGCCCACCTGCACCACCAGGTCGTAGAAGCGCGAAGGCCGCATGCGCGGCAGGATGGCCTGCTGCGCGCGGCTTTCCACCTGGAACATGCCGATGGTGTCGGCGCGCTGAAGCGCGTCCCAGACCGCAGGATCGTCGGGCGGAAGGTGCGCCAGATCCACTTCCTCGCCGTAGTGTTCGCGGATGAGCTCGATGCAGTCCTCGAGCACGGCCATCATGCCCAGGCCCAGCAAGTCCACCTTGATGATGCCCATGTCGGCGCAATCGTCCTTGTCCCACTGCACGACCACGCGCCCGGGCATGGCGGCCGGCTCCAGCGGCACGATGGAATCGAGCTGGCCCTGGCAGATGACCATGCCGCCGGAATGCTGGCCCAGGTGTCGCGGCAGATCCTGGATGGCCAGGTACAGCTCCAGGAACTTGCGGATCCGGGGATGGGCGGGATCGAGGCCGGCGTCGCGGAACTGGCGCTCGGCGGTTTCCTTGGGATCCTTGAACTCCCAGGGGCGCGCTCGTGAGGCCAGACGCGCGGTCACTTCGGGTTCGAAGCCGAGCACCTTGCCCACCTCGCGGGCCGCCAGGCGATCGCGGTAGGTGATGACGTTGGCGGTCATGGCCGCCCCGCGCGGCCCGTAGCGCTGGTAGACGTACTGGATGACCCGCTCGCGCTGCTCGCCGCTGGGCAGATCCAGGTCAATGTCAGGCCATTCCCCGCGTTCCTCGGAAAGGAAACGCTCGAACAGCAGCTCCATGCCCACGGGATCCACCGCCGTGATTCCCAGCGCGTAGCAGACCGCGCTGTTGGCGGCCGAGCCGCGCCCCTGCACCAGGATGCCCTGCTCGCGGCAGAAGCGGACCAGATCCCAGACGATCAGGAAGTAGCCTTCCAAGTGCAGCTTCTCGATGACCGCCAGCTCGTGTTCGATCTGGCGACGGGCGCGCTCATGATAGGGGCGGTAGCGTTGCCGCGCACCTTCTTCGGTCAGCTTGCGCAGCAGGGAGGCCATGGTTTCGCCGGGCGGCACGGGATAGCGCGGGAACTCGTAGCCCAGGTCGTTCATGGTGAACTCGAGCCGCGACGACAATTCGCGGGTGGCGGCCAGGGCTTCCGGCACGTCGGCGAACAACCGGGCCATTTCCTGAGCCGAGCGGAGGTAACGTTCCGCGTTGACTTCGAGCAGGCGTCCGGCGGTCTCCAGCGTGCGCTTGTGGCGAATGGCAGTGAGCACGTCCAGGATCTCGCGCTCCTGGGGCCGGGCGTAACACACGCCGCCGGTGGCGATCACGGGCAGGCGCAGGGCGCGGGCGATTTCCAGGGCGGCCTGGTTGCGCGCTTCCTGGGAGCGGCGGAAATGGCGCTGGATCTCGACGTAGACATTTTCGCGGCCAAATGTTTCAATCAAACCCTCGACGGCGCGTCGTCCTTCTTCCAGCCCGCCCCGTTCCAGGGCGCGCGCCAGCGGCCCGTTCTCGTCTCCCGTCAAACAGATGAGACCGGCGGCGAACTCGGCCAGCTCCGCGGGCGTGGCTGCGCCCTCGCCCTTCCGGGCGCGCAATTTCATGCGGGTGATGAGCCGGCAGAGGTTTTGATAGCCGGTGCGGGTGGCCGCCAGCAACGGGTAGCGCGCCCCGTCCGTACAGGTGATCTCGGCCCCGATATGCGCCCGCACGCCCGCCCGGCGCGCGGCCATGTGGAAGCGGGGCGCGCCGTAGACGCCGTCGCGATCGAGCAGGGCCACGGCGGGCAGCTCCAGCTCGGCGGCGCGCTCGATGAGCGTTTCGGGCAGGGAAGCACCCTCGAGGAAGCTGAAGGCGGAGCGGGCGTGGAGTTCGGCGTAGAGCATGGCGGATGCCCCGGCAGCGAGGAGGGCCGCTGTATTCGCCTTTTCTTCGCCTAAGACGAGTATGGCCGGTTCGGCCCGCCGCTGTCAAGCGGCTCCCGCCTCACGACGACGGGTTACCCTTGCAAAAACTCTCCAGGGAAGCCGTCAGAGAGGGGAAGGTCCGGCGCAGGCGGCGGTCCTCGGTGATCAGCACGGCCCCGGTGCGCATTGCCAGCGCTACGAACTGCGCGTCGTAGGCGCTGATTGCGTGCTCTGCCGCCAGCTCCAGGGCCAGTTCCATGTCCACCGCCGTAACGCAACCATTCAGCAGGGCCGTTGCCCGCCGCCACAGCCTCAAGGCTTGACTCCGGGGGGCGCCGCCCAGTCGCACGTAGGTGGCCAGGATGTTGAGGAACTCGTGCGCCCAGAGCGCCGGCAGACGCCAGTCCGGATCCAGCGTCAAGGCCCGGCGCGCCAGCGCCGTGCGGGGACCCTCGATGAGGGCGTAAGCGATGATGTTGGTGTCGGGCACGATCATGGCCGGCCCGCACGCCTGGCCCGATTCGCCAGGGCCCGGGTGAGCGGAATCCGGCCCTTCAGGGGAGGGGGCAACTCCGCCTTCCCGCTCTCCCGTTCCAGCGCCTCCTCGAGGAGGACCAGCGCCTGGCGGTTCATGCTGCGGCGATTGCGCGCGGCCAGTTCCTTCAGTTTGCGATGGAGCTCGGGCGGGACGTCCTTGATGAGAAGGGCGGGCATGGAGGATCCTTTTGGTTAGCGAAGTGATACCAAACTGGTATTATAGCGCTAGCCGGGCTGCTCAATCGTAACTTCCGGCCACGTACCAGCCGCCGCTCAGACAATCGCGGTAAATCCGGTAAAGGCCGCCGCCCGCCAGCGCCACATCGAACTCCTCGCGGCAGTAAGCCTGCGGGCTCCACCAATCCCCGGAGATGCGCCACGGACCGGCCACCTCGACCACCCGCCCGTGCACTCCCTGCGCCATGACCACGTGCGGGCGTCCCCCGCGCTCCTCGACACGCGCCGGACGCGGCGGACGGAACCGCCGCAAGGCCAGCATCACCGGCTCGCCGCGGGTGGTCGCCGGCCCCGGCGCCTCCTCCACCGTGAAGCGTTTCAGGCGAAAGGCGTCCGGGCGGTGCGTATCGAGCGGCTCCGGGGCCCCCACGCGGCCTTCGCCCACCAGGGCACTCAGGCGAGCCAGCGTCAGCTCGAGCTTCTCAGCCTCCGGCTGCCGCGGCACGAACAAGCCGTGCTGCACGGAGCGGGACGCCGCCGGTTCCGCACAAAGACGGATCCGGCATACCGGGGCCTGCGGCGGGTGCGCCTCCAGATCGAGCTGCAAGAGTTTCAGAAACGACCGGGCAGAAAGCATGGGGACAGGCAGCCGGTGCCGCCGCTCATGCTTGCCGCCATCCTCCAGTTCGAGTTCGAGCGCCAGCTCGATGGCCGCCAGCGCGCGCGCCTTCAGCCGCTCGCAGATCCTCTGGATCAGTTGCGCCACCAGGAACAGCAGCGGCTCCAGCAGCGCGACCGGGTGCTCCAGTTCGATGCTTTCCTCGAGTCGTTCCGGCAGCGTCGCGGGAGTGAGCGAACGCCAGAAAGTTCCACGCGCCAGCTTATGCAAGCGAACGCCTTCTTCTCCCAGCCGCTCGGCCAGGCCTTTTTCGGGCAACGCCGCCAGCTCGCCCAGCGTCCGCACGCCCCACAAGGCCAGTTTGAAGGCGATCTCGGCCGGGGGCTGGAGCACTTCCACAGGCAATGGCGCCAGGAATTCGGCTTCACGGCCCTGCGGGATGACGAGGGTTCCCGGGTAGCCGCGAGCTGCCAGCAAGGCCGTATCGGGATTGGCCGCCACCGCGACGCGAGCTTCCAGCCCGAGCGAGGCGGCGTGCTCGGCCATCCGGCGAGCGGCTCGTTCCAGCGAGCCGAACAGGCGCGTGCAGCCATCGAGCGCAAGCGTCACCGCGTCCGGCGCCGTCTGTTCGATAACCGGCGAGAAGGCCGCTGCGCAGTCGAGCAGCACGCTCTGCCGAAAAGACGGCAAGCCGGGCACGTGCAGGCACGCGAACATGGCTCACCTCGCCCACTGGGCGCGTGCAGAGAAAGAGGCTGTTTGTTGATGAACCGGCTTGCGCGGCCTCAACTGGAAGACGCCGCCGCGCAGCAGACGGGCATTGGGCGGGCCGGACCACAGCGCCTGCGCGCCTTGCATTTCCACCACCAGGGAGGCGCACGTGCCGGTGACAGGTTGCGGCGTGGCCACCAGCAGAATCGTGGGCGTGCCCTCCACGGCGCGGCGCAAGCGGAACCAGCAAACCAGCGGGATACGACGCAGGACGCGCAGCGGCAGATCGGCCAGATCCAAGACGATCAAGCCGAAGCCGCCATCGTTGACGATGCGATCCGCGGCCTTGAGAGCGCGTTCCGCATCGCCCCCGCAGCGGATCCAAAGCAGGCGATGGAGCGGCAAGCCGGCCTGGGCAGCGGAGTCGGGATCGAAAGCGTCGGTGGCGTCTACCAGGGCACAGACTTCCTGGCGCGCGGCTGCGGTGGCCAAGGCCGTCCAGAGGAAGCTGGTGCGGCCGGAGCCTGGGGGGCCGAAGATTTCGGTGATGGCGCCGCGAGGCAAACCGCCGGCGAGGGAGTCGAAGGCGGGCAGTCCGGCAGGGGCGTAATCAAGGAGCGGGGGACGGAGGCGAGCGGCCGGGATGAGGAGGGGTGCGGCCATGGTTCTTTCGCCTTTTCTTCGCCTATGCCCAGTATGCCTCACCCTCCCCGTGCCTGTCAAGACCGACGGCAAGCCCTACTCCCGCCGCCAATGCGGGTCCGGCCACCCCCCAAGCATGCCCTTCCCTTTCCCCTTGCGCCAGAATTATAATCAGGGAATCCGGCCCGCCCCATGGAACCGGAAACGCCGTTCGACAGCATCGAGAGCGCCCAGCAGTTCGTCGACTTGCTGTGCGAGGCGATCGAAGAGGCCCGTCGCGAAATAGACGAGGAAATCGCCCGCACTACCGCGCCTGGCGACGAGCGGCGCAAGCAGGCTCTACAACTGGTGGCCTACAACCTGGCGAAACTCGCCATGCACATGGGGACCAGCCGCCGGATCCTGAACGACCTGCGCACGCTGCGCCGCCTGCTGCTGAACGAGCGCGAACTGGAACGCGCCACGATGACTGCGGCGGCAGGCGACGAACCGGACGCCTGAAAGGGATTCACGCAGCCATAAAAAAGAAGCGGGCGCCGGGGTTGGGTTTTTGTTGGGTGAAAGGGTGAGTGCGCCCGCTTTTTAGGGGGTTTGCCTATAAGGGCGCAGGCGCCTCCCTGGGGGTTACACACGTTTCGAAAAAATTTTTGGGGACGCCTCCCGACCGCGCCGTCAGATCTCCCGCCGGTTTTCCAGTGACTTGGTGATGGTCACCTCGTCGGCGAACTCCAGATCGCTGCCCACCGGGATTCCCATGGCGATCCGCGTCACTCGCAGCCCGAGCGGCTTCAACAGCCGGGCCAGGTAAGCGGCTGTAGCCTCACCTTCCACCGTAGGATTCGTCGCCAGGATGATCTCTTTGACTACCCCGGACTCCAGCCGCGGGAACAGGTTCGCAATTTTCAGGTGCTCGGGCGTAATGCCACGCAGCGGCGAAAGAGCCCCATGCAACACGTGGTACAGGCCGTTGTACTGCCGTGTGGTTTCGATGGGCAGAATGTTGTGCGGTTCCTCCACCACGCAGATGATGGAAGGATCGCGGTGCGGGTCGGAGCAGAACGGGCACAGATCCGAGTCGCTGATGTTGTTGCACTGCCGGCACAGCCCGAGACGATCCTTGACGTCGAGCAGAGCCTGCGCCAGCCGCTCGGCGTCCTCGCGGGGCGCACGCAGCACGTGGAAGGCGAGCCGTTGCGCGGACTTCTGTCCGATGCCCGGCAGACGTTTGAACTCCTGGATCAGTCGCGCCAGCGGTTCGGGATAGTCGGGCATGAGAAGTGCAGGCCCCGGATCAGAACAGGCCCGGCGGCAATCCCAAGCCGCCCAGCACGCCGGCCATCTTCTGGCGGGCCTCTTCGTCTACCTTCCTTGCGGCCTCGTTGCAGGCGGCCACCACGAGATCCTGCAACATCTCGACGTCCCCGGCCACCTCGGGATCTATCTTGACGGCAAGGACGTTCTTCAGGCCATCCATGCGCACGGTCACCATGCCGCCGCCCGCCGAACCTTCCACGCGGATCTGCGCAATCTCTTCCTGGATCTTCTGCTGCATTTGCTGGGCCTGCTTCATCATGGCCTGCATGTTGCCCATGCCACCGGGTAGCTTCACGGTCTCGCTCCTCCTCTATTCTTTCAGATCCCGCACGGCGCGGATCTCGGCGTCAGGAAAGGTTTCCAGGAATCGTTTCACAGCGGGGTGAGACAGCACGCGCTGCCTGAGCTGGTCGGCGTCCTCGCGGGGCGGATCGGCGGCGCTCGAAGCAGCAGTGCCCGAAGCAGCAGCGCCCTCCACCAGAGTGACCTTCACGCGGCGCGCCCGGCCAAAAGCCTTGCGCACCACCTTCTCCAGTTCCTGACCCTTTAGCATCAGGGCATATTCTTTGGGTGCGGTCACCTCCAGCTCCGTGCCTGCCTCGCAAACCTCGGCGTGGAGCAGGGCATCCGCCGTGTACGTCAGGCCAAGTTCCAGGGCCGCGGCGTGAAGCTTTTGCTTGACGTCGCTGCCCGCCGCTGCAGGAGCAGGGGAGGGCGCGGGTGAGGACGCCGGCGCTGACTCCAGTCGCGAAAGCACTTCCTCGATCGGGGCCAGCTTGCCCGCCTCCACCAGGCGGATCAGCCCCAGTTCCATGTGCAGGCGCGGATCGAAGGAGAATTGCAGGTCCCGGTAAAGATCCAGCGTCAGTTGCAGGTACCGGATCAGATCCTCCTCGGAGAACCGGGCCGCCATCTCGCGCAGCCGGGCACGCTCGCCGGGCGAGGCAGCCACCAGACGGGGATTGTCCCCGGCCACCTTGCTCACCAGCAGGTTGCGGAAATATCGCGCCAGCTCACGGCAGAAGTGCTGGAGATGGCGTCCGTTGACGACCAGCTCGTTCACCACCTCCAGCATGCGGCGCGAATCGGAAGCGATCAAAGCCTGGGCCACCTGCTCGAGCGCTTCCAGGGAAAACATTCCGAGCAGGTTGCGAACTTCGTTGGCCTCCAGCCGCGTTCCGCAACAGGCGATCGCCTGATCGAGCGCGGAGAGCGAGTCGCGCAGGCTGCCGTCGCCGGCCAGCGTGAGCACGCCCAGAGCTTCGCTGTCGGCCTGGATGCCTTCCTGCCGGCAGATGCTCTCCAGTCGCTGGTAGATCTCCTCGAAAGAAAGAGAGCGGAAGCTGAAGTGCTGGCAGCGCGAGGCGATCGTGGGCGGGATCTTGTGCGCTTCCGTGGTGCACAACACGAAGACCACCCACTCGGGCGGTTCCTCGAGCGTCTTTAGAAGAGCGTTGAAGGCCTCCGGCGTGATCTGGTGCGCCTCGTCAATGATGAAAACCTTGTAGCGGTCGCGGGCGGGCCGGTACCGCACGTTCTCGCGCAACTCGCGCATTTCGTTGATGCCGCGGTTGGAGGCGGCGTCAATCTCGATGACGTCCACCGAGTTGCCCGCCGCGATTTCCACGCAACTGGAGCAGGCGCCGCAAGGCGTGACCGTCGGTCCCTGAACGCAGTTCAGGCAGCGCGCCAGAATGCGCGCCACCGTCGTCTTGCCGGTGCCCCGCTGGCCGGAAAAGATGTAGCCGTGCGCGATGCGCCCGAGCCGGATGGCGTTCTCCAAGGTGACGCGCACATGCTCCTGGCCGACCAGTTCGGCGAAGGTCTGGGGACGATACTTGCGGGCGATGACCTGGTACATGCAAGCGCCGCCGTCAAGGCCAGGCCCCAGGTGATCCGCGGCGCACGGGCGTCACCGCTACCGTTGCTTCCTTCCGGACCTGGCGGGGTTCACGGCTGCCCGTCGCACGGAGCCCGGGACCTGACCTTAAGTTATCCTAGCACGCGGCCCGCTGAACGCTCGAAGCTTCCACTCTCAGGCGCCGGCTGCTTGCAGAGCGAGCGCGATCTCGCGGCCCGTCTGACGCACGGCCTCGATCATTTCGCTCTCGCGCTCCGGCGTCAGACGCACAACCGGAACCGAGAGGCTCACCGAGGCGACCACCGGGGTGTCGCCCGCGCGTACGGGCGCTCCAAAGCAGACCCCGCCGGGCACGCTCTCTTCCCGGTCGCAGGCGTAACCGCTGCGGCGGATCTCCTCGAATTCGGCCAGGAGCGCGCCCCGGTCCGTGATGCTCTTCTCCGTGCGGCGGAACAGGCCGTAAACTTCCAGGATGCGCTCCATCTTCTCCAGGGGCTGGAAGGCGGTGATGGCCTTGCCCAGCGAGCTGCAATGGGGCGGTAGCACCCGCCCGGGGGTGTTCGTAAAGCGGATGGTCTGGAGGGATTCCACCGTGTCGAGCACCTGGATTTTGTCCACGAAAAGGTAGGCCAGGCTGGCCGTCTCATCGAAGCGCGTGGCCAGCTTCTGCAGGTAGGGTCGGGCAACCTGCCGCAGGCGCTCTGCGCACTCAAATAGACGCCCGAACAGCACCTTGCCCGAGAGCTGGTAGGAACCGTCCGGATTCTGATCCAGATAACCGCGAGCTTCCAGGGTCACCAGAATCCGGAACAGAGACGATTCCGGCATCGGCACCAGTTGGGCAATCTCCTTCAAGCTCAGCGTGGGATGGCGATCCGAAAAGCAATCCAGCACATCCAAAGCCCGGGCCACTGCTTTGGACAAATAGAGCTGCGGCTCGCCGGCGGATTTTTCAGCGCGGGACCGTTTGGGTCGGCGACGACGCACGGGAGAGGGCACGGTGGGCATGGGGTCTCCAGGCATGAAGGCTTTGCAGCTAACTCACAAGATTAAAACTTCAATGCCTAAACTTGCAAGCGTGTTTGACAAGTTTTACGGCCGGGTGGAACAATGTCTCTCTGGCAAATCCCGGGAGGTTTCATGCGACTCGCTCCATGGCTCACTACCGCCTGCTGCGCCGGAGCCCTGTGGACCTTCAGCCTCGTAGCCCGGCAACAACCGCCGAAGCAGTATACCAACTCGCTCGGCATCCGGATGATCCGAATCGAGCCGGGCACGTTCCGCATGGGCAACTCGTTGCCCACGGATCCGGCCAGGCTCGGCCAGCTCGAGTTGTTACGCGACGGAGACTACGACGAAAAGCCCGTTCACGAGGTGCGCATCACTTACCCGTTCTACATCTCCGAAACTGAGATCACTTCTCGGCAGTTCCAGGAATTTCGGTACGATCACCAGGACGCAGGCCGCTTCCCGCCCTACGCCACCGGCGTGAGCTGGCATGACGCGGTGGCTTTCTGCGAGTGGCTCAGCCGGAAGGAAAAGAGAAACTACCGGTTGCCCACCGAGGCCGAATGGGAATACGTGGCTCGTGCCGGAACCACAACCCACTTTTCTTCGGGCGAGATGCCGCCGCCGGACGAGACGCCGAACCCGTGGGGAGTCAAGAACATGCACACCGGGCCGCTGGAGTGGGTGCTGGACTGGCATGGCCTCTATCCGGAAGAGCCGCAAGTGGATCCCGTGGGTCCGGAGAGCGGCGTAGCCCGGGTCGTGCGCGGCGGCGGCATCATGGGGCCGTACCGCGGCCTCCAGCATGGATTCCTTCCCTACTACCGCCGTTCCGCCAATCGCGCCAGCGTAGCGCCCGAATATCGCGGTCAACACCCGATCGGTTTTCGCATCGTCGAGGCGCCGCTGCCTTCCACGCGGCCCTGGCCGGTGGAAAAGGACTTCATCTATCAGGCCGTCAAGCAGAGCGGCGTGCCGGTAAAGGCCGGGCCCGATCCCAAAAAGCCGTGGTTCCGCCGGCGCATTCTGCTGCCCATACCTCCCGAAAATCAGCCCTGGGAAGCGATCGTGGCCGCGGGCTTGCATCCTTCCCAGCTCGGCCACAACCACTCCGCGAGCTTGGAGGTCTGTCCCAACGGCGACCTGTTTGCCGTTTTCTTCTCCTCGTCCACGCCTGCCACAGAGTATTTCCCCAACACGAGCTTCGTGGCGACGCGCTTGCGCTTCGGCGCCGAGCAATGGGACATGCCGGGTCCGTTTTATGACTTCGCCGACGTCAACGACCAGTCCTCCCTGCTGTGGAACGACGGCGGCGTGCTGCACCATTTCGGCGGCGGCATCGGCCTGTGGGGCGTGCCTTTCCGGTGGAATTCTTCGCGCGACAGCGGAGCGAGCTGGGACGCGATCAAGTTCCCCTTGCTGGTCGGCCCGCTGGGCGGCTATTCGACGCAGCCCATCAGCCATGCTTTCCGCGGGCCGGATCGCACGATCTACCTGGCGAGCGACGCCATCGAAGGGGAGTCGCTGTTGTGGGCTTCGCGCGACGAGGGCCGCACGTGGTTCGACACCGGCGGGCGCACCGCCGGCCGTCACACCGTATTCGTACGCTTGAGGAACGGCTGCATCCTGGGCATTGGCGGCAAGAACACCGACATTGACGGCTACATGCCGCAGACCGTTTCCTGCGACGGCGGCAAGACGTGGTCGCCGCCCACCAAGACGCCATTTCCGGCCCTGGGAAGCAACCAGCGTCCCAGCCTCGTGCGACTGGCCAGCGGCAGACTGTTTTTCGCCAGCGACTTCCAGCATCGCGACGGGCGCCAGCCCAAAGGCGTCAGCGAGCGCGGCGTTTTCGTGGCCCTTTCCGACGATGAAGGCAAGACGTGGAAGATCAAGAAACTGCCCGGAGGCCTGCCGCACGAAGCCTGGACTCTCAAGGATCGCAAGGGCTGGTCCCGACCCTATCACGGCGACGCCACGCTGGGCTACTCGGTCGCTGTGCAAGCGCCCAACGGCGTGATCCACCTGACGACGAGCATGAACCATCCCTCGCTTCATTTCGAGATGAACGAGGCCTGGATCCTTTCCGATGCGGGAGAATTGCCGCCGCCCGCCGCCGGTCCCGGCCGTCCCGTGCGCGGCGAGGAGAAATATCCGGACGGCAAGATCAAGGCGCGCTGGTCGGGCAAGATTCTGGCCGACGGCCGCTTCCTGCTCGATGGTCCGGAGACATGGTTCTTCCCCAACGGCGCCAAACTTTACGAGGTCCAGTGGGCGGACGGCTACAAGCGCGGCGTGGAAACGCTGTGGCGCGAGGACGGCAGCAAAGTCTGGCAATGGGAGCATCGGCCGGACGGGACGAGCGTATGGACGCAGTACTGGCCCAACGGCCGCGTCAAGCGCGTGTCGGAATGGAAAGAGGGCCGCTGCCACGGCACGGTTCGCTACTGGGGCCCGGATGGGGCGCTGCGCGGCGAGTATCAGTTCCGCGAGGGCGACCTGGTCCGCTGAGAAGCTGACCTAGCGCAGCAACTCTTCCAACTGGATTCGCGCGTCGGTTCGCGCGTCGCGGTACTTGACGATGACGGGGGTGTAAAGGGACAGGCCCCACTCGCGTCCCGGCCCGTGCTGGATGGCGCGAGAACCCGGCACGACCACAGCCTCTTCCGGGATGATGAGCGGCATGTCCTCGGTGGCCGTATACACCGCGCCACGCACCAGATCGTAAACCGGCGTCGAGCGCGTCAGGATCGTGCCCGCGCCCAGCACGGCGCGCCGCTTCACCACGGTGCCCTCGTAAATGCCGCAGTTGCCGCCCACCAGCACTTCGTCCTCGATGATCACAGGCAGCGCACCCACCGGCTCCAGTACGCCGCCGATCTGCGCTCCCGCCGAAATGTGGCAGTTGCGCCCGATCTGCGCGCAGCTTCCGATGAGCGCGTGCGAGTCCACCATCGTCCCCTCGCCCACCCAGGCGCCGGCGTTGATGTACATGGGCGGCATGCAAGTGACGCCACGACCCACGTAGCAGGCATCACGAATCGCCGAGCCGCCCGGAACCACACGCACCCCGTCTTCCACGCGCAGGCGCTTCAGCGGCCAGGTAGCTTTGTCGAACAGCGGCTGACCCGCAGCGCCCTGCCCCATCTCGATCATCGCGCCCATGCGAAAGCCGAGCAGGATTCCCTTCTTGACCCAGGCATTGACGCGCCATCCGCTGGGCGAGGAAGGATCAGGCTCCGCCGCCCGCACCCGCCCCTGGTTGAGCGCATCCTTGAAGCGCTGAAAAAGGCGGAAGTGTTCTTCCGTATACCTGTCCGGCTTTTCCTCGAACAAGCGCTCGATTTCAGCTTGCAGCATGGACGCCACGGGCCTCCAGCAAACCCAACTCCTTCAGTACGCGCTCGATGCGGGCCAGGTTTTCCGGCTTGGGCGGCGTCAGAGGGAGGCGCCACACCGGCTCCAGCAGCCCCATCAACGCCATGGCCGCCTTCACCGGAATCGGATTGGACTCGATGAAGTTCACTTCCATCAAGGGCAGGTATTTGTAGTAAAGCTGGCGCGCAGCCGGGAAGTCGTTGTTGAGGCACAGGTGCACGAGCCGCGTCATTTCCGCGGGGATCTGGTTGGAGACCACAGAGATAACGCCGCGGCCGCCGAGAGCGATCAGCGGCAACGTGACGGCGTCGTCGCCGGAAAGGACGGTGAAGCGGCTGGGAACCTGGTGGATGATGGCGGCCATTTGCGCAATGTTGCCCGAGGCTTCCTTGATGCCCACGATGTTGTCAATTTCCGCCAGACGTCGCACGGTGGCCGGCTCGACGTTCACGCCCGTGCGGCCCTGGACGCTATAGACCACGATGGGCAGCTTCACCGCCGCGGCGATCGCCTTGTAGTGCTGGTAAAGCCCTTCCTGCGTGGGCTTGTTGTAGTAGGGCGTCACCGAGAGCAGCCCGTCCACGCGCATGGCCGCCAGCTCTTTGCCCAGTTCGATGACTTCCGCCGTGTTGTAGCCGCCGCAGCCGGCAAGCACGGGCACGCGTCCCGCCGCCTCTTCGAGCGTAATCTCCACCACGCGCAGGTGCTCCTTGCGGCTCAGCGTCGGGTTTTCGCCTGTGGTGCCGCAGGGTACCAGAAAGTCCACTCCCGCCTCGACTTGCCGGCGGACCAGCCGCCGCAGCGCCTCCTCGTCCAGACTCAGATCCTTGCGAAATGGCGTGACCAGCGCCGTACCGCAACCGGTGAACATCGTCAGACCCTCCCCCACAAAATTTCGCCGAACTCGTAAAAGCCTTTCTTGCCCACGATCCACTGGGCGGCGCGCAGGGCGCCGCGAGCAAAGCCTTCGCGGCTGCGAGCCGTGTGACGCAACGTGATCGTGTCGGCAGAGCTGTCGAAGCCGATCTCGTGCGTGCCAGGATGCGCGCCTGCGCGATTGCAGCCCGTGCTGATCGGCGCCTGGTAACCTGCCCGTTTCATCTGCTCCACGAGCTTGAGCAGCGTGCCCGAAGGCGCGTCCTTTTTCGCCGCGTGATGGATTTCCCAGGCCCACGCCCCGTATTCCGGCTGCCCGGCCAGCAGGCGGGCGGCTTCCTCCACCAGCCGGAAGAAGACGTTCATCCCGACCGAGTAGTTAGGACTCCAAACCATTCCGATCCCGGCGCGCTCGACTACCGACCGGACGTAGTCTAGCCGGTCCAGCCACCCCGTCGTACCCACTACCAGATTCACGCCGAGGGCCGCGATGCGCTCGATGTTCCCCACCGCCGCCTCAGGCGTGGAGAACTCCACCGCCACGTCCACGCCCCGGAAGTTCTCCGGCGTGATGCCCGCGAAGTTGGCGTTGTTGAATTCGTCCAGTTTCGGGCCCACCTCGAAGCCGTATTCGGGCGCCAGTTGCTCGATCAGCCGGCCCATTTTGCCGTAGCCGACGATGGCCAGTTTCACTCGAACACCTCCGGGTCCACCTCGCGGAAGAACTCCTCGTGCAGGGCGCGCACCGCGCGCGGGGCGTCGTCCTCGGCCACCACGAAACTCAGATTGCGCAGGGAAGCGCCTTGCGAAATCATTCGCACGTTGATGCCGGCCAGGGCGCCGAAAGTGCGCGCCGCGATGCCGGGCGTGTAACGGATATTGTCGCCCACCAGGCACACGATGGCCTGCCGGTGTTCGATGCCCACCTCGGCAAACTGGCGCAGGCGCGCGGCAATTTCGTCGAGCCGTTCCGTATTGTCAATGGTCAGCGAGACGCTGACTTCCGAGGTCGCCAGTAAATCCACGGCGGTTTCGCACTCGTCGAAGACCTCGAAAATGCGATGGAGGAAGCCGTAGGCCATGAGCATGCGCGTCGAGTGCACGTCCATCACGGTAATGCCGCGCTTGCAGGCGATGGACTTGACCGGATTCCGGCACGCCACGCTCTCGGCCACGATCCGGGTCCCGGGCACTTGCGGACGCCGCGAGTTGAGGATGAGCACGGGAATGTTCTTTTCCACAGCCGGCAAAACAGTGGCCGGGTGAAGCACCTTGGCCCCGAAATATGCCAGCTCGGCCGCTTCCGCGAAGGATATCGTCTTCACCCGCCGCGCTCCCTCGACCAGGTTGGGATCGGCCGTCAGCATGCCGTCCACGTCCGTCCAGATCTGGATCTCCCGCGCATCGAGAGCCGCACCCACGATGGAAGCGGTGAAATCCGAGCCTCCCCGGCCCAGCGTGGTCGTGATCCCGTCCTCGGTGGCGCCGATGAAGCCGCCCAGTACGGGCACGCGTTCACGGACCAGAGGCAGCAGTTCACGCCGCAGGCGGGCGTTGGTCTCCGGGAAAAGCGGAGCCGCCTGCGTGAACCGGCGGTCGGTGACGATCAGGCGGCGCGAATCCACGGCCTCGGCTGCGACGCCGCGTCCTCGCAGCGCCGCCGCAACAATCTGCGAGCTGAGCCGTTCCCCGTAACTGGCCACCGCATCGAGCGATCGCGGCGTAAGCTCACCTAAAATCGCCAGGCCGCGGAGCAACTCCGCCAGCTCCCGAAAATGCTCGTCGAGGAACTTCTCCAGCAGGGCTCGCTCCTCGGGCTTCGGCAGCGGAAGAGCCTCGGCGCGATGAAACCGGTGCAGCTCCTCACACTCGCGGAGCGCCTCATCGCGGTGGCCTGCGGCGGCCTGACGCGCCATGGCCAGCAGCCGGTTCGTCGTCTTGCCCATGGCGGAGACGACCACCACGGGTTGCTGGTCGAGGCGCGCCCGCACGATCTCGCACACCCGCGCAATGGCCTCGGCCGACTCGACGGAGGTGCCGCCGAATTTCATCACGATCATGTGTCGAGCAAGCCCTCCGAGTACATCAGTTCCGCGTTCAGAACTGCTGCGCCGGCTGCGCCGCGCACTGTGTTGTGACCCATCGCGACGAACTTGTAATCGAGCACTGGACAAGGCCGCAGGCGGCCAACAAAGACGCTCATGCCGCGCTCGCGCTCAACGTCTCGCCGCGGTTGCGGACGGTCCGGCTGCTCCATGTAAATCAGTGGCCGCGCGGGGGCGCTGGGCAGTCCGCGCTGTTGGGGAACCCCACGGAACGCACGGATCGCCTCCAGCAGCTCGTCGCGCGATGGTTTCGACTCCAGCTCCACGGAGACCGTTTCCGTGTGGCCGTCCACGACCGGCACCCGGTTGCAATGCGCGCTGATGCGAGCAGGCAGGAACTCGATCGTTTCGCCCGTGAACCGCCCCAGGATTTTCAGCGGCTCGCTTTCCACCTTCTCTTCCTCGCCGCCGATGAAGGGGATCACGTTGGCGTTCACGTCCATGCCGGGCACGCCCGGGTAGCCGGCGCCGGAAATGGCTTGCATCGAGGTCATGATCACCCGGCGGATGCCGAAGGGCTTCAGCGGTGCCAGGGCCATCGTGAGCACGACCGTGGTGCAGTTGGGATTGGTCACGATCAGCCCAGGCCAGCCGCGCCGCGCGCGCTGTACGGGCGCCAGTTTGAGGTGGTCGGGGTTGATCTCGGGGATGAGCAGGGGCACGTCGGGCTCCATGCGATGGTTCTTCGAATTGGAAACCACGAAATGCCCGGCCTGCGCAAAAGCCCGCTCGATTTCGGTGGCGACGGAAGCATCCATCGCCGAAAAGACGAGCCGCGGCGCGTTGCCGGGACGGCACTCTTCGACGACCAGGTCGCGCACCGTCTCCGGCATCTCGCCATCGAGCCGCCACGAGGTGGCCTCGCAATACTTCTTGCCCGCCGAGCGGTCGCTCGCGCCGAGCCACCTGATCTCGAACCAGGGATGACCCTGCAGGAACTTCACAAAGCTCTGGCCCACCATGCCGGTGGCGCCCAAAATACCCACTTCGATCTTGCGTGGACTCATATCGCCTCGACAGAAAGCAGCGTTTTGACGATTCGCTTGTAAATCTCGACGGCCTCCAGCAACTGGGATTTGGCCACGTGCTCGTGCATGGTATGGGCGACGTGGATGCTGCCGGGGCCGATCAACAGCGGCTCGCCCCAGGCACCGCCAAATGCAGGGATATCCGTGGTGAAGGCAACGACGGTGGTCTCGAAGCCATCCAGCGCCTTCAGGTGCACGGCAGGCACCATGAGCACTTCTCGTAACTCAACTCGACCGGCAGCGGCCCGCTGGAATGCTTCCCGTATCGGGGCAGGATCGCCCACCAGCCGCACCATGATCTCGGCTCGCGCCTCATCCGGGATCACGTTCGGGGCCCGGCCGCCGGCAATGGTGCCGATGTTCAACGTGGAAGGACCGAGCACGGGATCCGTGGGCAAGGGCAGACGGCGGATCGCTTCCAGAAAATCGAGCAGCTTGTCAATGGCGGACTCGCCCAGTTCAGGGTAGGCGGAATGGGCCATGCGCCCTCTGGCTTCCGCTTCGAAGCGCAGCGCCCCTTTGGATCCCAACGCCAGCTTGTTTTCCGTAGGCTCGCCGTTGACGAGCCAGCGCGAACCCCGCCGGTCCCGCGCGGCCGCTAAAGCGCCTGCGCTGTTGCGCTCCTCGCCGACCACGAAGAGCAAGGCGAAGTTGCGCACGCCCTCGGCCAGGAGTCCCTCGGCAGCCTGGATCATCGCGGCCATAATTCCTTTGGCGTCGCAGGCGCCTCGCCCCCAGATGAACTCGTCGTCTTCCCGCGACGGGATGTGGGGCGGCACGGTGTCCATGTGCGTGGAAAGAGTCACGCGGGGCTCGCCCCAGGTAGCCAGGACGTTGAAACGCTCGGCCCCGACGGGCAGGCGCTCGACGGAGCCGCCGGTGCGCGCAGCCAGGCCGCCCAGCCGGCCCAGCAGATACAGGCCGACCTCCTTCTCTTCGTTGGTGATGGACGGGATGTCCACCAGCGCCCGCGTCAGCTCGAATACGTTCATCGTCTCTCGCGCCAAAAACGGATGGGGAACGCAAACACGAGGCAGGACCCCGCTAGCGCTCCATCCGCTTGCTCGCGGATGACAGTGGGCCGGTCTTAACCGTACCCCCCAACCGCCGCCCGCGACGCCCGGAACGGCGATTTCGGCGGATTCCCGCGCCGCTCAGCGACGCGGTTCAAAGCCCCTTTCGAGCGGGCGTCCCCGGCGCCGGGGAACCGCGCGCCCGCCTACTCATGGCCTCCGCTCCTCTAGCCGAGCAAACTGCCAGCATAACACGCCGCCCCTCCTTACCGCAGAGTTCCACATGAGGGCTGGCCCCAAGTGTCGTTCAGGCGTCGCCCTGGGAGACGCCACGGAGCGCAGTCGCCAGGCCGGCACGAACCAAACGTTCGGCCAACTCGAGAGCGTCAACCGGCCAGTAACGCTGGGGCCGCGGGCGCCGCACGCCAGTACGGCCCTGCTCGGGCCGACAGTTGAGCAGCGTGTTCACCCACCGCTCGGGAACCGCGTCGCGCCCGTAAACCGCGCCCAGCAGCGCGCCGCAGATGGCGGCGTTGGTATCGGTGTCTCCTCCGCGCATCACCGTGTCCACTACCCCTTCCTCCAGAGTGGGGGCGTGCAGCAACTGCCACAAAGCGTTATGAAAGGCGACCAGGACCCATCCGGCCAAGGCGAGATAATCCGCGGGAGGCGCTGTGGCTGCTCGCCGGACTACCTCGAGCAGCTCGGGCGCCACCGCCATTTCTTCGGCCCGGTTCACGATTTCGCGGTAGAGCTCGCCGGGGCTGGGACCGCTGCGGACGGCTTGCGCGATCGCCGTCACGTAAAGCGCGTTGGCTTGCTGGCAGATGGGGTGAATGTGAGTGATCGCTGCGTCCTGGCGCGCCCATTCAGCCACGCGCTCCAAGGGATGAAATGCGCCGAATATGCCCAGCGGGCTGGCCCTCATCATCGCTCCGTTGGCCTGGCTGTCTGCTCGCGGATGCCCCATCAGCGCGGCGCGCACCGTGCCACCGACGTCGAACGGTCGCGAGTGAAACCATTCGAGGTATGCCTGTCGGGCCTCGTGGGGATCGTAACGTCCGCTCTGCGCCAGCACCCGCGCCAGAGCAAGCGCCATCTCGGAATCATCCGTGGGCTGGCCGGCAAGCGTACCCCAGGTTCCGCCGTCGGCAAGGTCGCGCACGCCTTGGGGGTATCGCTCACGGATGCGCTGCGGACTCTCGAACTCGACCAGGCTGCCCAGCGAATCGCCGGCAAGCTGGCCGAGGAAGCATCCCTGTGCGCGCCGGATGATGTCCGCAAGCTCTGCGGATGCGACAACTGCCATGGCCTCATTATCGGGCGGCAGCAATCGGGAACGCCAGAAAATCGGCGGAGAAACGACGCTGTGGGGGATCCATTGGTGGGCCCTGCAGGATTCGAACCTGCGACCGACGGATTATGAGTCCGCTGCTCTAACCGCTGAGCTAAGGGCCCGAAAAGCGAGGCCGACTCCGCGGGGCAGCTCCCAAGCTCATAGCTCGTGCACCCACCGCCCCCTGGATCGGCTCAGCCCACTACGCCAATACGAGTGTAACACGGCCCGCCGCACCGATCAGCCGGTTGGGGAATCGCCGCGTGGACATCGCAGAGTGTACAAGTTGACCCCGACTCTGGGATCAGCACGAGCGGCAGCCGTACTGGCACAGGGATTCCGCCGGCTATAGAGCCGGAAATGCAGGCGCATTGAAGGTTAGCACCTACCGATCGCGAACAGACAACGGATCGGGAACGTTCGGGACGGGACAAAAGGGGCGCGTGAGCACCGCTGGTGCCGCCGCTCTCTCTAACCGCTCGAGCTGCTTGGCGTGCCGACTCCCACGGGCTTTGGTTCGCCGTTCGCCACGCGCTCTTCCGCGATCAGGACCCTTCGATCCGCCAACTTTCCCGGGTTGCGGCCGCGTGTTCGCAATACCAACGGTACGTAGCCTCGATCCCCTCCCGCAGCGGGATCTTCGGTCGCCAGCCCAGGGCGCGCAGGCGCGAGACATCGAGCAGCTTGCGCGGCATGCCGTCGGGCATCGAGGGATCGAAGCCGATCTCGCCCCGGTAACCTACTACCTCGCGCACCAGCGCCGCCAGCTCCGCAATGGTCAAATCCTCGCCCGTCCCCACGTTGATGATCTCGCCCTCATCGTAGTGCCGCATCAGGAAAAGCGCCGCGTCCGCCAGATCGTCCACGTGCAGAAACTCGCGCCGCGGCGTCCCCGTCCCCCACAACACCACCCGCGGCGCACCCGCCAGCTTGGCCTCATGAAAGCGGCGAATCAAGGCCGGTAATACATGCGAACTCTCCAGATCGAAGTTATCCCCCGGCCCGTACAGGTTCGTCGGCATCAGACAAATCGCGTGGAAGCCGTACTGCCGCCGGTAAGCCTGGCACATCTTTAGACCCGCAATCTTGGCGACCGCGTAAGCTTCGTTGGTCGGCTCCAGCGGCCCCGTCAACAGATACTCCTCCTTGATCGGTTGCGGCGCCTGCCGCGGATAGATGCAGGATGAACCCAGAAACAACAGTTTTTTCACGCCATGCTTCCAGGCGGCATGAATTACGTTGGTCTCGATGACCAGATTTTCGTAAATGAATTCCGCGGGCCGCATGTTATTGGCGTGAATGCCGCCCACCCGCGCCGCCGCCAGAAAAACATACTCCGGTCGCTCGCGTGCGAAGAACTCTTCGACCGCCCTCTGGTCTAGTAAGTCCAGTTCCTGGCGCGTACGCAATACAAGGTTTCCGTAACCTTCCCGCTGCAAGCGCCGGCAAATAGCCGAACCTACCAAACCGCGATGCCCAGCGACGTAGATCCTGGCCTGCCGCTCCATCTCAGTCCCGCCCTCCCGAAACCGCCGGGTATCCATTCTTCACGAGAAGCTTCTCGCGGCGCGCCAGCTCCAGATCGTGCTCCACCATCATGCGCACCAACTCGGCAAAACGCACCTTCGGCGCCCAACCCAGCTTGGCCCGCGCCTTGGAGGCGTCCCCTTCCAGATGCTCGACCTCCGTGGGGCGGAAGTACCGAGGATCCTGCTCCACGTACCGCCGCCAGTCCAGACCTACGTACCCGAAAGCCGCCTCTAGAAACTCCTTCACCGAATGCGACTCCCCGGTGGCAATCACATAATCGTCCGGCTCAGGCTGCTGGAGCATCAGCCACATGGCCTCCACGTAGTCGCCCGCGTAACCCCAATCCCGGCGCGCTTCCAGATTGCCCAGATAGAGCTTCTGCTGCAGGCCGTGCACAATGCGGCCCACGGCGCGCGTGATCTTGCGGCTGACAAAGGTCTCGCCGCGCTGCGGCGATTCGTGATTGAACAGGATCCCGTTGACGATGTACAGCCCGTAGGCCTCCCGGTAGTTGACCGCGTACCAGTGCGCCGCCACCTTGCTCACCGCGTAAGGACTGCGCGGGTAAAACGGGGTTCGCTCGTTCTGCGGCGGCGGCGCCGCCCCGAACATCTCCGACGAGCCGGCCTGATAGAAACGCACTTGCCGTCCGGTCCGCTCCACGTAATCCCGCACCGCATCGAGCAACCGCAGCGTGCCCAGCGCCACCGTGTCCGCCGTGTATTCGGGCTGCTCGAAGGACACCCGCACGTGGGACTGGGCGCCCAGGTTGTAGACCTCATCCGGGCGCACCCGCTCGAGAATCCGGCGCAGGCCGGTACCATCGCACAGATCGCCATAATGCAGAAACAGCCTCACGCCCGGCTGGTGCGGGTCCTGGTAGAGATCCTCGATCCGCGCCGTGTTGAAGCTGCTGGCTCGCCGGATGACGCCGTGGACTTCGTAGCCTTTGGCCAGGAGAAGCCGCGTCAGGTAGGAACCATCCTGGCCGGTGACGCCGGTGATCAACGCGACAGGCATGAAACTCTTCCCTCCTCGCGCGCTCCGATCCTCCTCAACTACGCTCACGTTCGGCGCCGAAGGCCCGCGGCGCGACACTTCATCTCGCTACATTCGATGACTCGATACCACTTCTACCACAATCCCGACGTCGGAGGGCTGGACGCGCTGACCGCCCGCGTGTCAACGTGGCCGCCACAATTCCGTGCTGCTGGTAGGCCCTGCGAGCCTTCCGCTCCGCTCAGTGCAACTTCGGGTAGGGCGTCTGCCAGCCCTTGGCGTCCCACCAGAGGATACGGTTGAGCACGTCCTGCGGGATGTCGTCGGGCTCGTGCCAGTTCATGGCCAGCGACTGCCGTGCCGCCCAGAGGCGTCTGCCCTTGAGGGCTTTCAGCGGCGGGTTCATTTCGTCCAGAGGGATCCGGTTGGGCAGGCATTGGTAGGGCGTCAGATCCGGCTCCGTCGTGAAGATGCTGGTCATGGGCCGGGCGGCCTTCAGAAAGCGCGTGCGCGGCTCGATGCCGAAGATCTCCTGAATCGTCCGGACCATGCTCCCGTGGTTGTAGTAGTTGGAGTCCACGGCGTTACGCCGCACATAAGGCCCGATGGCGAGCGCAACCGTACGGCGTCCATCCACGTGATCAATGCCGTCCTGCGCATCATCCTCCACGCTGAGGATGAGCATTTTCGGCCAGAACCTGCTCTTGGCGAGAGCCTCCACCACACGCCCCAGCGCCAAGTCATTGTCGGCCACCATGGCGCGCGGCGTGGGAAAGCCCGGCCTCGTCCCTGCGGTGTGGTTGTTGTTCAGGTGCAGGATGATGAGGTTGGGCATGCGACCGCTCTTCTCCCAACTGGCCAGCTCTTCCAGAAACACTTCCGCCCGGATCTGGTCCGGAATACTGGTGGTCGAGTTGGGGTACCGAGGGCAGATGTAAGGCGCCAGCGCAGGTACGCCGGGCCGGGAGCCAACCGCGGTGCGCCACTTGCCCTCGCGATAAAGCCGCCAGTACTCGGACCACGGAAGCAACTCGCTCTCCGTGATATCCACCACGCTTTGCGTCTCGGGATTCCAGCGCGCCGGCAGACAGAATTCACCGTAAATGCGCACGTCCAGCGGCCGCCGCGCCTCTTGCCAGAAGAAGCCGGCGGGCGAAATGGTGAGGGCGTCGGCCATGTTCCAGGCGTACCCGCGCGGCGAAGCCCCGAAAGCTCGCTCCACGTAATCGCTCACGAAGCCCTGCATCAACCAATGGTGGCCGTCGAAACTGATGGCGCCCCCGGTGTAAAAGTTGTCCAGCAGGACATAGCGATCGGCCAGGGCGTGATGGTTGGGCGTCACTTCGCGCCCGTACATCACCAGCTTGGGATCGCCGTTGCCCTTGCCCATGTCGCCGAAGATCTGGTCGTAAGTGCGGTTCTCCTTGATGATGAACACCACGTGCTGGATGCCGAGCGAACGGAGGTTGGCGACGCCGCCCGCCGGCGTCCAGCGCGGGCTGTTGGCGGCGCGAACCTCGCGGGTGCCGGCGGCCAGTTGCCCTGGCAGCGGCGCAGGCAAGCGCACGAGCGAACCCTCATACTGCCGGGAGTTGAAGCTGCCTGTGGGGTTGGCTGTATTCCCCACTCCTTTCACGTTCACAACCCAGAGGTCCCCCTTGCCGTCCACCGCCAGCCCCGAGGGAAACCATCCCGTCGGCAAGGCGCCGGCAACCTGCCAGCCCTTCGCCGTCTTTTGAACCACAGCGATCGCGTTATTGCCGCCGCAGGCCACGTACAGGGTTTTGCCGTCCGGCGCAAACGCAACCGCGATCGGCTGGCTGCCCGCGAAACTTTCCGGGTACGCCGGTATCTTCACGTCGGTGCGCGCGAGCGTGCGCGTATCGAGCAGGGAGACCGTGTCGGAATGACCATTGGCTACTGCCAGCGTGGCCTCATCCGGGCTCAGGGCCATTCCGGAAGGGGCAAGCCCTACCGGCGCCTCGCGCACCTGAAATTCGGGCAGCTCAATGACGCTGACTGTGCCGGTGGCGGCATAGCCTGTCTTCGGATCGCTCAGCACTTGCGTGCCGCTGGATGGCGCCGTCGTCTCGCCAGGCTTCGGGCGACGCCCGCCGCGATTCGAAACGAAGATGCGCTTGTGACGCGGCGAGTACACGACCGCAAACGGCGCGATCCCTGTCTCGATCTCGCGCAGCACGCGCCGCGTGCCCGTATCCACGACCGCCAGGGAGTTGTTGCGGCTGAACGCGACAAAGGCCTGCTGCCCGTCCTGCGAGAAAGCGATCCCCGTGGGCACAGGGTGGCCCGGCAGCTCGACGTACTCCACTTTGGCGGGGCGCCCGATTTCGCTCAGCGCGGCTACCATCAGTGCGTCCGGGCCATTCCGCGTGGCCAGGCTCGCCCACAACTCGCGATCGCCCGGGCGAAACGCCAGGCCGGTGTAGGATGTGCTGCGCGGCTTGATCTCGTCCAGCGGCGCGCCGCTCGACGCATCGGCCAGCATCACGCTTCGCCAGTTCAAAATGGCCAACAACCGTTTTTGCGAGTCGAGGGCCAGCTCGACCGGGCGTCCAGGAATCAGGGTTTGCTGCCCCCAGGGGCGGATCAACTGATTGGTGGGCACCAGATAAAACCCACCCTGCTGTCGCCCGGGCAGCACGGTGCTCAGCAGCACGGGAAACAGGGACGACTGTTGCGCGACGAGCGCTAGTCCGCTCGCCAGCGCCGCCAGGATCCAGCTCTTGCGAAGCCTCATTCCCCGAGCGTAGGCAAGCGACGCCGCCAGTGTCAAGACCGCGCGGGTGCTGCGCGATACCCTCCGCGAAGAGTGTGACGCTCGATGCAGCCGGCGGAAAGTGGAAGCGCGAGGGCTTTTCTGGCGCGCCCGGAGGGACTCGAACCCCCGGCCTGCTGGTTCGAAGCCAGCCGCTCTATCCGGCTGAGCTACGGGCGCTCGTCATCCTCATTATAGCCTTCAAACCGCGCTGCGCAGGATTTCGCGAATGCGGCGGCCCACGATGCGGTCCTCGCCGGGCTCCATCATCCATACGCCGACCACGAGCTGGTCACGGCTGCCCGGGACCACCTCGATCGAGGGCTCACCTTCGCGCAGCCGCTTGACCACCTCCGGCACGCTGATCTTCACGCGCTGCGGGTCCCAGCGAATCCGCAGGTGAGGCACGTGGTTGGCGATCTCGGGCACCCAGACTTCCGTCGTCACGCCCGGCACGGACGAGACGTAATCGGCGATCAGCTTCACCCGGCGCTCCCACTCGCGCCAGTCCGCGGCGTGGTCCCGCTTGAGATACAACTCCACGGCCACCATCATGGCCAGGATCTCTTCCTTGTTCACTTTCATGCCGCGCCCGATCGTGTCGGCGTAGGGCGACGCGTTGAGGCGCGCGGCCTCGATCAGGTCTTTGCGGCCCAGCAACAGGCCGGCGCTCTGCGGACCGCGAAGGCCCTTGCCGCCGGAGAAGGTCACCAGGTCGAATCCCATCTTGAGGTACTTGGAAAGGTTTTCGACCGGCGGCACGTCCGCGGCGCAATCGTTGAACGTAGGAATGTTGTGCTTGCGGCCTAACTGGGCGAATTCGGCGGCCTTGATTTTGCCCACCGGCTCGTTGGCGTTGAGGAACAGCATCATGGCCGTGCGCTCGTTGATGGCCCGCTCGAGTTCCTCGACGGTTTCGACCTCGATCAGGCGCACGCCACAGTTGCGCACCGCGTGGTCGTAGCCGAACCGGTGGGATTTCTGGATGATGACTTCGTTCTTCATGCCCGTGGTGTCGGGCAGGCGGCGGATGAAATCGGGGTTGGTCCCGGTGATGCACGCCGCCGTGCCCAAAGTCAGGGCGGAGGCGGCGCCCGCGGTGACCATGGCCGCTTCGCAACCGATCAGCTCGGCGATGCGGCGACCCACGGCGTCGTGGAGTTCGATCAGCGAGCAGTATTTCCGTGAGGCGTATTCCCAGGCTTCTTTGACCTCCGGCGGCATCAAGGAGGCAGTAAGGACGGTGTACGTGCCGGCGGCGTTGATGAAGGTACGCACGCCGAGTTCACGGAAATAATCACGCTTGGGCGTTCGGGCGGCGGCCACCGACGAGATCAGACTCCCGATCAGGGGCAGCCCGGCGGCGGTTTGCAGGAAGCTCCTTCGATCCGGCATGGTGAGTCCAGTCTACCGCAGGGCGCTGCGCGCCGAGCGACGGGCAAGTTGTTCCAGCCGGGCCGCCATTTTCGCGCGGGCTTCGAGCAGGGCGGAGGGATCGCGCGTGAACTCCCGCACGCCGCGCACCAGCTCGCCGGCGATCTTGTCCGCCAGCTCGCCCTGGCCCAGACTCCGCAGCAACCAAAGATACTCGTAATCCTCGATCCCTTCGCGCAGCAGCTCGAAACGGATGGAAGAGACCGGACCATCCACGTCCTTCTGGCCCGTGTAACGCTGCACGCGCGAACCCGGATAAATGAGCGAACCTTCCCCGTTCAGAACATATCCGCCGCTGCAAAAATAGCCGCTGAGATAAGTAACTGGATTGAGCCAGGGATCCACGGTCTGGTTCCAGAAATTCAGGGCCCAGTAAAGAATGCCGTTGAGGCCAAGGCGCCAGGTAATCCAGGGAACCATGACCGGATCCATCGCCGGCGCGTCAATGAAGTAATTGGGCTGCGGGTATTTCTGATCGCAAGAGATATACCAGGTAATTTCGCCGCCCTTTTTCTGCTCGGCGGCGATCGCTTCCAGCACGTCACGGCGATTCAAGGCGTTGCCATGGACGGAAAAATGCGTGGCGAAGCCGGTGAGCGGTCCCCATTCCGGCCGGTCCGGCACAGGCGCCTCAGTTACAAGGAACGGGACCCCCGGAGCGGCCTCGCGCACCAGCCGCGCCCAGCGACGTGTCTCCTCATAAGCTTCCGCGGTATTCGGTTCGTCAATCGGGCTGTTGAAGACGAGCCGGTCTAGCCCGCCGCGAGCGCGAAACCAGGCCGCTACCTGCGCCAGGTAGGACTTGACCTGGTGGTTGAATTTGTCCGAGAACGGCTCGCCTTCGAGCATCCGGCGCAGGCGATCCGGCGCCGTTTCCAGCACCACGCGTTTGGTTTTCCACTTCTCGAGATACTGCTCGTAAGCGAGCGGGTCGAAATGGACCAATAATTTTCCGTCTCGAAGCTCGACTTCCGGCTCGAGTAGTTCGTTGAACCACGGCTCCATACGGTTGCGGTATAGGAACTCGTGGTAACGCATGAGTAACTGCCGTGCCTCCGGCGAGCCGGGCTTGACGTCGTGAAAACGGGCCAGTTGCCGTCCGGAGATCCCCATGTAAGTGATCAGATGAGTATCTGCGGGCAGGGTAAAGTCGTAAACCTTGAGCCGCAGGTTCAGCTCCGCCAGCAGTTTGCCGTGCTGGGTTGCGCGCAGATGACCTGCGTAGTCGCCCGCCGGGGCGTCGGAAGGGACCAGAATGTCCACCCAGATGGGCCGGTCGCGCACCGCTCGCCGGAACTCCGCCGCCATGGTGAAGGGTTCGCTCAGCGGCGCCAGTGCGTCGGGCCAGAACCCTGGGGATCCGACCGGGCTGGAGGCCGCGTAGCAAAGGATGTAATGCTCGAGATACAGGCGAATCTGGTCGCGCGGGATGCGCGCCCGGCCTGAGTCAAGATCGCTGGCCTCAACAAAGAAACCCGACGCGGGCGGCGCGTAACGGCTCGGTGGGGGCGGCGTGGTGATCACGATCTGAAACGGGACGTGCTCGTTGCGCGCTCCGGCCACCGTAACGGTGCGGCTCTGGCCGTCCCAAACCGGATTGGAGGCTTGGGGAGGATCCTCAGGCCTGATTTTCACGAGGCTGGGAACCACCCAGACTTCAACGTCGGCGGCCACGGCGGCAAACGCCAGCAAGGGCAACAAAACCAAGCGCGCGGCGGCTGTCATGCCCGGCCATTGTACAAGCCTGAGAGGTCAGGCCGCCATGGTCTCCGGGTGCCGACAACGGGAACGGAGCAGCGCCTCCGTCACCCCTGGTGCTTTCCTCATCACCAGCTCGGCGAGATTCAGGACCAGGGCCAGCGTCAGCAGCGCGGGCCAGAGTTGCCAGGTGATGGGAACGCGACGACCGGGGCGCTCGAAAATCTGGCGGGGCGAGGGCTGGAACCGCCCGCCGGTCAGTACCGACAACTGCCGCAGCAGTTCCGGGTTACTGCCGTAATCGGCCAGCTCCGGCTCTTCCAGATAGACACCGGTCTCCGGAAAGGTGCGGGACTCCTCCAAAGGTCGGACCCGGAACATTCCGCGCGCCGCGCCAACCCAGACGCGTCCGCGATAGACGCCAGGCGCGAGCTTCTCCAGACGCATCACGCGCCGCACGCCCTGGTCGCCGAGCACGAAAATCGCGGGCGGTTCAGCGGGAGTGTCCACGT
>JAPWUP010000125.1 GCA_028275505.1 Bryobacteraceae bacterium
GAAGTCATCGGCGGCATGGCGCTGGAATTCTACTTCCGCGCCGGCCGCTACTACGAGCTGGACCGCCACCTGCAAGAGATCGCGTGGCAGCCCGAACCCAAAGTGGCCGAGCGCATTTTTCGCGAGTGGCTGGCCGAAGCCGGCGTCGAGCTGCTGGAGCGCCACCGGTTACAGGAGAAAACCGGCGTGCGCAAACAGGGCAGCCGCATCCTGGAAATCGTGATGGAGAACGGCGCACGCCTGGCGGCGCGCGTTTTCGCGGACGCCTCTTACGAGGGCGACCTGATGGCGCAGGCCGGCGTCCATTATACGGTTGGCCGTGAGGGCATCGCGCAGTATGGCGAATCGCTCGCGGGCGTGCGCGCCGTGACGCCTCACCACCAGTTCCCCGTGCCGATCTCGGCCTACGACGAGCAGGGCCGGCTGTTGCCGGAGATCTCGCCTGAGCCGCGCGGCGAACCCGGCTCGGGGGATCACCGCGTCCAGGCGTACAACTTCCGCGTAATCGCCACGAACGTGCCCGAAAACCGCGTGCCGTGGCCCAAGCCGGACAACTACGATCCCTGGCGTTACGAACTGCTGGCGCGTTATCTTGCCGCTCTGACGAAGTATCTGGGCCGCTCACCTACCTTCAACGAAGTAAGCCTGCTGCGCAAGATTCCCAACGGGAAGGTTGACGTCAACAACCGCGGCGGCTTTTCCTCGGATTACATCGGCAAGAATTACCGCTATCCGGACGGCTCCTACGCCGAGCGTGAGCGCATCTGGCGCGATCACGAAGAGTATCAGAAAGGTTTTTATTACTTCCTCGCCCACGATCCGCGGGTGCCGGCGGAGCTTCAGCAGGAAGTGCGCAGTTACGGGCTGGCCAAAGATGAGTTTCTCGACACCGGTCACTGGCCCAACCAGCTTTACATTCGTGAGGCGCGTCGCATGGTGGGCGAGTTCGTGGCCACCCAGAAGGACCTGCAAACCGATCGCACCAAGCCCGACGTCATCGGCATGGGCAGTTACAACTCGGATTCCCACAACGTGCAGCGGTTCGTCAACGAAAAGGGATTCGTGGAAAACGAAGGCGACGTGCAGGTGCCAGTCCAGCCTTATCAGATTCCTTACCGGATTCTGCTGCCGCGACGGAACGAGGCGGAGAATTTGCTCGTGCCGGTCTGCTTTTCTGCCAGTCATGTGGCTTACTCGAGCCTGCGCATGGAGCCGCAGTACATGATCATCGGGCACGCGGCGGGGGTTGCGGCGGCGCTGGCGGTGCGCGACAACGTGGCCGTGCACGACATCCCGGTAGCCGAATTGCAAAAGATTCTGCTCGAGGAGGGCGCGGTGTTCGAATACGGCTGCGAGCATCACGCCCGGGCGCTGGCCATCATCCGCAAGCGGTACGCCCCGCCGCCGCGTAAGGGCCCGGTTCCCTGGAGCCTGCCGGGTTACTGAGCAAAGGCGCCGCACGGAAAGACGTTCCGACTTTGCTAAAGTGATAGTCTGCCCGTCGGCTCGCCGATGCCAGATTCTGCCGGGATCCAGATCCGTACTTTGTCAACCACTCGCGAGTTCGAGGAAGCGGTCCGCTTGCAGCGGCAGATCTGGGGGTTCGACGAGCTGGAGATCCTTCCGGTGCGTTTCTTCGTGGTAGCTTCCGGCGTGGGAGGGCAGACCTTCGGAGCTTTCGAAGGCGAGCGGATGGTGGGTTTCCTGCTGGCGATCCCGGGACTGAAGCCGGGCGGAAAGCTTTATCTGCACAGCCACATGACCGGGGTGCTGGAGGAGTACCGGAACCGCGGCGTCGGTCGCATGCTGAAATTGCGGCAACGGGAGGACGCGCTGGCGCGCGGCTTCGATCTGGTGGAGTGGACCTTCGATCCCCTGGAGCTGAAGAACGCCTGGTTCAACCTGGAGCGGCTGGGAGCGGTGGTGCGCCGCTACGTGCTCAACCAGTACGGCACCACCACGAGCCACCTCCATGCCGGCTTGCCTACGGATCGGTGCGTCGCCGAATGGTGGATTCGCAGTCCGCGTGTGGAAGCGATCGTCAGCGGGCGGCCCCTGGCGCGCCCGCCGGTGGAAGCCACGGTCGAAGTTCCGGCGGATATCGCCCGCATCAAGCGGGAAGACCCGAAGCAGGCCCGCGCGATTCAACAGCGGGTGAGCGAGCGTTTTCTCGAGTTGCTGGGCGCAGGATTGACTGTGATCGGGTTCGAGCGCACCCCTGCCGCCGGCGTGTACTTACTAAGTCGCTACAACCCGGAGTAAGTGGACGTGGGCTTCACGATCGAACGGATCCGGCTGCGGGAAATCCGCATGCCTCTGGTGCACGCTTTCGAGACTAGCTTCGGGCGGACCACGGAACGCCGCATCCTCCTGGTGGAAGCGATTGCCGACGGGGTTTCCGGCTGGGGAGAAGTCACCGCGGGCGAGCACCCTTTCTATAACGAGGAATGGACGGACTCGGCCTGGCTGATTCTGCGCCACTACGCCGGGCCGCGGGTGCTGGGACGCAAGCTGGAAAGCGCGGCGGAGGTGGCGCCGCTGATGACCCAGATCCGCGGTCACAGAATGGCGTGGGGCGGTCTGGAAGCCGCGGTCTGGGATCTGGAGGCCCGGCTGAAAGGGCTGCCCCTGTACGCTCACATCGGCGGCGGGGCGCACAAAACGATCCCTTGCGGCGTTTCCATCGGCATTCAGGAGTCCGTGGATGCTTTGCTGGCAAAGATCGAGCGCGAGCTGGAGGCCGGCTACCAGCGGATCAAGATCAAGATCAAGCCCGGCTGGGATGTGGACGTGGTCCGCGAGGTGCGACGCCGCTTCCCGCAGATCCGCCTGATGGTCGACGCCAATTCGGCCTACACGCTGGCGGACGCTGATCATCTGCGCCGGCTGGATGAATTCTATCTCATGATGATCGAGCAGCCCCTGGCGCACGACGACATCGTGGATCACGCCGAGCTGCAACGCCGGCTGGAGACTTCGATCTGTCTGGACGAATGCATCCGTTCGGCGCGGCACGCGGAGCAGGCCATACGGCTGGGCGCCTGCCGGATCATCAACATCAAGCTCGGCCGGGTGGGCGGCTTCCTGGAGGCGCGGCGCGTACACGACGTGGCGCAGGCGGCCGGCATCCCGGTCTGGTGCGGCGGCATGCTGGAGTCCGGCGTGGGCCGGGCGCACAACATCGCGCTTTCGACGCTGCCCAACTTCCAGTTGCCCGGCGACGTATCGGCGTCCAAGCGATACTGGGCGCGCGACATCATCCATCCGCCCGTGGAGGTCAGTCCGGAAGGTACGATCACCGTCCGCGAGGCTCCCGGTTTCGGCTACGAGCTGGATCACGATTTCATCCGGGCGATTACCGTGCGCGAGGAGACGATCGCGTGAGCCACGAAGTACTGCGCGTCGCAACTTACAACGTGCACCGCTGTCGCGGGCTGGACGGGCGAGTGCAGCCGGAGCGCATCGCGGAAGTGTTGCGGGAACTGGAGGCCGACGTCATTGCGCTCCAGGAAGTGCTGAGCCGGCCCGGTGGGCCGCCCCAGGCTGATCAGGCGCGATTTCTCGCTGCCTCCCTCGGTTATCACTATGCGCGGGGCGCGACGCGGGCCTTTCGCGGCGCCATTTACGGCAACGTTGTGCTCAGCCGCTTCCCTATCGTGCGCGTGCGGCACTATGATTTGAGCGTGGCTTGGAGGGAGCGGCGTGCCTGCCTCCGCGCGGATCTGGAACTGGGGGGTCGCTGGCGACTTCACGTGTTCAACGTGCATTTGGGGACGGCGTGGCTGGAACGCCGCCGCCAGGTTCGCAAGCTGGTGTCGGAAGCCGTCCTGCGCAACCGAGAACTGCGGGCTCCGCGTTTGCTGCTGGGCGATTTCAACGAGTGGACCCGCGGCTTGGTCAGCCGCCTTCTGGAGCGGGAGCTGCGCGGACGCGCGCCGTTGAGATTTCACTCGCGTGCCAGGAGTTATCCGTCCCTGTTGCCCTTGCTGCGTCTGGACCGTATCTATCACGATCCCGAGCTGGCGCCTGAGCGCTACTGGCTCCACCGGAGCCGCACCGCGCTGGTCGCCTCGGACCATTTGCCCGTGGTGGCCGAATTCCGCCTCAACGGACACCGCTGCGAATAAGCCCGCGGCGACGTGGGGCGGCGCCGGGCCGAACCGCAGCGGGGGTCAGCGAGAATTCGGAAAGGATCTCGCCATGACGAACGAAACTGGCTGGCAACTGCGACCGATCGGCGTCGTTCGCTCGGAAGCCAAAGAGCGCAAACAACTGCCGCCGCTCGGATTGCCTGCGACCATCGAACTGTTCCCCGAGTACGAACCCGGCTTGCTGCATCTGGAGAAGCACACGCACCTGTGGGTGCTGGTGTGGCTCCATGCCGCCGAGCGCGATTTGCTCCAAGTAGTGCCGCGCGGCGTGCGCGCGGAAGATCCCGACGCTTTGCATGGGGTATTCGCGGTCCGATCCCCGGTTCGCCCCAATCCCATTGGCCTGACGCTGACGCGCATCGAGCGAGTGGAAGGCTGCCGCATCCACGTAGCAAGGCTGGACTTCATTGACGGGACGCCTGTCATTGACCTCAAGCCTTACTTCGTCAGCCGCGATATGGTTTACTCGGCGGCGAACGCTCAGATCGGACGTCCCGCCAGCCGCGAGAACCTGCGCGAATCCTTGTGGGAGCAGGCCCTCAATTTTCACGGCGAGCCCTGCGCGGAACTGGCGCTGGCGGTGCGCATCATCGAACATTTCCGTTGGGAAGTGCTTGAGGGAAGGGATCCCGCAACAGTGGTGGTCTCTGCGCCAAGACAACGCGGCTGCCTGGTGGATGGCCTGATGGGCATGACGCGGGTCTCGCTCGGGCGTCGCACTCTGGATTTGATCGAGGGTGACAGCGTGATCCTCGAGCACGAGGGCGTCCGGCATCGCTACGACCTGCGTCCGCAGTCCGGTGACGACGCCGGCGCGGTGCTTGGAGCCGACCAGGCCACGCTGTTCGAGTGGCGGCAGGTGAGCGGCGCATGACCGCCGCGGCGCGACCGCGAGTTTACGTCCTGCCCAGCCGCTCCTCCAGCCACGCGACTGCCTGTTGCCAGGAATCCCGCGCGGGAGGCTGATCAGCGGCGAGCACGCGGGTGCGATCGAAGAAAGCTTCCGTGGCGAGGCTCATTACAGGCGTCAGACCGAGCTCGCGCAACGTTTCGTTCACCTGGCGGAGCTCATGGTAGCGGCGATGACAGGCGAGGGGATGGGTCCGGATCCAGTTGGCGGCCACCCGCTCGAAGGGGTTCGCCGTCATGAAGTCGGAGAGATCGCGGAAAAGCTCCTCGGCGAAGCCGGCGCGATGGGCGGCGGCCAGCATCTCGAGCAGCAACGCTTCCGCCCCTTTGGAAAACACGCTACGGAGCATCTTGAACCGTGAGGCCTGGCCGGTTTGCTCGCTGAAGAAGTGCGCGTTCAAACCGTAACGGCAGAGCAGCTCGGCGGTATCCCGTCCGCGAGCACCCCCGGTGAGGATGCGGGCGCGCGCGCCCTCCGCGCCGACCGCTCCCAGGATGACGGCCTCTGCAAACCCCGCGGGCGTTGTGGCGATGACTTCTGCGATGGTGAGCTTGGTGGCGGGCGAAGTGGAATTGAAGTCCACGTAAACCTGTCCTTGCCGGAGCCGGGGAGCGAAGCTTCGGGCGACGTCCAGCGCGGCCTCGGTCGTGACCGTGGAAAAGATCCAGTCGCAGCGGGCGGCAAGTTCCTCGGGCGGTAGCAAGGTCACCTTGACCTTGTCCGTGACCAGATCCCACGCCGCGACATCGGCGCCGTTTTGTTGCATCACGGAAGCCAGCAGCGATCCGACCTCACCGAAACCGACGAATCCGATTCGCACGCGTTGCTCGCTCATCTTGCTCTCCTTGCCCAACGGCTAAAACTCATGAGGTCAGCCTCCAGACCAGCACGCCTGTCGCCAGCATCAGCAGGAAGCTCAGCGCGAGGCGGCGTCCCAGGCCTGCCACGCCGGACTGCGTCGCCAGGAACGTCTTTACCACCGCGTTGCCGGCCAGGGCGATCAGGGTAGCCAGCGTGGTCGCAGGCATAGGCAGACCGCCTGCTTTGAGCAGATCGGAAAGCGATAGCACCGCTGCGTCCACGTCCACCGAGCCGCCCGCCGCGCTGACGATCATGACGCCGGCGCTTCCGGCGGTGGCCGACGCCGTTCGCTCGAGCAGCGTGATCAGACCAAACAGCGCGCCAAAACGCAAGGCAGGTCCCAGCCGGAACGGGTTTCGCAGGTGGACGCGCGCTCGCTGTGCTTCTCCCACCGCACTGGCGCCCCACAGCCGCGCCAGCGCCAAGGCCACCGCGGTCATCGCGAGCAAGGGTCCGGCCAGCGCCCACGCCAGCGGCGGATTCACCGCACCCAGGATCGCCAGCAGCCGCGGGAATTGCATCCCGTTGGCCAAAAGGATGGCCTGCCAGTAGAGAGTTCGGTTCTCGGGTTCATCCGCGCAGCTTCGCGCGAGCGAAACGGTAGCGGCCGTGGAAGAAGCCAGCCCGCCGAGCACGCCTGCCAGCCGCAATCCTGCCCGCGGGCCGAGGAACTTCTCCAGGAAATAGCCCACGTAGGAAACCGAGGAGACCAGAATCACGAACAACCAGACCTGACGCGGGACGAAAACGCCTTGCGGTCCCACGCCTCCCGCGGGCAAGACCGGATAAATGATGAAGATGATCGCCAGGAAGCGCAGCGTGTCAGTGAACTCCTGCTCGGTGATCGTTTCCCGGATGAAGTGGTGCAGCGCGCGCTTGGCTTCGAGCAGGATGGTGATGGCGACGGTCAGTCCCACCGCCAGCGTGGGCCCGAAACTGAGGCCGGGCGCCGAGGCGAGATAACCGAGGCAGAAGGTAGCCACGGCGGCCATTTCGGTTGTGATTCCGGAACGCTCCGGGCTTTGGTAATGGAAGACGGCAAGCAACGCGGCGATCGCGGCCAGCGCAGTGACCGCCAGCCAGACGTTCTGGAGCAAGCCGCACAGACTCCCCACCAGGGCGATGAGGATGAAGTCCCTGACGCCCGGTTGCCGCTCGGCCTCGGCGCGCGAGAACTCGCGTTCGGCGCCGATCAGGAATCCGATGAGCAAGGCGACGGCAGTGGAACCGACCAGGTCAGGCGCTTGCACGGGCCTCTCCCGAAATGGCCATTACACCAGAGCCCGCGCCGGGCCGTCAGGCCCTATTCGTACCGCAGAGCCTCCGATGGATTCAAACGCGCCGCACGGTTGGCCGGCAGCAGGCCGAAAACCACGCCCACAACGAAAGAAACCGCGAAAGCCACCACCACCGAAATCGGGGAAACAGGCACGCGCAGCATGGGCGCCAGGAAGCGAACGCTCAACGGGATGCCGACTCCCAGCAGGATTCCCGCCAGGCCGCCCGAGACGCTGATCAGCATGGCCTCCAGCAGGAACTGCTGGAGAATGTCCCGCCGCGACGCGCCCACCGCCATGCGGATCCCGATTTCGCGGGTCCGCTCGGTGACCGTAACCAGCATGATGTTCATGATCCCGATGCCGGAGATGATCAGCGAAATCGTGGCCACCAGGATCAGCACGATGGTCAGCGCCAGGGCGATCTGTTTGGCGGCGCTCAGGATGGCGGTGAGGTTTTCCACCGTGTACCGTGCGCCAGGGCGATGACGGCTCTCGATCAGGGCGCGTACTTGCGCGGTGACGGCCTCCACGTCCTCGGTGCGGCGCACCTGAACGTAGAGGGGGTCAATGCGCTCCACCGGCGTAAAGTAACGCTGCACCGTGATCGGGATCAAGATCGTCTCGCGCGTCAACTCCGAGAGGCCGAAGCTTTCCACCCGCTCCTTGAAGACTCCGATCACGGTGAACTGCAATCCGTGGATCTTGATGATTTCGCCCACGGCGGCCTGGGGCCGGCCGTAGAGCCGTTCGGCCAGCTTTTCGGTGAGCAACGCGACCTTCTGACGCAGCGTGACGTCGGCCTCGTCCAGGGCGCGACCGGCCAGAATCACCAGATTGCGGACGTCGGCGTAATAGTGGTCCGAACCCACGATCCGGACGTCCTGCTCGCGGCCCTGAATCGTCATGCGATCGAAGCTCGTCATCACCCCGGTGACGGCGCGGATGCGACCGTTGAGCTGGGTGCGCACCGCCTCCACATCGGCCCACTTCAGATAGTCCGCCTCGACCTGCGGCATGTTCGAGCCGGCCGCCTCGTAGTAGGCGTAGATCATGTTGGAGCCGACGCCCTGGATTTGCTCGAGGATGTACTCGCGGCTGGTCAGGGAGATTGTCACCACGAGGATCACGGAGGCGTTGCCGATCACCAGTCCCAGGGCAGTCAAACCCGTTCGCACCGGGTTGGCGCGCAGCGCGCTGACGCTGAAGCGGAAAGCCTCGGCCAGGAACACGGTTTACCCGCTGAGGTTCATGGTATCAGGAGCGCCTGGAGTTTCGGAATAAGCCTGGCGGAAAGACGTAGCTTCCATGAGCGAGTTTGATCAACGGGTCGGTTTATCTGTGCTCTTCCGGGCTGTGCGGAAGCCGAAAGCGCTCAGGAACGTTTTTTGCTTGGCATGTCCAGCGGAGTCCAGTGTATGCGGAACCAAGCTTCACCCGCATCGTGCGGGAACCTCGGAGGCGAGTGGCGTCGTTCTCCAACGTATACACCAGCGCGCCGGAGTTCCATGCCTCGCTGGCCATGCGGCCGGTTTTCGAGGAAGGAGAGCGTTACCGCTTGCGGGGCACTTACTGCGCCGCCAATAGCGGCATGTACGTTTTCGCTCCGGACTGGCACGTCTATGCCTGCTGGGAGTCCATCGGAAAGGCATGCAGTCGCCTCGGCAGATACAATCCGGACGGCACTCTGGCGCTGGACGAAGCCGTGGTCCGACGCTGGTTCGAGCGTTCCGTGGCTACCGTGCCGGAGTGCCAGCGTTGCGCCTACGCTTTGGTTTGCGGCGGCGGATGCGCGCAGTATGCCGAGTACAATCACGGATCGCCGTACCATCCTTACTGCGATGACTTTCAGCGTATCTTCCGAAGCACGCTGGCCCACAATGTTACTTACTTTCTGGAGCACGGCGGAGCCAGGCCGCAACAGATTTTTTCTGCGGAGCCAACCGCAGAGCTACTGACCACAGCAAGGAGAGACTTCTCATGAGCGACCGCCAAGACAAGAAACAGAGACGAGAATTTCTCAAAGTTACGGCGACCGGGGCGGTGATGGCCGCCGGCGTCGGGACGGCTGCGGCCCGGCCGCCCAGGCGGGCAACGATGCCTGTAAATCCCCAGGCCAAAGCGGTTTTACCCCGGATTTCCGTTTTAAACATTTCAGCCAAACTTGGTAATATCCTTGAACGTCTTTATTCATGCGGGTTCCAGCGTGATCAAGCCCTTCTGGAGGGCGAAACCCAATGGGTGAGTAATAGAATCAGCCGTTTCAGCTTTCCTTCAACGCGACTTTGAAGATCGTTTTCCAGGGATCGCGGGTCACTTCCGACGGCGGCCTGATTCTGGTGCGCGAGTTGGACGAACGGCTCGGCTTGGGAGAGCTCATCGAACAGCGCTTGCGCGACCCGCGCCGCGGCAAGAACACCCAGTTTCTCTTGGCCGATCGGTTGCGCCAGTCGGTCTACCGTCGCTTGGCCGGCTACGAGGACGGCAACGACGCCGAGCGCCTGAGCCAAGATCCCACCTTGCGGCTGATCGGCTCGGAGAACATCTCACGAGCGCGGCGCGGCGCTGACTTCCCGGTCGCAATCCTTCGAGACGGAGATGCTGGCCGAAGACGAGAACTTCGCCGGCTTGGCGCGGATCAACTGGGAGCTGATCGGCAAAGCAGAAGCCGTCGACTCCCCGGAGCGGGTGGTGCTGGACATGGACTCAACCGACATTCCGGTCCACGGCCAGCAGGAGAGGAGCGCCTACAACGGTCACTTCGAGTCCACCTGCTACGATCCGCTGCTGCTGTTCAACCGAGAAGGGGGACTGTCTGGGGGGCAAGTTGCGGCCCGGCAACGTCCCCAGCGCCGGCGGGATAGCGGGCGCCAAGGCCGCGGCAACCAAAGCTGGGCGGTCAAGATTCGAGCTTTTGGAGTGCGGGAGGATCAGGAGGTGTCCCTGGAAGTGGCCTTCGGACCGTTTTTTGGCGCAGGAGGGCCCGATCCGGGGCCGTGCCAAAGGGGAAGGTGCGGAAAGTAATGATGTGGGGCTTGACACGCGGGGGGTGGGTGTACATTTCTCGTGGCGGGGACTCCAAAATGGAAATTCCCGCTGAGTATGCCCCTGGGGCTCCAAAAAGGAAGCCGGGGCATGATCGCGGAGGATGTTAGCCATGCCAAAACGCACCGCACTGTTGTCCGTGCTATGCGCCCTGCTCCTCGCCATCGGGTTGGATGCCGACTTCTGCTACACCGGCCCTTGCCGGCCCGGCATCCCGGGAACCAGGATCTACTGGCAATGCGGCAGCAGCGGCAGCCTGCCCTACTACAGTTGTTGTGCCGGCGAGGGTTGGGACTGGGCTTACGGCTACTGTTACACAGACTCCCAATGCAGAGAGGGGAGTTTCGTCTGTTACTATTACTATGACGGAATCTACGGCTCCGACGTCAACTGCTGCTCCCGATGAATGGAGGTGGCTCCATGCAAGCACATATCTTTCGCCTCCTCGCTACCGCAGCTGCCTTGACCGGCTCATTCACCGCACTTGCCGCCCAGGCCGCAGCGGGTGGCCAGCCGCCTTTGGAGGTGGAACGCGTCATCATCCAGTCCCCCGAAGGAGAGCGGCACTTGTGGAGGGTCAAGAACGTCTCACAAAAGGACGTAAGTGCTTTCGTCGCCTGCATCCACAATGAAAAAGGCCTGTGCGTTCACATGCACACCACGATTTACGCCACCAGACCCGGTCCCTCGGGCCGCCTCCGTCCAGGGGAAACGCGTGAGGAACCGCCGCCGAAACTCGCCGGAGCAGCGCCAGCCAAGGCCGTTGCCCGTCCCACTCTGGACTACGTGCTCTTTGCCGACGGTTCGGCCTGGGGGCCTGACAGCCGCGGACAATCGCACGTGATCCGAGCCGCCATCGCCGCCGCCCGGGGTACGCTCGCCTGGCTCAAAAGAGTCCTTGACACCCAGGGAATCAACGCCGTCGTCGAGATCCTCAACACCGCTCAGGAACCCTGAGGATGCCGGGCAACATTGCCAGGCTCCCTAAATGGTCCAGTTCGAGTACGTGCGCAACTTCGACTTACACGGACTGAAGATGAGAAACCTTGGGCGCCGGCGGATCCCGCGAGCTGACCCTTGGTGTTCACCCGGCGCTGTGCGGCTCAAGGCAAGCTGAGCCGTCGGTTCCGGTGCATCGCGTCGGCTGTTTCGCTGCTCAAAATTCGGCCACGATTTCGTACCACGGCCTCAGGGCCTGGCTCTCCGCCTGCAAGCGAACGCGCATTCAGCTGTGACCTCCCGACGACTTTATTTACG
>JAPWUP010000126.1 GCA_028275505.1 Bryobacteraceae bacterium
TCCAAGCGCTGTGCTGTCTTCTACCAGGTACCAGCGGGAAGGTTCCGTGGCTTGAGGAAAGAACTGATAGCTGAAGTTAGCGAGTACGAAATCGGAGCAATCCTCAAGCCTGTACAGGGCCTGCCCGGGCGGGGCGCTGGCGTTGCCTCCGTGACCGAAAATTCGAAAGGCCCCGGAGCGCCGGATCAGCACCGGAGTCAGCTCGCGCGGTCCGCCGGCGCCCAATGTTTCTGATTTCAAGCCATAGATGTTGAAGTTACGCACATCGTCGAACTCGACCATGTGGTCAGCCCGACTGTGCTCGGGATTGAGCATGTAAAAGGCCAGCGGCTGGCGGGTCCCCCGAACCAGCACATGCCGGTGGCTGTTTGTCTGAGGGAACTTCTCGTGCATCAGTGCGTTGTACCAGCGGCCCCCGCCGTACCCTTCGATGAGAATCACCGGGTGGCTGGCGGGGCCTGCCCCTTTCTCCCAAGGAGAGAGCTTGGTGCGCACGTTGCGCACCATCGAGTTGCTTCCCGCGCGCCAGTGCATTGCATAGGCTCCGGGAATGCGGCACCACAATTGGAAAAACGCCGCCACGCAAGTGGCTTCGGCAGCGTTTGGAGTTGCAAGCAGCGGGCTGGGCTTGGTGGGATCGGCGAAAGCGGGAGAATCTGCTTTGGGAACGATCTTGGAATGTACGCCCAGGCCGAACAGGCGGCTATCGGCGCGCAGGCGCAAGGGCCGCGAGATGCAGTAAATGCCTTTGGGCAAAAACACGTCGCGTTTCTGGTCGAGCGCGCGCTGAATGGCCTCCGTGTCGTCGCTGACCCCGTCGCCCTTGGCTGAGTAAGGCGGTTCCTTCACGTTGGCAACACCCGGGTCATCCCAATTGGCCAGCGGCTCTTGCCACTGGTGGGCGCGGCGGAAATCCTCAGGGGGCGGCCCGCTCGGTTTCACTTGCACCAGCGGCTCACTACGCCTGGCTCCGTTAACCCAGATGGGGTAGAGGACCGAGGGGCTGGCTGCGTACTCGATTACGTGAGTCCAGCCTTTTGGCCTGCCGCCCAGTGGCGGGGCGTTGTCAATCCGTGCGATCTCGCGCGCGTCGTGGACATACACGTTGCTGAGGTAAACCGGGCGGTTGCCGCTGATGGCTGGTCCAGCGCCACGCAACCGGATCACCGAGTCCACCAGGTTCAGGGCGCCGTCGAAAGGATTCCGCGCTCCTTCCAGCCGGATGCCCGGACCTTCGATCAATGCACCCACCAGCGTCAGCGGCCCGCGCGTCGCAGCTAGAATGCTGGCTTCGGTCTGGCCAACCAGCGTGAGATAGCTGATGACCGGAGAGGGCTGGGAACCGGAAAACGCTTTTTGCAGTCCCAAGCCGGCCAGGTATAAACCGTAGCGCCCGCCCCGCACGCTGATATGGGAAAAACTTCCCCCCGAGCCGCACACGCCGCGAAAACCGGCGAAGGCGCCGTGAGCCCTAACATGCACGTCTTCGGCCACCGACCCCTGAGCCCCTTGATGGTCCACTCCAATCGCGCCCGGGTTGCCCTCGCCCAAGTCCACATCCAAGCTGATGATCATTTGGTTGAAGGAAATGTTGGGGTTGTCTACTGTGCCGTCTTCGCGGAAGGAGATGAAATAAATGACCGGCTTGGGATTGGCTGGATCCTGGAACCCCGGAGCGTGGTCAGCCAGCACGATCCTGGCTCGGCCCCCGCGAGTGCAGCCCCAGAGCACGCATGGAAAATCATCCCGGCGCCCGAGAAGGGGATTATCGCGGCGGTCATGGTTTTGTTGATTCGCGATGATGGTGTCCGATACGCGGTAAGTCCCGGCCGGGAAGTACACGATCATGCGGCCGTCGCGTGCGTCATTGACGGCCTTTTGAATGGCCTTGGTGGAATCCGCTTTGCCGGATGGGTCGGCGTTGTAGGGTGGTTTCGTGACGTCCAGAATCCCGTAACTGGCGGCAGTGGCAACCGCGAGAACTAACGGTAGCGGCATAAGACGTTGTTACCACATTTGTCCCGAAGGCAAGGGCTGAGAGAACGTCTCAGCGTATACTGCACGCCCTGAGCCAGACCCTAGTGGGCGAGGCGGCGGGCCTGAGCGTGGGCTTCATGCGGCCTCTGGGCCATGCCACCAAATCGTCGCCGAGTTTTGAGGCGCGATGCTCAGGCCTGTCCGGCCATGCGTCGGAGAAACTTGATGCCCTCGGTGGCGATGCGGTCCGGGCTGGATTCCAGATCGCGCCAGATCGAGGCCGCCGCCGAGATGCCGCCCAGGGCGAAACCGAAGCTCTCGATCGTCAGCCAGCCGTCATAGCCGATTTCCCGCAGGGCCGCGAAGACGGCATCCCATTCCACATGGCCGGTGCCCGGCGTGCCCCGGTCGTTCTCGCAAGTGTGCACGTGTTTGAGGCGCGGCCCCGCCAGCCGGTACGCTGCGCCCAGATCCTTTTCCTCGATGTTCAGATGGAAGGTATCGAGCAGCACGCCCACGCGCGGGTGCGCAACTTCCTCGACCAGAGCCACGGCATCCGCCGCCGTGTTCAAAAAGTACGTTTCGAAGCGGTTGAGGGGTTCGATGGCCAGATTCACGCCGTAGGTCTCCAGCACGGGCACGAGTTCCCGGTATCCTTCCACTGCCCATCGCCATTCGTCGGAAGTGCGCCGGCGGCCGGGCAGGTAACCTACCGGCGAATAAAGTGGCCCCGCCAGTACGCTGGCGCCTGCCTCGGCGACGGCTTTGATCGCATCGGCCAGGTGGGCGCGGGCGCGGCGCCGCACGTCGGCATCCTCGCTGATCAGGCTGAGGCCGTCCACCATCACCGCACTCACCGTGCATCCCATGCCGTGGCTTTCCAGCGTCCGGCGGATGCCCGCCGACGGAAACGTGCGCGGATCGAACAGGGGCACTTCGAGTCCGTCAAAGCCCCATTGCTTCACCATCGGGAACAGATCGAGGTTGGACTCGTCGAAGGTCGCGGTCCACAGGAAAGCGTGCACGCCGAATTTCATAGCTGGATTCTAACTCAGAGGCCGGGCTAGATTGGGAACATGCGGTTGATCAGTGGCTTGCTGGTAGCGGGGAGTCTCTGGGCGCAACCCGCGGTGACGGACTTGCTGGAGCGACGGACGCTGGAGCTGCTAGCCGGCGCGGAAAAGTCCTGCGAGTGCGTGCTGGGCGTGGCCGCAGTGGACCTCGAGACGGGCGCGATCTTCGGGCTGAATCTCGATACGGTTTTTCCGCAGGCCAGTGCGATCAAGATCCCCATCATGGTCGAGGTGTTCCGGGCGGCGCGCGCCGGGCGCTTGCGCCTGGAAGAGCGCGTCCGGCTGGAGCCCGCGGACGTGGTGGGCGGCAGCGGCAAGTTGAAAGAGGAACTCAAGCGCGGGCCTGTGGAGCGGTCGGTGCGCGAGCTGGTCGAGCTGATGATCCGGGAAAGCGACAATGTGGCCACGAACAAGCTCATCACCAGGGTGGGCATGGAGGAGGTGAACCGGACGCTGGACGGGCTGGGACTCTACCGCACGCGCCTGCGCCGCCGCATGATGGACGTCGCTGCCGCTACACGAGACGAGGAAAATGTTTCGACCCCGCGCGAAATGGCGCGGCTGGCGGAAATGCTCTACCGTGGCCAGCTCGTGGACGAGGCAGCATGCCGGGAGATGATCGAGATCCTGAAGACCGTCCGGGCCTCAATGCGCAAGGCGGTTCCCCCTGAGGTGGCTGTGGCGGCCAAGCCCGGCGAGCTGCCCGGCGTGCGCACGGAAACGGGCATCGTTTTTCTGCCCGGGCGGCCCTTCGTGCTGAGCGTGATGAGCGCGTTCCTCCCCGACAAAACCGAACCCGTGGAGGGGGTGACGCGCATCGTCTACGAGCACTTCCAGCGTCTGGCGCGCTCCAACCGCTACGGGCATCGTGTGCGGTAAATTTTCCGGTATGCGCAAAGGGCGATACGTAGCTGTCTTCGTTTTTCTGGCAATGGACGGGGCATGGGCACAGTCCACGCTGCGACCGGTGATCCGGGGCAGGCAGTATGCAGTGGCCTCGATGAAGCCGGAGGCCACACAGGTGGCCGAGCGGATCCTGCGCGCGGGCGGCAACGCCTTCGATGCGGCGGTAGCCTGCCAGGCGGTGCTGGGCCTGGTGGACGCTCCCAACAACGGCGTTGGCAGTGACGCGGTGATCCTGCTGTGGGACGCCCGGGCCGGGCGGGCCTACTCGATCAACGCCGAGGGCACAGCGCCGCGGCTGGCCACCATCGAATGGTACCGGCGCAACCAGGGCGGCAAGATCCCGGTGGACGAGGGACTGCTCGCGGGAACCGTGCCCGGCGTGGTAGACGCGTGGTACCTGTTGCTCGATCGCTGGGGGACCATGACCTTCGCGGAAACGCTCGCGCCCGCCATCGAGCTGGCCGAGCAGGGCTTTCCTTTGAGTAACCGCCTGGCTTCGGCCATCAACAACAGCAAGAAACTCAGAAAATTTCCTTCCAGCGTCAAGCTGTATTTCCCCGGCGACCGTCGCTGGCAACCGGGCGATATCTTTCGCAACCCTGACCTGGCCCGTACCCTGCGCCGGCTCGTGGAGGCGGAACGGGAGGCTTCCGGCAAAGGACGGCGGGAAGCTTTGCGCGCGGCTCGGGACCGCTTTTACAAGGGCGATATCGCTCGCGAAATGGCGCGCTTTTCCGAAGAAAACGGCGGTTTGTTCCGTTACGAGGATTTCGCAACTTACTCCGCAAAAATCGAAGAACCGGTGTGGATCGAGTACCGCGGTTACCGGATTTACAAAAATCCCTCCGCCTCGCAGGGACCGGCCGAGTTATTCGCCCTCAACTTATTGGAAGGTTATGACCTGAAAAGCATGGGTCATAACTCGGCCGCTTACATCCATACCGCCGTGGAAGCCGTGAAGCTGGCCATGGCCGACCGGGACAAATATCTGGGCGACATGGACCGCATCGTGATCCCCTACCAGGGCCTGCTCTCCAAGGAGTACGCGCGCGAGCGGCGCCGCCTGATTGATCCGGATCGGGCTTCGCTCGAGTATCGCCCGGGCGAACCCGAGCGTTTCGTGCCGGGCATGGAGTTGCTCAAGCGCCCCGCCGACTACCAGGTGGCCGGCCCCGGTGATCCCGAAGGCGACACCAGTTACCTGGTGATCGTCGACAGCCAGCGCAACGTCGTGAGCTTCACGCCCAGCCTCCATACGGCCTTCGGGACGGGCGTGGTGATGGGGGATCTGGGCTTCACTTTCAACTGCCGCGGCGATTATTTCTCGCTGGTGGAAGGGCATGCCAACGCGCTCGAGCCGGGCAAGCGCCCGCGCAGCACGCTCCAATCCACCCTGGTCGAACGCGAAGGCAGGCCCGTGATGGCTATGGGCAGCCCGGGCGGCGATGACCAGTGCCTGCGCACCATGCAGACCTTGCTGAACATCATCGAGTTCGGCATGAACGTGCAAGAGGCGATCGAGGCGCCACGCTGGACCACCCGCAGCTTCCCCTCTTCGGTCTTCCCCCACCGGATGTATCCCGGCGACCTGGGCTTGGAGGCGCGCATCCCGGAGTCCGTTCGGCGGGCGCTGGAGGCCAAGGGGCACAAGATTCGGGTGACGGGGCCGTGGTCGCTGGGGTCCAACGCTGCCGTGGTGATTGACTGGCAGCGGGGAGTCATCAGCGCGGGGACGGATCCTCGATGCGATGCCTTTGCCTTGGCGTGGTAGAAGGAACCCGAAAATGAAGAAGCCCCTAGCTGGGCCTAGGGGCTTCACTCAGAGGGGCTGGCGACGAGCTGGGCCTCGTCGCCGGGGATGCTATTGGATAGCAGGTTTAATTGCATTGTAGCACGAATTTCGGATCTTGAAAACCCGTTTTTGCGTTAAATTCCTTTCATTTTTCCCATCCAGTCTTGCCCCTCTCACCTTCGCTATCCTGCCTTGTTATGGCTATGCCTGTCACCCGGCGTACCCTTCTGGCGGCCCCCGCCGCACTGGCCGGCCCGCCCCCGGAACCCGCTCCGGAGGCCGCCATCCTCAGCCGGCACGAGAGCGTCGTCGAACAGCTCCTCGCACGCCAGATCACCGATCCTGCTAGTCCGTGGCGCGGCGGCATCCCGGACGAGTTCGGTCTGCACAACGCCATATCCGCCGCGAACGCCCTCGAAACCTTCATGGCTGGCTTCCTGCACCCGGCTTCCCGCTTCCATCGCCGCAACGAGCTGGTGGAGCGCATGCGACTGGCGGCGGGATTCCTGGACCGGGGGCAGCGGGAATCGGGCAACATTGACCTCCTCATCACCAACTTCGACTCGCCGCCCGATACGGCTTTCTGCGTCAATGCAGTGGCCACCGCCACGCTGCTCGCACGACGCGCCGGCGAGCGCGAACTCGCCGCTCTCACGGACCGCTTCCTGCGACGGGCCATGGCCGCCCTGGCCCGCGGCGGCGTTCACACGCCCAATCACCGGTGGGTCGTTTGCTCGGCGCTGGCGCAGTTGTGGGAGCTTTACGGCGAAAAGGATTGCGTGCGACGCATTGACCAGTGGCTGGCGGAGGGCATAGACATTGATGCTGACGGCCAGTACACCGAGCGCAGCACCCTGGTCTACAACGCCGTGACCAACCGCGCGCTGATCGTCGTGGCCTCCAAGCTGCCGCGCCCTGAGCTGCTCGACCCTGTGCGGCGGAATCTCGACTGCATGCTTTATCTGCTGCATCCCGGTCACGAGCTGGTCACCGAGATTTCGCGCCGCCAGGATCAATACCAGCGCGGCGATGCGGGGCCCCATTGGTTCGCCTTGCAGTACATGGCGCTCCGGGATCAGGACGGTCGCCTGGCGGCTTTGGCCCGCCGCTTTTTCCCGCGCTATGCCTCGCTGGGCGCGGTGATGGAGTATCCCGAGCTGCTGAAGCCGCTTCCGCCCGATGCGCCCTTGCCCGAGGACTTCGAACGCCACTTCGCGAGCCTGGGTCTGGTGCGGATCCGCCGCGGGCCGACGAGCGCCTCCATTTTTCTGCGCGGCTCCAGCCGCCTCCTGCACTTGCGCCGCGGCGAGGCCGTCGTGGAAGCGGTTCGGGTTGCCAGCGCGTTTTTCGGCAAGGGACAATTCATTCCGCAGCAGGCGGAAAAACGCGGCCCGAGTTACGTCCTCACGCAGACGCTGGAGGCCGGCTACTATCAGCCGCTGGACCCGCCACGGCGCGTCGCTCCGGACAGCTGGGGCACCACGCGGCACCTGCGACGTCAGTCGGAGACCTGTCGCTTGACCCAAACCGCCACCATCACCGAGTTGGCGGACGGCTTTCGTATGCGGATCCAGGTGACAGGGACCGACAGGGTGCCCGTCGCCATTGAGATCAATCTCCGCGCAGGCGGCAAGCTGGAGGGAGTGGACCCGGCGCCGCGCGTCGAGGACGGTTGGTTGTTCCGCGATCGCATGGTGCGCTACCGCGCCGGCTCGGATACCATCGTGTTCGGTCCCGCCTTGCGCCAGCACGCCTACACGCAAATCCGCCTTGCCGAACCGAAGCTGTCGGGTCCGAGCGTCTACCTGACGGGCTACACGCCGCTGGATCACACGATCGAGTTCCGGTGGGAGAGGATCTGAGCCGGCGACCGGCTCAGTCCGCTTCCAGAATCGCTTGGACGAGGCCCTCCGTGGTGAAGACCCGCGCCTCGGCGGCAACCTGAAGACCGTAGCGGCGGATCGTGGCGGAAGTCACCGGCCCGATCGAAGCGATGCGGACGCCTTCCAGCGCCTGGGCGCCGGCCGCCTCCACCAGATGCGTCACAGTTGAGCTGCTGGTGAACGTCACCCAGTCGGGCTTGCGTCCGGACTGAAAGATCTCGCGGGCGCGGGATGGCAAATCGGCAGGCGGCGCAGTGCGGTAAGCGGCGACCACATCCACCTGAGCGCCGCGTCGCCGCAACTCGACCGGGACCAGGTCGCGCGCTACCGTTGCACGGGGCAGCAGGATGCGGCGGCCCGCGAGTTCGACGGACTGAAAGGCCTCGACCAGCTTTTCGGCCACGTACTCGTCGGGCATCAGGTCCGCCTTGAGATGTGCGGCTTCGAGCGCTCGCCGGGTCGCCGGGCCGATAGCGCAGATTTGTGCTCGAAGCGACCGGAGGTCCCGCGACGAAGCATCGAGACGTTCCAGGAAGAAGCGCACGCCGTTGGCGCTGGTGAAAATGATCCAGTCGTAGTCGGGCAGCCGCGCGATGGCCTCATCCAGCGGTCTCCAGTCCTCGGGTGGGAGAAACTCGATCGCGGGCAGCGAGATTGGCTCGGCGCCCAACTCGCGCAGCCGTTCCACCAGCTCGGAGGACTGGCCCGCGGCGCGCGTGACGACGATGCGGCGGCCCGCGAGAGGAAGAGGACCCTGCGCACTCATCGCCCGTACACCGCTTCCAGAATTTCGCGCGCTCCCGCCGCCAGCATCGCCTGGGCCAGTTCGTACCCGAGCGAGACGGCGTCCGTTGCCGGTCCTTCCCGCCAGTCGCGAACGGCGCGAGCACCGTCGGGCGCAACGACGATGGCGTATAGCCGCAGTTTTCCATCCCGCACCTCGGCGTAAGCGCCGATGGGCACCTGGCATCCGCCGCCCAGCGCAGCGAGAAAGGCGCGCTCGGCAGTTACCGCAGCGCGAGCCGCGGGGTCATCGAGCGCCGAGCATGCCCGGAAGGCCTCGCCCTCTGCGCGCGTTTCGATGCCCAGCGCGCCCTGGCCAGGGGCCGGGCACATTTGCTCCGGCGCGAGGTATTCCACGATCCGATCAGACCAGCCCATGCGATGCATCCCTGCTGCGGCGACGATGAGAGCGTCGTGCTGGCCGGCGTCCAGCTTGCGCAGGCGGGTATCCAGGTTGCCGCGCACAGGCTCGATCACCAGGTCGGGGCGCAGGAGTCGAAGTTGTGCACTGCGGCGCAGGGAGCTGGTGCCCACCCGGGCGCCCGGCGGCAGCTCGGCCAGCGGCCGGCCTGCCACGACGTCGCGCGCGTCTTCGCGCACGGGCACAGCGGCCAGCCGCAGGCCCGCGGGCAACTCGACGGGCAGGTCTTTCAGGCTGTGCACGGCCAGATCCACGCGGCCTTCGAGCAGAGCCTCCTCGATTTCTTTGGTGAAAAGGCCCTTGCCGCCGATGCGCGCCAGGGGAACGTCGGTGATCTTATCGCCCGTCGTGCGGATGATCTCGAGGCGGCATTCCCACCCCAGGGCTTCCAGGCGGTCTTTCACCCAACGCGCCTGCGCCAGCGCCAGTTGCGAGCCGCGCGTGCCGATCACGAGCATGGTCAGTCGTCCAGCCGGAACATGCGACGAATGAGTTCGATGGTTTGAACGCCTTCCGGCTGGCTTGCCTGCCGCCGCAACTCGGTCATGGGCCCGTGGGCGAACTTGTTGAGGATGCCGCGCGTCAAGGCCTCCAACGCTTCTTCCTGCTCCGCAGTGAGAGGCCCGAGGCGCGAGCGGTAACGGGCGAGTTCGGCCTGGCGGATCTGTTCCAGCCGCTCCTGCAAGCTCACGATGGTGGGGACCACCTCGCGGGCTTTCAGCCGGGCCACCATGCGCTGGACTTCTTCCTCGATGATGCGCTCGGCCAGCTCGGCGCGCTTGCGGCGCTCTCCCAAATTGGCGTCGGCAACGCGCGCCAGATCGTCAATGTCGTAGAGGAAGACGTTGTCGAGTTCGTTGACCGCGGGGTCAACGTTGCGCGGGACGGCGATGTCAATCAAGAACATCGGGCGATGGCGCCGCGCCTCGATCACGCGCCGCATCTGGTCCTTGCGCAGCAGATAGAAAGGGGCGCCGCTCGAGGTCAGAACGATATCCATTTCCGGCAGCGCCTCGAGGAAGCGATCATACTCGACGATGACGCCCTGGAAGGCCTCGGCCATGGCCCGGGCGCGCTCAAGCGTGCGGTTGGTGACGTAAATCCGTTGCACGCCGGCGGAACGCAAATGCTTCACCGCCAGTTCAGCCATCTTGCCGGCGCCAATGACCATCACGCGGCGCTCGGCAAGCGAGCCGAAGATCTGGCGCGCCAGATCCACCGCGGTCGAACTCACGGAAACCGGGTTCTCGCCAATGCCCGTCTCCGTGCGCACGCGTTTGGCCACGCTGAAGGCGCGGGTCAGTATTGCTTCCAGCCAGCCGCCCACCGCGCCGTGCGCCTTGGCGGCAGCGTAGGCGGCCTTGAGCTGGCCGAGAATTTGCGGCTCGCCAACCACCATCGAGTCCAGGCTGGACGCGACGCGGAACAGGTGACGAATGGCGTCGGCATCCTCATAGCGGTAGAGAAAGGGCGCCAGCGAAGCGGGATCCACGCCGCGCCGCTCGGCCAGAAAACGCTCGATCACCGCGCCCGGATCCACGCTGTCGCCCGACGCCACGCTGACTTCCACGCGGTTGCAAGTGGAAAGGATGAGGCCTTCGCTAATGCCGGGCCGGGCGACCAGATCGGCAAGCGCCGCTCCGAGCGAGCGCTCGTCAAAGGCCAGTTGCTCGCGCACTTCCACCGGCGCCGTGCGGTGATTGAGGCCTGTGATGCACAGCTTCATGGCGCAAAGAGCGTGCGCAGACTCGTGTGAGCCGCCCAGGTCAGGGCCGAGCAACCTACCAGAGCGATAACCATCACCGCCGCCTTGCGTCCCCGCCAGCCCGCGCTGGCACGCAGGAAGACCATCACCAGATAGAGACCCCAGGTGGCCAGTGAGATCAGGATGCGCGGGTCGCGGATCCAGCGCGCCCCCGATTCGATGGAAGCCCACGTGCTCCCTGCCACGACCGCCAGCGTGATCAAGACGAAACCGGCTGTCATGCCCCGCCCGATGAGCTCGTCGAGGGTGAGCAGAGCCGGCGCTTCGGCGCTCTTGGGCAGCGCCAGCTTGCGTTTGATCTGTCGCTCGCGGATCAGATAGGCGATGGAGGCTACCGCGGTCACGGCGAGCGCCGCGTAACCGGCAAGCACAAGCACGACATGGACCACCAGCCAGGCGTCGCGCACCCGTTCATCGCCCCAGCGCGCCAGCGGCGAAGCCAGGGCGCTGATCAGCGTGAGCACGAAGACCAGCGGGAAGATGAACAGGCAGAGGTTGCGCACACGGTAGCGCCACCATACGAACAGGTACAGCAGCGCGCTGAGCAGGGCGCACAGCGAGGCCGACTCGAAGAAATTGTTGGCCGGGAAATGGCCGGTGAGTCTGGTCTGTTCGATGATGGAAACGGCGTGCAGGATGGCGCCCACCCCGAAAGCGGTCAACGCCGCCGGGAACAGCCGCGAGGCGCGCCGCAGCGCCAGCACCAGCGCGTGAAGCATCCCCACGGAATAGAAAACTGCGGCGACCCGCAGCCAGAATAGGCTCATTTCCTGCATGAACGGAGGACAGCGCCCAGCCGGCGGTAAGCTTTCATTATAGCTGTTCGGC
>JAPWUP010000168.1 GCA_028275505.1 Bryobacteraceae bacterium
GGGACCTACTATGTGTGGGTGATAGCCGACAACTACAGCACGTCGGGGCAGACGAGCGCGGCAGCTGGCAATGACATCACGCTGGCGCCGGGCACCTTGACGGTGAGTGGCGGAAGTGGGGGACCCGACCTGGTGATTCAGGGCATCAGTTTCAGTCCGGCCAGCGTATCGCCGGGGGGCAGCGTGGTAGTGAGCTGGACGGTGAAGAACCAGGGCAGCGGGACGGCGAGCGCCTCGACCACGGTGGTGCGGATCACTTCCTCCAGCAGCTCGGCGGCGGGGACGAACCTGGCGCAGGTGTCGACGGGGAGTTTGGCTGCGGGGCAGAGCGTGACGCAGAGTGCGACGGTGACGGCGCCGAGCACGGCCGGGACCTACTATGTGTGGGTGATAGCCGACAACTACAGCACGTCGGGGCAGACGAGCGCGGCAGCTGGCAATGACATCACGCTGGCGCCGGGCACCTTGACGGTGAGTGGCGGAAGTGGGGGACCCGCTGTTACTCTGTCCGGGGTTGCGCAGTGTTACAGCGGCTCGCCGGGAGCACACCTGAGCTTCAGGGTCTCCGGCGGCACGTCCTCCACCTTTGACCTGTACCGCAACGGGAGCCTGCTCTACAGCTCCAACACCGGGACGACGTTTGACAACTACCCGCTGACGGCGGGGAGCACGTATACATACTATGTAGTCGTCCATCTCAGTGGCGGGGGCACGGCGACCTCCAACACCGTGAGCGTCAACATCCGAGCAGACATTTGTGGGAGCCCGCCCAGCGCCTTCGATCTCAGCGCCCTCACTCCAGTTTGTGATGCTGGCCATCCAGCGGTGCAACTTAGCTGGACATCATCCGGCGGGGCAACGAGCTATGATGTGTACCGGAACGGTGTACTGTACGCGCCCGGCTTGACTGTATCCACGTTTTATAACAGCGCAGATCTGACCCCGGGACAAACCTACATCTATTTGATCCGGGCCCACAATTCCTTCGGCACAAAGGATTCAAACCCTGTCATCGTGAGTGTTCCAGCAGACGTGTGTACCGCCTCTGTCCCACCCGGTCGGTTCACGCTTACTAGCCAGGTGCCGGTCTGCGATTACAATCCGCCAGTGGGGCCAGCCGTACGCTTGAATTGGACCGCAAGTACCGGCGCTAGATCCTACGAGGTGTACCGTAACGGCGTGAAAATCTTCCCACTCAGCGGCACTTTCACAGGCACCAGTTTCAACAACAACCAAGGGCTCGTACCAGGTCAGACATACGTATATTTCATCCGGGCACTGAACGAAAAAGGGGTTACCGACTCCAACAGCGTGCCCGTGGTAATTCCACCCGACACATGCTCTGTGGCTGCGCCTCCGGCGCCATTTACGCTCTCCGCTGCGGCAATCTGCTATCCAGGCGATTCACTACTGCCAGCGGGACTTGCTGTCCGCCTGAGCTGGACAAATTCAGTAGGGGCGGCGCAGTACGACGTATACCGCAATGGAGTTCGGGTGCAAAGCGATCTTCCTGCCAGCACCACTACTTTTGTGGACACACGGGATATCCGCTCTGGGGTTACCTATCTTTATGTCGTGAAAGCGAAAAATACCCTGGGCGCGGCGGACTCCAACGCATATGCAATCATCCCGAGCACCGACTGCTCGTCCCCACTCTCTATTACCTTGTCAGGCAGTGCCTCTTGCCGTTCAAGTAGCCCCCGCATCGATCTTACTTGGACAGCTTCCCCAAGCATAGCCAAATACGAAGTTTATAGGAATGGTGTCCTTCGGGCTGGGTCCCTTCCTCCGACCACCACATACTTCAGCGACTCGCTGGCTTTAGTCCCAGGACAGACCTACACATACCTCCTGAGGGGGGTAAATGCATTCGGCACGACGCTATCCAATCCCATGCCCATCCTGGTCCCGCCAGACTGCACGAGTCAGGGGCAATCAGCCAGCGCTGCCGACCTTTCCGTCACGGCGACCTTTGAAACCACCAAGATCCAGCAAAACTCATTGATACCACTGACAATAACAGTTACGAATCGTGGGCCTGGAGTCGCACGGGATTCTCTAGTGACAATCCCCTGCCCAATGGGCGCCGCATTTCGCAATGTAGTCTCGACTTCGGGCTATGCAGCCTCCGGTGAAAGCGTGGGTGCCACCAGCACGCTCCGAATTCCCTTAGGAACTATTGAGCCCGGAGGTAGCATCCGCATTACCGCATTCCTATTCGCGTTTGCCGCGCCGGGGTCAACGCTAACCACCACTGTGACTGCAGGGTCTGGAACACCCGATCCGACACCCCTGAATAACTCGGCGTTGGCCAGTGCTGCGGTGACAAGCATGGGGCACATCTCGGCACTGGAAGGCCGCCTGCGGCGACTTGAATCGTTGTTATTCCGGCCCCTTCCGACCTTTTACGGAAGCGACTGGCAAAAGGTGGTTCAGAATCTCGTCGCGTCCATGACTCCGTACGAAGAGCTGTACTGGACCGCATTTCAAAAAAGTGAGCTTGCCCGTTTCCAACTTGCGAGCGCGGTCCGATTCTTTCGTGCTGGGGACTACCACAACGCTGAAAGGTACGCAGACTTTGCCTTCAATTCGCATGATCTCGCCACGGAACTGTTTTCCCAGGCCATCGATGCCTATAATAATAAGCTGTCTAAAATCGAAACAGCGTTCAGAGCCATTCAATCGGCTGCGTATCAATCGCTGTGCGTTGGCCTCGCGGTTACGTCTGGGACAGTAGGCAAGGTTGCTTGCGAGATAGCAAGTAGCGCGATCGAATATGCCGTCGATAGAGCTACGCTCGGTGCCGATCGAGCCCAAAGAGACCTACTGTTGAAGTTGGCGGTTAAAGCGTTCTTGGACAACCCGGCGTACGGCCTCTCGACAGCAAGTGAAATGCTTGTGCAAAGCCCAAACGTATACGCCCTAGTGGCACGCATCGCCTCTGATCCGCAGTTTCAGCAATACTTTCTTAAACTAACAGCCCGACTTGCTGCGGAGAGTGTGTCCCAGGCGTTTTTGAAGGCACTGCAGGACACCGACAGTAGGCCCAGTGTCCAACCCCAATCTGGCGTCGGTCAGCAGCAAACACAGAAGACGACACTCGCTGTTCCTCTGGACTATGAATCAGTGAAAAATCCGAAAGGAACTTCAAGTGAATCAGCTTTCTGGCCGAAGATCAACTCGACTGGGGTCGTGAATGCAGCGAGTTATCTTGGCGGTGGCGTTTCGCCCGGTGAGATAGTGGCGGTGTTTGGTGAGGATATCGGCCCCGAGCAACTTGTTCCATTGACGATTGCCGAGGACGGTGCAATTGCAAAGTCCTTGGCGGGAGTCAGGCTTCTGTTCGACGGCGTGCCTGCGCCGTTGTTGTATGTATCCAAAACACAGATCGGCGCCGTCGTGCCTTATGCGGTGGCCTCCAGGGATTCGACGGAAGTGCAGGTGGAATACGGAGGTGTTAAGTCGGTTCCCGTCGAAGTCTCAGTTGTGCCAGCTAATCCTGGACTTTTCAGCCTAGACATGAGCGGCCGTGGTCAGGGAGCTATCCTGAACCAGGACGGGAGCGTGAACTCTGAGGCAAACCCAGCCCGGAAGGGTTCCGTGGTGAGCATTTATGCAACTGGCGAAGGACAGACCGATCCCTGGGGCGTTGACGGGCTGGTTGCCGGCCACAGGCCGCCGAAGCCCCTACTGCCGGTCTCCATAACAATTGGAGGTGTTCCTGCCGAGATCCTATACGTTGGCGGTGCCCCGACCTTAGTGGCCGGTGTATTGCAGATTAACGTTCGCGTACCATCGAACGCCCCAAGCGGGCCGTCCATTCCGGTTGTTCTGACTATCGGAGAGGCCAGTAGTCAGCAGCAAATCACAATGGCGATTCGGTAGCAGGCTGCTGAAATTTGCCTTTGAATATCTGCTGGGGCTTCTCTGAGGCTGCTTTCCGAGCCTGAGGTCGTGCGCCGGCGCTCTTCCGCCGCCCCGGCTCCGGCCCTGCCGGGCCGTTCCGGGGCGCCGTTTGCCCCTTCTCGCCCCCGCTCACGCAGTCGCCGCCATCAGGTTCCTCATCCGGACCAGATTGTATGCCGCCGCCGCCAGCGTCACCCGCTTGCTGCCTCCCGGAATCTCCCGTGCCATCTCCAACGCCGCCTTCCGCTCCGCCTGCCCGCAGGCCTGCGTCACCCGCACGTTCACCAGCAGCCCATGCCGGTTCTCCGTCACCACATGCCCCAACTAGCACAGCTTCGCCTCCGCCCCCCGGCTCTTCCGCCACAGCCACGCCTCCGGATCGGTCACCGATTCGTGCGTCTCATTGCGCTGCCGCTACCCGCGGAAATCGACCTCCCGGTTCCGCCCTGCCTGGCCCGGTCCCTCCGGTTGACTCGCCCTGCTTCGGGCGGAAACTCTTTTGGCTCACCCACGCCTCCAGCATCGTCCCGTCCACCGAGAAATGCTCGCTCGACATCAACCCCTGCTGCCGCGCCTGCCGCACCACCGCGGCGAAGAACTCCCGCGCCACCTCACCTGCCAGCAGCCGGTCGCGGTTCTTGGTGAACACCGTCGCGTGCCACACCTCTTCGTTCATGCCCAGCCCCACGAACCACCGGAACAGCAGGTTGTAGCGCAGCTGCTCTACCGGCATCCGCTCGCTGCGGATCGAGTACAGCAGCATCAACAGCTGCGCCCGCAGCAGCCGCTCGGGTGCGATCGACGGCCGCCCGCCTTCGCCGTAGAGCTCGTCTAAGCGGGCATCGAGCGCCTTCAGTGCGCGATCGACCATCGCCCGGATGGGCCGCAGCGGGTGATCCGGGGGCACCAGATCCTCGAGCGTGGCGTACAGGAACATCTCTTGCTGCTGGCGATCTTCTCCTCTCATGGCGTCTCAAGGGACATAGAGGCAAAACAATTCCTGGGTTATTTGCTTTGGCCATTTTTCAGCGGCCTGATAAGGAAATGCTTCGAGCTTTTGGGCGGGAACTATCCAAATTGGGAAGAATGGCTCCGTCGCGAGCTCAAAGAGTTCGCGCAAGGTCTGACGGAACACCAGCGAAAGGCGACACTCACGGGTGCCGAAATTGATGGCGCCTTGCGCGACCCACGATGGGCAGCCCAGGAATTTCTAACTGGTGACTGAGAGCGGGGGCAGGAGTCTGCCGCCGTTTGCGCGCGGGAAGCCCTGTGTGGTGCGGACGAGAGGGCGAGGGGGGCGTGGCCCTGAAAACCGGGAGAGGTCCGGAGGCGATCAAAGAACCGGTCGTGCTTTTTTATGACACGCCGCTCCGCTACCGCCGCTCGCCGCTGTGCCGCGGTGCGGGCCCGGATCAGGGGGCCGGTGGCTGCCGGCGGACAACGCAGCGAGCCGGTCTCGCCTCTCGCGCGTTGTCCAGGCGGCATTCTTGGTGGTACAATGCATGTCGTGCGCCGTCCTTTCAACGAGGCGAAGGCCACCCAGGCGGCTGCCTACTTGCTCAAGCTCCGTGGCGGGCGGATGAGCTACATGAAGCTCATCAAGCTCCTGTACTTGGTTGATCGTGAGGCCTTGATCCGCTGGGGCCGGCCCGTCACTACGGACCGCTACGTCTCTATGGACCGCGGCCCGGTGCTCAGTAATGTGCTCGACCTGATCAGTCAAGGCCCCGCCCCTGGCACGGAGAGCGTGTGGGACCGCTACATTTCTGAGCCTATCGGCTACGAGGTTCGGCTGCGCCAGGAGGCGCCCACCGATGAGCTGTCGCCGGCAGAAATCAGTCTGATCGAGGAAATCTTCCGGAAGTACGGGCACATGAGCCGCTGGGAGCTGGTTGACCGAGTGCATGAACTCCCCGAATGGCAAGACCCCGAGGGCGGCGCCATCCCGATCCGTTACGCCGACATCTTGAAGGCCTCAGGCAAGAGCCCGGATGAGATAGAGGCCATCTTGGCAGAACTCGACAACGTTGCCGCGGTAGAGTCCCTGCTGCGCCCCGCCTGAACGGGCAATGCGGAGCGGGGATACCTTCTTGATGGAGCCATGGAGCGGCGGCAAGCGTCACTTGTGGGTAGTCGTTACCGAGCCCGACTCCGAATCGTTTGAGTGCGTGATCGTAAGCATCACCACGCTGCGCGGGAACTGTGATCAGACAGTGGTGCTTCAACCCGGCGACCACCCTTTTATTCGACACCCGTCGGTGGTCTTTTTCGCGGACGCCCGCATTGTGGATGCACGCCGCCTCGACCAGGCCATTGCGGCCGGCAAGTGCGAACGGCACCAGCCGTGTTCATCCGAGCTGCTTGCTGAGGTTTGCAAGGGAATAATCACCTCCCCGCACACCCCTCAAAAGGTAATCGCCTTCTGCAAGAGAGCCTGGCGGAAATAGCAGAAAGGCAGGGCCTCGACGGATAGCAACGAGCCAACCCCACAGCAGAACCCTCGCAACGCGGGCGGTACGCGAGAGGCGCCTCCTGGCTGCTCCGCCACGGAGGCAACGCGTCGAAATATGCTCGCTCCACCGCTGGACGCCCCTCTCTGCTAGCCGGGATAGGCGACACACAGTAGGTCAGGGACTACGCCCAATCTTGGCCCTTGCGCTGACTGAGGCTTACCCCGGCCCACGTGAAGCCAAGCTCAGCCTGGCGCTCAAGTGTCGGTTGCACGACGGTCCCGTTTGGCGCACCTCCAATTGGCCGTGTCGGGCCGGATGGTTTTCGGCCCAGGCATGTTCGGCAACGAAGCATGATTTCCTTGGCGGCGTGCCCGGGCCGCCGCTTCGTCCGAGCTGGCCTCGGATGAGAGCCATCGAGGTCAGGATCTGCGCTAAAGCGCCGGTGGATACAGGGAAGAGCGGCGCAGGGTCTTGCTAAGACGTCTGCTGCGGACGGCCCATGTCGGCCTGGCGAAATCGCAGGCTGCGCCCTTCAACTACAGTAGGGGTGCGGCCCTTTTGATGAACCCATTACGATCAGTCTTAACTCGCCCCCTAACCCCGATGTTGGGGTGGCGACAGAAATGCCCACTGCCTACAAGCCAAAACGTCTGGCCGACGTCGTACGGGGCCGTCCCTTGGTGACGCGCGATGCGAACGACGGCCTTGTAGACGGCGTAGTCGTCGGGTTTTGGTTCGCACAGTCCCAGACCCCGGACGATGGCCTTGACGTGCACGTCCGGTTTCGCCAGCTTGGGAAACCCGAGATCCATCAAGAAATCGCACGCGAGGGCAAAGCCGAATCCGAAAGTCTCCTTGCTGAGGAGTAGGGGCAGCGCGGCGACTTTTCTGTCGTCATCGTGAAAGACCCTCACCCAAGCGTAGAACTCCTGAGCGGAGTTGAAGGCCAGCAGGAACTTGGCGCCAGAAAGGGCACATTTGCAAAACCGCACCGACAGGCTGTTGGCTGAACGCCGCACTTTGCCTCGAGGATGAAGAGTGCGGACGATCTCTTCAAGGAGGTCTTCCCAGCTCGGGTAACATTCCAAGACCTTGGCGGGATCGAATCCGAACGTGGACCCCGCGAGTTTGTCAAGGCTCCCGATGGCCTTATTGATTACGTTGGGGGCCATCGTAGCGCTCGTCGCCGAATTGAGAAATCCCCGGTAAAGGCCAGGAACGTCGGCTGATGGGCCAGGAGGAGGTTCTTGATATTGGGCCAGCAATTCTGGAGTCACGTCGGGCAGTTCCAGCAAGTATTGCCGAGCCAAGGCGTACGCTCGACGGTCGCGATCAGCTTCGTTCGTAGTCTGTCCAGTGGTGATTGTTCGCCGATTCGGAGGGGTATTGTCAAGGGTACGGGGATAGCGCTTTCCATCGTCCGATACGTGTCCAGTGACACCTCGTCGGTTGTTCATGGCGGTAAGCCCAGACTGTCGGACACGAAATTGGAAACCCTGATTCTCCCACGAGCCAAGGCCCAGCCCAACCGGAAGGAACCGATCGAACTGGGTACTCAGGCCCCATCTTGCACAGCGGGTGGAACTCGTCGACGACCGGCGAAAACGAAGCTGTCCGGGCCATGGCGCCTCTACGATGACGCGTACAAGTTCCCCGACCGGCCAGGATCCTGCTGCCTGGGCTTCGGCCTCGCAACCGAGAGACGAAGGTGGTTGGGGCCTCAGGCGCATCCAATGGACGGGCCAGCGGGAGGCTCCTGCATCCGAACCGAGGACCACACCCGCGGGTAGTGCGCATTTGGAGTCGCGTGGGATTCTGCTACGGCTGCGACGCTTCAGCCGCGAGCCAAGAGCGGGCTTGGTGACACGACCTTCCCCTGAACATGTCCGCATTCGGAGCTGCGCAGGTGCACAGGTGTAGCAGGAGCGGAACCTGCCGGTCACGGCGGGCCAACGGCGGCGCCAGAGGATGCATTGGCCGTTCCGAGTTGCTCGGATTGGGTCGGAGCACGCCTGGCATGGGGTGCTGGCACTCAGCTCGTTGAACGACGCCCAGGCCTATGCATTGGCGCTCCGGCGGACGTTACCGCAGCTTCTGGGCCGCGCGAAATTCGGTCCCACCACACCCTGGCCCGGCACGTCCTGAGCATGGCGGCATTGAGAGTCAACCACTCCAAGCGTTGCGGTAATCCGGGGCCGGACGTTGTCCGCCCGCGCCCGCCCTTCGAAGTTACCCCGCAATATCTTTCCTGGGCAGGCTGAGCGCGCATCCAGCGCGTTACGCAACTTACCCCGTACTGGCCGCGCCACCTGAACAAGACATTGTGGGGCGTAACGGCTTGTGTGCCGCAAAGTCTGTCGCCCGCCAGGGGTACTTTGGATGCCCACCAAGGGTTGTAGTAGAACCCGGGCTGCGGTGCCTGGCCTGGTCCTTCGGGGTCGGCGAGCGTCGGGCCGGGCCCACCGGTGTTGTGCGGCCCGCCTCGCGTGCGTACAGGAGCGCGTTACTAGTATAGAGTAGGGTAGTAGCGGAAG
>JAPWUP010000075.1 GCA_028275505.1 Bryobacteraceae bacterium
ACGGAGTGGGCGTGCGGCCCCTGCTGTCGCTTGGGATTGACGCTCGAGCCCGAGTGCTGGACGAAGGCAGTGGAATCACCCAGGCTGCCGTCGTCACGAATGGCCAGAACGGCCACGCTTCCGGTTCCATAGTTGACGACGAGCACGTAGCGGCCAGTCCTGTCTACCGCGACGTGACACGGCCCGCCGCCCCGCGAAGACGCCTGGTTGAGCAGTTTGAGTCGCCCGCTGGCGCGGTCAATCGCAAAGGCGCTGACCGTGCCGCCTTGCGGCCCGCCGGTCTCACCCACGGCGTAAAGCAAAGGCCGGGAAGGATGGAGCACCAGAAAGGAAGGATTGGTGATTTCCGCCGCCAGCTCGGGCTCGCTCAGCTCTCCCGTGCCCGCGTGAAAGCGGGCCACGTAAATGCCCTTGCTGGAACTCTTGCCGCCGGTGTAAGTACCGAGGTAAACGAAGAAGCGCTGGTCAGCGCCGAGGACGGATAGCGCGGAAAACAGACCGATGAGGGCGAGGGTTCTCATGCGTTCTATGAAACCGCAACTCGAGGCGGGTTTGCAAAGCGGGCCGGCGCAAGCAAGGCGCAACGCGCGCTAGCATAGATGAGCGGTGGGTAGCCGCAAACCGCAAGACGTCATCGCCCGGCGATACTTTGTTGAAGGCCGGGTCCAGGGTGTGGGTTTCCGTTACTTCGTGGAGGAGGCCGCTCACGAGCTGGGTCTGGCCGGCTACACCCGCAATCTGGCCGACGGACGGGTGGAGGTTTACGCGATCGGCCCCAAAGAAGCGCTGGACGAACTGGAGGGCCGCCTGTGGCGAGGGCCGCGGATGGCCCAAGTCCGCCGGGTCGAGCGTAGCGAAGCGCCGCTGCTCAACTATACCGACTTCCGCATCGAGTACTTCTGAGGGACGCGCGTGCAGGTGGAACAACTGAAAGCACTCATCCGGCAGGTTCCTGATTTTCCCAAGCCGGGCATTCTCTTCTACGACATCACCACGCTGCTCAAGGACGCCCAGGGATTGCGCACCGCGATCGAAGCCCTCGCCGAGCACTACCGCCAGGTGCGTCCGGACCTGGTGGTGGGCATCGAAGCGCGCGGCTTCATTTTCGCGCCCGCGGTGGCGTATGCTTTGGGCGCTGGTTTCGTCCCCGTGCGCAAGCCCAACAAACTGCCTGCCGCGACCGAGCGCATCGAGTACGCTCTCGAATACGGCACGGACAGTCTGGAGATTCACCGTGACGCCATTTCCCCCGGAGCACGGGTGTTGATCGTGGACGACGTTCTGGCCACGGGCGGAACCGCGCAGGCTGTAGCCCGCCTGGTGGAGAAGCTGGGCGGCAACGTGGTGGGCATCGGCTTCGTGATCGAGCTGAGCTTTTTGGGCGGGCGGAGCAAGCTGGGCAACTATCCCGTGTACTCGCTGCTCCAGTACGAGCGATGACGGCCGCAGAGCGCAAGGCCCGGGTCCGCGCGCTGGCCAAGGTGAATCTAGACCTGCGCGTGGTGGGCCGGCGGCCGGACGGCTACCACGAGCTGCGAACCGTTTACCAGACCATTTCCCTGGGGGACGAACTGGAGTTGAGCTACCGTCCGGGGCACCCCGACCGCCTGGTGGTGGAAAGCCAGCCCGTCATCGAGGGCAACCTGGTCGCGCGCGCCGCCGAGTTGCTGATGGAACGGACCGGGCTGCGAGGCGAAGTGCATATCCGGTTGCAAAAAAACATCCCCATGGGCGCAGGACTGGGGGGCGGATCCAGCGACGCGGCCGCTGTGCTGCTCGCCCTTCCGGCGCTCGCCGGCGTGCGTCTGGAAACCGAGACCTTGCTGGAGCTCGCCACGCAATTGGGTAGCGATGTGCCTTTTTTTCTCTGGGGCGGACGGGCGCTGGGCATTGGCCGCGGCAGCGAGGTCTACCCGTTGCCCGAAACACGGCAGGCCTGGGCGTTGCTCGTGGTATCGCCGCTGCACGTCTCGACCCGGGAGGCGTACGCCGACCTGGGCAGTGCGTTGACAGGACAGAGCGGCGAACGTATCATTAATAGTTTCCAATCCTGGCTTTGGAGCCAGATCCTGGGCGCCGGATCCATTCCCGAAACGGGTAGCAACGACTTCGAAAGCGTTGTCTTTCGACGTCACCCCGCGCTGGCTCGAACCAAGGATGAGCTGCGCGCCTCGGGGGCCCGTTGCGCCCTGATGACGGGTAGTGGATCGGCCATACTGGGTTTGTTTGCGACCCGCCAGCGGGCTGAGCGAGCCCTTGGCCGGTTCGGGGACCGAGCCATAAAAGTTTCCCTGGTCAGCCGCGCCCGCTACCAAAGTTGGTGGCGGCGCTGGTTGCGGCCTCACATCGTAGCTGGGCGGCATTGGCCGCCGCAAAGCCGGTATCAGAAATGAACGACATCAAAGTTTTCACAGGCAGCGCCAACCCTGCTCTGGCGGAGGAAATCTGCCAGCACCTGGGTTGTCCGCTGGGCAAGGCTGAAATCAGGCCCTTCGCCGACGGCGAGATCTACATCCAGATCAAGGAAAACGTCCGCGGGGCGGATGCCTTCGTGGTGCAACCGACCTGCAAGCCGGTGGACCGCCACCTGATGGAGCTGCTGCTGATGATTGACGCCCTCAAGAGGGCCTCAGCAGACCGCATCACAGCAGTGTTACCCTATTATGGTTACGCCCGCCAGGACCGCAAGGATAAACCCCGGGTGCCGATCTCGGCCAAGCTGATCGCCAGCTTGCTGGAACGGGCCGGGGCCAACCGGATCCTGGCGCTGGACCTGCATGCGGCGCAGATCCAGGGCTTTTTCGACATCCCCGTGGATCACTTGTTCGCCACGCCGGTCACCATCGAGTACCTGAAGTCGGTGCGAACGCCGCAAACCGTGGTGGTTTCGCCCGATGCCGGCGGAGCAGAACGCGCCCGGGCGTACGCGCGCCGGCTCGATGCCCCGCTGGCCATCATTGACAAGCGGCGGGTGGAGGCGAACGTGGCGGAAGTGATGCACGTGGTGGGCGAAGTCGAAGGCCGGGATTGTTTGATGGTGGATGATTTGATTGACACGGGCGGCACGCTGGTCAAAGGGGCGAACGCCCTGCTGGCGCGGGGGGCGCGGAGCGTCCGGGCCTGCGCCACGCACGGTGTGCTTTCGGGCAACGCGGTCGAGTTGATCGCGGAGTCGCCGATTCAGGAGGTGGTCCTGACGAACTCGATTCCGTTGCCGGAGTCGGCGTTGAAGTGCCCCAAGTTCCGGGTGCTTTCGGTAGCGCCCTTGCTGGCCCGTGCCATTCGTTCCATCCACGAGGAGACCAGCATAAGCACGCTGTTCGTCTGACCGGCTGCGAGGCGGCCGGTGCGGCGGGGTCGCAACCCACGACCGCGTCTTCACAGGAGGCGATGTGGATTTGCGCCCCCCGGCGAGGAGAAGCCATGCGGAAGGAAATCACGGTCGAAGCAGAGATTCGCACGACGCGCGGGAAAAATGAGGCGCGGCGGCTGCGCCAGCGCGGCCGCATTCCCGCCGTGCTTTACGGCGCTTCCAAGGAGCCGGTGGCGCTGGCGGTGGATCCCGGCCCGATCACGCGCATCCTGCACAGCCCGAGCGGGCACAACACGATCTTTCAGTTGACGGTGCGCGACGGGGAAACCACGCGCGCCATGATCGCGGACTGGCAGTACCACCCGGTCACCGACAAACTCCTGCACGTGGATTTCAAGCGCATTGATCCGACCCGGAAAATGCGCGTCTCGGTGCCGGTGGTCACGCAGGGCGATCCGCGAGGAGTCAAGCAGCAGGGCGGCCTGCTGGAACTCGTGACCCGCGAGATCGAGATCGAATGCCTGCCGGACGAGATCCCGGAGCATTTCGTGGTGGATGTCACGCCGCTGTGGATCGGCCAGAGTATCCGTGCAGGCGACATCCCCATGACGGGTTCCATGCGCTTGCTCAGTTCGCCGGATGCGGTGATCGCGCACGTGATCGCGCTGCGCGGCGCCACTACGGCGGCGCCGGAGGAGGCGGCAGCGCAACCGGCGGCCGCCGAGCCGGAGGTTATCAAGAAGGGCAAGAAAGAGGAGGAGGAAGAGGGCGAGGGCAAGAAGAAGTAACCCGAGTCCGGTGGCGGCATGAGCGAGGCGAGCCCGGCATGCGCAGCCCCGCAGCCCCGACGTTTCCTGATCGTGGGGCTGGGCAACCCGGGTCGTCGCTATGAGCTGTCGCCCCACAACATGGGTTTCATGGTGGTGGACAGGCTGGCGGCAAGCTTCGGAATCGCGGTGAACCACCCGCTGGCGCGCTCGCTGGTGGGCGAAGGGACCATTGCCGGCGCGCCGGTGATGCTGGCCAAGCCGCTGACCTACATGAATCTGAGCGGCGAAGCGGTGCAGGCTCTGATGGAGCGCAGGGGATACACGCCCGCGGATCTGATCGTCATCTACGACGATCACGATCTGCCGTGGGGATCGCTGCGCATCCGCAAACGCGGTTCTTCGGGCGGCCACCACGGCATGGAGTCCATCATCGAGGCTTTGCAAACCGAGGATTTCATCCGGGTCCGGCTGGGAATTGACCCCGGCGGGGAAACCCGGGCTGACCCGGAGTATTTGCTGTCGCCTATGGGGCGGCAGCAGCGCGAGCAACTGCCCGGCTTCCTGGACTATGCAGCCCAGGCGGTCGTGGCCATCATATCCGAAGGCGTCGAAAAGGCCATGACGAGGTTCAATCGTCGCGCCTTCGGTGAACGGGAAGAGGAAGAATGAGGATTTACGAGCAACTGTTCATCGTGCGGCCGGATGCCGCCGAGCCCGAGATTGACTCGTTTCTGGAACAGATCACGGGGGTGATCAACGGCGCCGGCGGCAAGGTCGAGAAACTGGAAAAGTGGGGAATCCGCAAGCTGGCTTACCCGGTCGAGAAGCGCCACGAGGGCTACTACGTGCTGTTGCAGTACAGCTCCCAGCCCGACGTGGTCAAGGAAATCGAGCGCCGCTTCCGCGTCTCCGATCTGGTCCTGCGTTATCTGACCGTGCGGATTGACGAGAAGCTGAAGTGGCTGGAGAAGCGCAAGCGGCAGCGAGAGCGGCGGGCGCGGCAGAAGCCCGCGGCCGAGCCGGCGGCGATTCCCGGCGAACCCGTCGCCCAGGAGTGAGCCATGGCGGAAACCAAAGGAGGCAAACCGATCAGCGCATCGCAGCAGACTACGGGGACCGACAAGGCGGTGGTCACCCGGCGCCAGTTTTTCCGGCGCAAGAAGGTCTGCCGTTTCTGCGTGGAAAAGATTGACGACATAGACTACAAGGATGTCAAGCTGCTCAGCGCGTTCATCACCGAGCGCGGTCGCATCATTCCGCGGCGGCTCTCCGGCGTCTGCTCGCCGCACCAGCGGCGCCTGAGCAACGCCATCAAGCAGGCGCGCAACATCGCCCTGCTGCCGTTCACCACGCGCTGAAGCGGGAGGAGACGATGGAAGTCATCCTCAGGCAAGACATCGAAAAGCTGGGCACGCGCGGGCAAATCGTCAACGTGGCGGACGGTTACGCGCGCAACTACCTGTTTCCGCGCAAGCTGGCTGTTCCCGCCACCGAAGCGAACAAGAAAATCGTCGAGCAGGAGCGGCTGGCGGCGCTGCGGCGCGAGGCCCGCGAGAAGGCCGAGGCCGAGGAGCTGGCGCGCATGCTGGCCGGCGTCACCGTAACCCTGCACGAGAAGGCGGGCGAGCACGACCAGTTGTTCGGCTCGGTCACCGCGCTGCACATCGCCCAGGCCCTGGCTCAGCAGAACTTCCAGATTGACCGGCGCAAGATCCAGCTCGAGCATCCCATCAAACAGCTCGGCGAATACAAGGTTCCCATCCGCCTGCACCGGGATGTCACCGTCGAGATCACGGTGCAGGTGCTCAAAGAGGAATAGCGGCGCAGCCGCCGGAGCGGCATGACGAAATTCTTCGATCTGAGCGGGCAAACCGCGCTGGTGACGGGCGCGGCTCGCGGGATCGGGGAGGCCATCGCCCGGCGGCTGGCGGCGGCCGGGGCCCGGGTGGCAGTCTGCGACGTGAATCTGGAGGGAGCGCGGCTGGTCGCCGCCTCAATCAACGTGCAGGCCGGCGCGTCGCAGGCCAGCCCGCAAGCCATGGCCGTGTTCCTCGACGTGACCCATTACGGGTCGGTCACCGCCGCCGTGGCGGAGATCCTGGACCGGACGGGCAGGCTCGACATCCTGGTCAACAATGCGGGCATCGCCGGACGCGCCGCACCGCTGTGGGAGCAAACCGACGAGGACTGGCATCAGGTGATGGCGATCAACCTCACCGGCGTGTTCTATTGCTGCCGCGCCGTGATCCCGCACATGCGCGAGCGCCGCTACGGCCGGGTCGTCAACATCGCTTCCATCGCCGGCAAGGAAGGCAATCCCAACATGGCCGCGTACTCGGCCAGCAAGGCCGGCGTCATCGGCTTCACCAAGGCGCTGGCGAAAGAAGTCGCGCTGGATGGGATTTGCGTGAATGCGGTCACGCCCGCCGTGGTGCGCACGCCCATCCTCGAGCAGTTGACGCCCGCCCAGATCGAGTACATGACCTCCCGCATCCCCATGCGACGCACGGGCACGCCGGAGGAAATCGCGGCTGTGGTCCATTTCCTGGCCAGTCCCGACTCGTCGTTCGTCACCGGTCAGGTGTATGACGCAAGCGGCGGGCGAGCGACCTACTGATGCTTCTCAGTCCTGATCAATACGCCCAGGCATCCGTTCTTGAGCTTCTCCGGGAGGCGGCACGCGGACGAATCCCGCTCGATCAGCGATGGGTGCGCGCCATCGTGGAGCGCGGCGAGTCCTGCGTGGAGGACCTGCTGACCTTCCTGCGCGAGGACGACGACTACCTCTTCGACCTTGAGGAAGACGTCGTCCTTATCGCCCGCCACCTGGCTTCGCCCGCCATGTTGCCCGTGCTCCTGGAATTGGCGGAACGCTATGGGGACCAGGAGTGGCCAGACGAGCTGGCGGATGCCTTCCGCGTCGTCGGCGCACCCGCGCTGGAGCCGCTGCTCGAGCTGCGAAAAAAGCTGGAAAATCCTTTCGGGTTGAACGACCTGCTGGCCACACTCGGCGTGCGCGATCCACGCATTCTTCAGGCGCTGGTTGAAGAGCTTGAAGTAGATCCCTTGCTGGGAAGCCTCGCCCTCAGCCTTTATGGAGATCCCGCCGCCAGGCCCTATCTCGAGAAGGCCTTGGACCGCGCGGCCAGCGAGCCGGAGCGCAGGGAGATCCGGGAAATCATCGAGCGTCTGGACCAGCCTCGCGAACCGGAGACCCCCGAGCCGTTCGATATCTGGTCCTGGTACCCCGAAGAGGCCGATCCCGACTTCGAGCACCTGCCCGTCGAAGATCTGATCGCGCTGCTGGAGAGCCCGGTAGCCCGCTGGAGACTGGGTGCGGCTGACGAACTGGGCAGGCGTGGCGAGCCAGCTTCGCCGGCAAAGGACAAACTCTACGAGCTGGCGACGAAGGACGAGGCCCCCGAGGTCCGCGGCGCCTGCTGGCGGGCTTTGGCGCAGATTCAATCCGAGGGTCCCTGGCGCGAAGAAATGCTGAAGAGGCTCGGCGATCCCGCGGTCCCGCTCGCCGAACGCCGATTGATTTTGCTCGGGCTGGCGCAGCGCGACGAAGACGACCCTCTGGTCCGCCGCTGGGTTCTGGACTTCTACGACAACCGCGAGACCCGCGCCATGGCCATGGAGGCTATGAGGCTTACGGGCAACCCCGGCTTCGCCCGGTTCATGATCGAGAATCTCGAAGACCCTGATCTCGAGATCCGCCGGCAGGCCGTTCTGGGTGTGGGCACTTTCGGTCTTCGCGCACAGTTGCACCGGCTGGAAAAACTTTTTTCCTCCCCGTTGCGACGGGAGGCTTTGGCTTCCTACGCGGCGCTGGTTCCCATGGAGCCGTCGCGTCTCGAAGCCCGCCGTACGTTGCGCAAGATCGAAGAGGCAGCCGGTGGCCTGTCGGAGGAAGAAGGATGGATCGTCACCGACGTTTTGAACGACCGGCTCGTCACCGCCGGCCACCCACCTGTGTTTGTTGATTCCGAAGAAGAGGAAGAGTATCTCGAAGAACTGGGGGAAGGGGGTAGCAGGCCTCAGATCCGGGCAGAAAAAGTGGGCCGCAACGATCCCTGTCCCTGCGGCAGCGGCAAGAAGTACAAGAAGTGCTGCGGCGCGTGAGGAAGGGGAAGGGTCGCCAGCCCGCACGGCGGTCCGGATAATGGGAACAGGATGCCCGGCGTCCCGGCCCTGCTTCTGCTCGCCATTCTGGCTGCCGACGCGCCGCAAGAGGGCGGCGACCTGCCGCTCGCTCTGCGGGAAATCACGAAAGTCTACGCAGTCGTCGAGAGAATGGCGGCCGACCCGGTGGACCCTGAAAAGGCGATCTACGGGGGCGCGATTCCGGGCATGCTGCGCCGTCTCGACCCGCACTCGGTCTTCTTCGATCCGCAACAGTTCGAGCAGCTCAAAGAACTGGAGCGCTCGACGCGCAAGGGTTTCGGAACGATCGTTTCCGTGCTGCCCGGGCGCGTCATCGTCTTGCAGGCGTTGCCAGGAACGCCTTCGGCCCGCGCCGGCATCGCTCCCGGAGATGAAATCGTAGCCATCAACGACATTTCCCTCGATCGGCTCGATACCGACCAGCTCGTCGCCCTGCTCGGCGAGACGCGCCAGCGCCCGGCGAAGCTGGAGGTGCGGCGGCCGGGCTCGCCGGGTCTGCTCACGCTCACGCTGACGCCGGAGGAATTGCAATCGCCCAGCGTGGAACGCGCCTTTCTGTTGCGTCCAGGCGTCGGATACATTCGGCTTGCCAGCTTCGACGCCGAGACCGGCAAGCAACTGCGGGACGCCATCGAGCGCCTGGGTGGCGCAACGCTCAAAGCTCTCGTGCTGGATCTGCGGAACAATCCCGGGGGCATTTTGAGTTCGGCGCTGGAGACCGCTTCCCTGTTCTTGCCGCCGGGCGCACGGCTGCTGACGGCGCGGGGTCGGGCCGTAGGACCCAGGGAAGAGAAGGTCCCCGACAACGCCACCCCGTATACATTCCCGCTGGCCGTTTTGATCAACGGACGCAGCGCCTCGGCGGCTGAAATCGTGGCTGGCGCTTTGCAAGACCACGGCCGCGCCGTCATTGTCGGCGAACCCAGCTTCGGCAAGGGTCTCGTGGAAACCGTGTATCCGCTTTCCGACAACACGGGGCTGGCGCTGACCACCGCCTACTACTACACGCCGAAGGGCCGCTCCATCCAACGCCCATTGCCGGGAACAGCCCTGGCCGCCACCGCCGGCGAGCGCACGGGAGGCATCCAACCCGATGAGATCGTGTACCCGGAGCCGCTAACCGCCTTCCGGGCCATCGTCGAGGCGGGCGGCGCCTTTACTTCGTTCGCGACCGACTACCTGCGGCGGCACAGGGTCGGCGAAGATTTCCAGGTGACCCCGGAACTGCTCGATGAGTTCCAGGGATATTTGGCCCAGCGCAACATTCAGCCTTCGGTGGCGGAATGGTCGCGCGAGCGCGAGTGGATCGCCACGCGATTGAAGACCGAGATCTTGAACCAGGCCTTGGGAGTCGAAAAAGGAGATCAGGTGGAACTGGCGCGGGATCCCGTGGTGCGCGCGGCCTTGCGCTCGCTGGGCGTGGACTGAGGGCGGCAGTTCCATTCAGCGATTCAGCAGTGCGTTCAGCGATTCAGCAGATAGAAGGTCAGGATAAAGACGGCGGAGAAAATCAGGCCCGTCACCACGACAACCGTCAGATCCCGCCACAACGCACGGGCGGGCGTTGCGGCCACGATCGTTTCGCGCAAGTCCTCGACGCGTTCCGTTTCGGGTTCTGCCGGTTCCGGTTGCGCTTCTCCCGGCGCGTGCGATGATGCGCCAGGGGCGGCCGCGACTTCGTGGGACCGGATACGCCGCTCGACTGAATCCCTCAGTTGCTCTGCGTCCGGGTGAAAACGGCTGCGTGCGTCTTCGGGGAGGAGTTCGCGAATTTCTTCCAGAGAGCGGGGCCTCAATGGAGGGGTCACCCAAAAGCCCAGCGCGTCCGCGAGCTGGCAACCAAGGTAGACGACGCCGGTGACATCGTCCACCGGGCCGCCTGGCTGGTCGTGGTGCCGTCCTGCGGCAAGCCGGATGTCCTCCGGAAGGTTCCAACGCTCGGCCAGCATCCGCCCGACCTCACAGTGATCCGCCCCGAAGACCTTGCGCTCCAGCTCGAGCGTGTCCAGCCCGCCTTGGGCCGCATTGCGCAACATTTGGGCGTACTCGGCAGGATGGGCAACCAGCAAGCCCAACCGGCCCACGTCATGCAACAGCCCGGCGGTATAGGCGACGTCATCGGGCTGCCCGCAAATCCGAGCCAATTCCTCGCTGATCAAAGCGCAGGCCAGGGTGTGACGCCAGCAGCGGTAAAGCTCCTGGATCTTGAGCGCCGCCTGCATGTAGTTGGCGGTGGCCACCGTCATCGCGAGGCTGCGGACGCGGCGCAGTCCCAGGATCACCAGCGCGTGCTGGAGGCTCTCGATGCGCGAGTGGAACCCGAAGAGCGGGGAGTTGGCCAGGCGCAGGATCTGGGCGGAGAAGGCCGGGTCGGCCGTGAGAATTTCCACCAGTTTGCGGACCTCGACCTCCTCGCTGGTCAGCAAATCGAATACGCGCAGGACAATGGGCGGGAAAGCGGGGATCTTCGCCAGCGAAGGAAGGTCTTTGAGCGCGCTCTCGGCGACCGGCTCGGGCACGACAGGCTCCTCCCGGTTTCATCGGGCGACAGGGGAAAAACTTTAGGGGGAAAGGGGGACAGCGCCGGTGGGCAGGGTCGGGACATCCACTCTAGCGTCCAAGCCTGCCGGCGGGAGGGCGGGACCCGTTATGAAATCGGGTTAATCTAGCCACTCGGCGCTTGACAGGGACCCCGCGGAATTGGTAGCTTTGTGGATTCGTTCACAGGCAGTTGACGGAAGGGTAGACCAACGGCGGGTGGAGTGCCTTCGCGTACGGCCCGCACCGGTTACGAGAGAACTCCATGCAGCAGCCGTACTTCGTCGTCATCCTGGCCCATTCCCTGCACGGCAGGCTCCGCAGGTTTCAGGTTCCCCAACGGGTGGTTTACCTGATCCTGGGGTTCGCCCTGCTGGGCTGCGTCTCGATGTTCGGCTTCGTGACCAGCTACGTGCGCATGGCCTGGAAAGTGGCGGGCTACAACTCGCTGCGCGAGGAAGTGCAGGCGCTGCGGGCCCGCTACGAGAATCTACAAAGAGAAGCGCACCAGACCCAGGATCAACTGGCCACGCTCCAACTCTTCGCTACCCAAGTGTCGGTGGCCTACGGCATCAAGGAAAAGCTCGAAGGTCCCGCCGACATCTCGGGCGAAGGCCGCCTGATCCCGACCTTCCACGAAACGCTCCAAGAGTACAGTTTCCTTCGCACGGCAACTTTCTCGCGCTTCCGTAATTTCCATCCGAGGTGGCGCGCCAGCGCCCGGCCCGACCTTTGGCCGGTGGAAGGCCGGCTGCAGGGTTCGTTCGGCATGCGGATAGACCCGTTCTCGGGTGAAGGCAGCTTCCACCGGGGTGTGGACATCACGGCGCCCTACGGTTCACCGGTGCGCGTCACCGCGGACGGTGTGGTCGTCCAGGCGGGCTACCTGAGCGGTTACGGGCGGCTGGTCGTCGTAGATCACGGCAACGGCATGCAAACCTGGTACGCGCACTTGTCCCGGATCTCGGTCATCCCCGGCCAGGAAGTGCGACGGGGCGAGATCATTGGCGGAGTGGGAACTTCGGGGCGGGTGACCGCGCCGCATTTGCACTACGAGGTTCGGATCGCCGGCAATCCCGTCAACCCGTATCATTACCTGCGCAGCTCGCTCCTGGGGCCGCCGCGCCGGGACCTGCCTTTCTGAGGAGCGCGGGCTTGCCAACCAGGCTGGCGCAATAGCGTATACTACAGGCTTTGGGCTGGTAAATCCCTGCGATGGAGAGCGCCGATGGCCGCTGTGAAAACTGCGCCCTTGCCCGCCCCGCCGGAGACCACAGGGACCGACCCTGAAGCCGACCTTGCCTGGCGTTTCCTGCACTACATGTTCTTGATGCGCGAGGTCGAGGACCGCATCGAACGCAAGCTTTATCGCCAGGGCAAGATCGTGGGTGGCGTGTACTCCGGCCGCGGTCAGGAGGCGATTCCCGTGGGCGTCGGGCTGACCGCCGAACCCGAGGACGTGCTCTTCCCCTCGCACCGGGATCTCGCCCTGTATTTCATCCGCGGAGTCCACCCGCGGGAAGTGTTCGCCCAGTACATGGGTCGGGTCGGCGGGCTGACCCGCGGCAAGGACGGCAACATGCACATGGGCGACATGAAACGCCGTCTGGTGGCCATCATCAGTTCGATCGGCGCTTCCCTGCCGGTGGCCGCGGGCGCTGCTCTGGCCCTGAAATACCGCGGATCCCGCAATATCGCGTACGTGTTCTTCGGCGACGGCGCCACCAGCCGGGGCGATTTTCATGAGGGCATCAACTTTGCCGCCGTGCAAAAGCTCCCGCTGGTGCTCGTCTGCAACAACAACCAGTACGCCTATTCGACGCCGCTCGAGTTACAGATGGCGTGCGCCAACGTGGCGGATCGCGGTCCCGGTTACGGGATTCCCGCCGAAATCGTGGACGGCAACGATGCCTTTGCGGTCTACCACGCCGCCAGACGCGCTGCCGAACATGCCCGTCGCGGGCTGGGACCCTACCTGATCGAGTGCAAGACCTTCCGCATGTCCGGCCACTCGGCCCACGACGCCGCCGAATACGTTCCCAAGCACCTATTCGAGGAGTGGGCGGCCAAAGATCCGATCCTGCGCATGGAGTCTCTGATGCTGGAGCGCGGCTGGGCCGACCGGCGGGATCTGGACGCGCTCTACGCCTCCTTGCGGCAGCAGATTGACGAAGCCATCGAGTGGGCCGAAAACAGCCCTTATCCCGATCCTTCCGAACTCACCGCCAACGTCTACGAAGCGAGCTGAGCCATGCTCGTCACCTATCTGGAAGCCATTCGCCAGGGCATCTGGGAGGAGATGGAGCGCGACCCGGACGTCTTCCTGCTGGGCGAGGACGTGGGCGTCTATGGCGGCCCGTTCAAGATCAGCAAGGGGATGCTGGAGCACTTCGGGGCGCGGCGAGTCATTGACACGCCGCTGGCCGAAGCAGCCATCGCGGGCGCGGCCATCGGGGCGGCTCTGATGGGCTTGCGGCCCATCGCCGAAATCCAGTATGCCGATTTCCTCTCCTGCGCCTTCGACCAGATCGTGAACTTCGCGGCCAAATGCCGTTACCGCTGGGGTGCGGCAGTCCCCATGGTGGTGCGCGCCCCCTGCGGCGGCGGCGTACATGCCGGTCCCTTCCACTCGCAATGCAACGAGGCGTGGTTCGTCCACACGCCGGGTCTGAAAGTGGTCATGCCGGCGACGCCGCACGACGCCAAGGGACTCATCAAGGCCTCGATTCGCGACAACGACCCGGTCATTTACTTCGAGCACAAGGCGTTGTACCGGCGCATCAAGCAGGAAATCCCCGAGGGCGACTATACGGTGCCCATTGGCCCCGCGGCCGTGGTGCGGGAGGGTCGCGATCTTTCGATCATCACCTACGGCGCCATGGTCTGGGTAGCCCAGGAGGTAGCCGACACGCTGGATCAAGAGGGCGTATCGGTCGAAATCGTGGACGTGCGGACGCTACTGCCCCTGGACGAAGCAACGATCCTGGCCAGCGTGCGCAAGACCTCGCGCGTGCTGGTGCTGCACGAGGCCACGCTGACCGGGGGCGTAGGCGGCGAGATTGCGGCGCGCATTGCCGAGAAAGCTTTTGACTGCCTGGATGCGCCGGTAGTGCGAGTGGCAGCGCCGGACACGCCGGTGCCTTTCAGTCCCCCTCTGGAAGAAGCCTTCCTTCCCAACGCGGCCAAGGTCCTGGAGAAAGCCCGCTGGTTGCTGGCCTATTGAGATGACAAAAGAGCTGCCGCGGCGCAGCCGAGCCTCGGGGCGCACTTCAGTGTGTGCGTTCGCCGGGCGAACCGTTGGGCCGGGGAGGCGAGGAGGTGGATTTACGGACGAAAAGACGACGGGGATCCAGCAGGTGCTTGGGCCGGAAGCGGCGCTGCGACCAGGCATAGCCAGGCTCGAATCTGATGCCCACGAAATACCCGGTGTCGCGAAAGATGCAGTAGCGGACCCGCCCAAACAAATCCAGCTTGGGATGTTCCAGGCGGAGGAGGGTATCTTCGGCGATGGGGCTATCCAACTGGAGGCAAGCTCCCGAGTGCGAGATGTCCTCGAGATTGGCTACCGCTTCTCGCTGCCGGCCCGATTCATCGGTCCAGTGAACGCGAATCAGGTCGGCGCAAAGCATGCGCGGTTCCGCGCGGCGCTCCTGCATACATCCCCATGATCGGCGGGGCGCAACCAGACTTTAGAAAAACAAGGGGCTGAGCCCCGCCGGAAACCACGCTTAGATCCGGTTAAACATTTCCACCACTTTTTGCAGTGACTTGTACTGCTTGATTAAGGGGACCATCTTGGTCTCCCGGGCGTCAATTTCCTGAGCCCGCTTGAGCACCTGCTCGGCCTTGTCCGCAGGGACCACCACCACGCCGTCCTCGCCCGCCACGATGATGTCGCCCGGGCGCACGGTGACGCCCGCACAGGTCACAGGAACGTCGCGCGCCACGCTGGCGTAGCGGCCGACGCTCGAGGAGGGCACCACCCCGCGCGCGTAGACCGGCAGAGGCAGGGCGCGGAGCTCAGCCACGTCACGCACGCTGCCATCAATGACCACGCCGACCATGCCGCGGGCTTTCGCCGTAGTACCCATCAGGCCACCGAGCGCCGCCACATCCAGGCTCCCCTCGACCACGATCACGCCTACCTCGCCGGGACGGGCGGTGTCAATCATCTCGATCGAGTGTCGGGCGCTGAGGGTGGCAGTGGCCTTTTCCGGAGGCGCGGGCCGCAGCAAAGCAGTCCTGGCGCGCCCCACGAATGCGCCCGGCACCTGGGGCCGGACGTCGTGGGCCATGAAACCGCGCTGTCCCACCACCTGATCCACCGCGTCGGCGACCGAGGCCACAGTGGTCTTCTTGAAGCCTTCGATCAGGGGATCGGCTGCCGGGGCCGTGGCCCGTTGCGCCGCCTGAAATCCACCGAGCAACAACACACCAGCAGGAGCGAGCAGAATTGCGTAACGACGCGTGATTTTCATGGCCTACATTCTACACCCGTGCGCTGCTTGCGATAACGCCGCTCGTATTCGCTGCGCGTAGCGAGGCTCATGCGGTCCAGGGCGCGGTCCACGGCCAGGATGCCATCGAGGTGGTCCATCTCGTGCTGAAGCAGCTCGGCCAGCGATCCCTCGGCGTCCAGGATTTGCAATTGCCCCGCGGGATCCGTGTAGCGCAGGCGCACGCGGCGGGAGCGTTCCAGATATACGAGCAGATCAGGGAACGAGAAGCAGTCGTCCCAGAGCCGGAACTTCTCCTCGCTCAGGAACTCCCATTCCGGATTGATCAAGGAATAGGGCGTGCCCTCGAACTCAAGGTAGATCACGCGCACCGGCTCGCCGATTTGCACGGCGGAAATTCCGCGTCCGAAGCCGTGGGTGCGGCGGAATTCGTGCAGGGTCGCGCGCAAATCACGCAGAATGAGGAGAGCATGAGCGGGCGTCTCCACAGGCCGGGAGACTTCGCGCAGCATGGGATCGCCCAACTGAAGGATCCGTCGCGCCGGCATCTTTTCCATGCTAGCGCCGGCGAGCAGGCGGCTCCGCTATAGTAGTCGGGTCCATGAGAGCAGCCGAGAAGGCGCTGAGGCTGGCGGTTCGGCTGACCGTTTTCACGGCGCTGAGCGTGGCGGGACTGCGGCTGGTGGGCACGCTGCTTTACTGGCTCTCCAGCAACCTGCTCGTGACGAGCGTGCTGGCGGTCTTTGTGACGGCGGTCGCGTGCAACGGCCTGCTCATGCGAATCTACGAAGGCGCTGGACTGGCGCAGGCTGGCCTCGGCTGGAACGCCGTGTCGCGGCGGAATCTCGTGCGAGGACTGGCCTGGGGCGCCGGGGCCGCGCTGGCTCTGATCGCTGGCGCCGTACTCTCTCCCGCGGCCGAGTTCCAGGCTCTCGCGACCGATTCCTCGGGAGCGCCCGTAATCTTGTTCGTCGGCCTCCTCCTGTTGCTCGGCGCGGCGGGCGAAGAGATGCTCTTCCACGGCTACGGGTTCCAGATCCTGATCAGGGACGTGGGACCGTGGGCAGCGATCCTTCCCGTGAGCGCACTATTCGCGGTGGCCCACACCGGCAATCCCGACATTAACCTGCTGGGGCTGGTGAACACCTTTGGCTGGGGCGTCCTGCTGGGATATGCTTTCTGGCGCAGCGGCGATCTTTGGTTGCCGATCGGCCTGCATGCGGGATGGAACCTGGCGTTGCCGCTGGCTGGAGTGCCCCTGAGCGGGTTTACAATGAACTTGACGGGCTACGCGGTGCGCTGGAAAGCCGGGCCGCTGTGGAGTGGGGGCGAATACGGACTGGAAGGGAGCATCCTGACCAGTGGCATCCTGATTCTGCTGTTTGTGGCCCTGTGGCGTATGCCCCTGCCGCGCCAGACCCCTTTCCTGCTGCAAGCCCGTGAGGAGGGCTGAATGCACCGCCTGGCATGGTGGTTAGTTCTCGCGATGGCGGTCGTGGCGGTTGCGCAGGACAAGCCGCGGCCGTTGACGCCCGAGGAACGCATCGAGCTGATCCGCGGCCTGACCGCCGAGTACGCCACGGCGAAAATCCTGCTGCCTCGCTCCAAGAAAGCGCTGACCGTGGACCTGAACGGCTCCTATGACAAGGCCGAATGGCAGGCCCTGGCGCGCGAACACGGGCCGGCAGCGCGTGCCGGGGACCTCGTCCAGATCACCAAGGTCTCCCTGGAGGATGACCGCATCGTTTTCGAAATCAACGGCGGCTTCCGGGGCGGGCGGAAATGGTACGAGCGCATTCAGGTCAGCGGCGGAATGGGCACACGCACGGTGCCTCTGGCGGGCGGGCCTTATACGGTCGCGCCCGGTGGAACTTCGATCGCGCTCGTGTTCAACCGCCGGCTGCCTCCCTTGAAGCCGGCCGAAGTGAAAAAGCTGCTGGCGCCCCTGCTCGACTTCGAGAAGCGCTCGGCCACGGAGCAGTACGTGGAAACCCTGCCGCCGCCCATTCGCCAGGCGATCCAGGAAAAGCGCGCCGTGGAAGGCATGGATCGCGACCAAGTCCTGCTGGCTTTGGGACGTCCGGTCCGCAAGGTGCGGGAAACCGTGGACGGTCGTGAGCTGGAAGACTGGATCTACGGCCAGCCTCCCGGACGCATCATCTTCGTGACCTTCGAAGGCAACAAGGTGATCCGGGTCAAGGAGACCTACGCCGGGCTGGCCTCGGAAGCGCCTTCGCTGCCCGTGCCTCGCTGAGCGGCTGCCGCGAACAGGCGATAGCCGGGATTGGGCGGGAACCACAGCTCGAGCAGTTGGAGACGTGCGCGTAACCACTGGGCGGGAAGGTGTTCGGGACCGGAGCGCACGGTGACATCGTGCCAGAGACAATGGACGTATTCGGCTGCCGTCGAGGCGAAGGATGCACGCGCGTAAGCTTCGAGGCGGCGCATGCTGCGCGCGGCGGCCGCAGAGGCCAGCAGCCGCTGCTTGGCTTCCAGCGCCAGCTCGTCAATCTCGCCGGTAACGCCCGCCTCTAGTTCGCGCCGCAGGCGGTCCAGCCACTGGTTGCGCTCGCCGCCGGTCAACTCTTCCCAGAGGATCTGGCCGACGCAGATCAACAGCTCCATGGCAACGTCGTGTGGGTCAGCGTCGGTCGCCAGCCAGATTTCGGCTGCCTCGGGGCTCCGTTGCCAGCGTGAGCTGGCCTCCGGGTCGTCCAGCGCGGGCGCGACCCGGATGAGCCGGATCCTTGTCCGGGCCGCCATGCTCGCCGGCACGGCGCGAACGGCGGGACGCAGGTAGTCGCGAATCAGCTCGGCGGGAACCCCGCCTTCAATTTCCAGGCGCCAGTCATGAGCCAGCCGGAGCAGGTGGGCCATAGTGCTATCATCGCGCAGGGATGCCGGCGGCGATTTTCCAAGCGCTCGCGGCGGCAGCGTTTCTGCTGCACCTGGCGTTCATTGCGTGGGTTGCGCTGGGCGGCGCCTTCGCTCAGCGCGGTCGCACTGTCGCGGGCCTGCACCTGGCTTCGCTCGCTTACGCCCTGGTAATTCAAATCGGACCCTGGCCCTGCCCGCTCACGCTGGCCGAGCAGTACTTCCTGCGGCGGGCCGGCCACACGCCTTACCAAACCGGTTTCCTGCTTCACTACCTCGACAGGCTGATCTATCCGGACGTGCCCGAGTCGTGGCTGGTCGCCTTGACCGTGATCGTCTGTGCCGGCAACCTGGGACTCCACGCGCGAGCCTGGAAGCAGCGGGCTGCCGCGAGCGCGCCGCCTGCCTCAACGCCGGGCCTCGATCCGCACCGGCCCCATCAGGCCTGACCGCAGTTTGTCGGCCTCGCGCAGGATGTTGCCATCGTGCCACCACCGGCTGATGCGGTTGGCAATGGCGGAGTCGAAGATATTCCACCGCATCTGGTTGGCCAGCAGGTTGGCGACGATGATCACCAGCTCGTTTTCGCCGCGACGCACCGCGCGCGTGATGTCGGCGCGGTAGGGCGGCCACGCAAAGAACTCCACGAGCTTGCCGTTGAGCCAAACTTCGCCCGTGTAACGCAACTCGCCCAGATCGAGCATGAGCTGCGCGCCGGAGTACTGCTCGGGCAGGTGGAAGCGCGTCCGGTAAATCATGCGTCCCGAATACCAGTCCAGCCCAAGATCCTGCCAGTCGCCGAGCTTGCCGGGCGCCGGTCCGGCGTGGAAGACCAAGGGAGCGAGCAGGCCGTCGCCCGGGTCAGCCAGCCGGACTCGCAAACGAAGCTCGCGCGCGCCCCGCGGAAGCGACACTGGGCCCGCAGAACCACGGGCCAGCGGCTGCTCATCGGCGAACATCTCGTACTCACCTTGCACCTGCGGCGGTTCCACGCTGCGAGCACCCGGCGGGATGCGGACGCGGTACCAAACCGCCGGCGGCAGCTCGGGTTTCGTCCCGGACAACGACGGCTCGCCCCAGTTGCCGAACGGCGGATAGGCGAACGGGTAAGCGGCGCGAGGCTCCTCGCCGGGAGCGTTCACCTGCCAGTCGCTATCGCTGTAGATGCCGACGCATTCGCCACGCGCGGAACAAACCTCGCCCTGCGCCAGCAAGTAGCCTTCGCCGCGAACCTCGATCGCCAGCGTGTTGCGTCCGCGACGCAGGGGCAGCGAGGAGAAGCGCCGCACCGCCATGGCCTCGCCCGAGCCGGCAGGCGCGCCGTTGACTTCGAGTTCGAAGGGCCCATCAGCCACCACGTCCAGGCGCGACGATGCCGGATCGAAAGGCAGGTCGAGCTGCTTGTGAAACCGCAGCCGCGGCCCGCCGAAATCGCCGAAGTGACGCTGGTAGACGTACCGCGT
>JAPWUP010000095.1 GCA_028275505.1 Bryobacteraceae bacterium
CCTCCGTTTTCTGCCGAATGGCGCGGCGGCTCGCCGAGCGCCGCCACGGTGAGCCCGCCGGCAGCCAGGTCCGCGATCTTGCGGTAAGCAGCCAGCGAGACCGTTCGCGCCCGCGGCAGGATCAGGACGCGGTAGCTTTCCGTGCCGATGCGTGCCTGACCTCCAGGCTGGGCCTCCGCGCGCACGATGCTGTCGGTATCCACCAAATCGCAGTCCAGCGGCTCTTGCACGAGCCGATCCACCAGTTCGACCACCGGCGGCTGGCCGGGCGGCGGGTTCTTCATCCCGTGACTCCAGACTTCCTCCACCGGATAAAGGACGGCCACGTCAGCCACGTGACGGCCCTGGCTGGTCAGATACGAGATCCGGCGAATATAATCCGCGAATTTCTTGAAGTATTTCCAGTAAGGATTCTGGTAAAACCAGGAATTGGGCCAGTCGTCCATGCTGAGCGGAGTATCCATGGCGTAATGGAAAAGGTGGAAGATGAAGTAATTGATTCCGTATACCGCGAGCATGTTCACGCCGTAGCGGGCCTCGTCCAGAGTGATCGCCCAGCCCGCGCCGCCCAGGGACTCGGCCATGGCCCGCGGCTTGTTGTAAACGTGCGCCACGGAGCTGAGTTGTTTGGGCTTCCACGAGCCGATCACGCGCGGGAAGGTATAACGGAAGTCCTCGTTATCGGTGCCGGGAATCTGGGGATGGCGCCAGGTCCGGAAGTAATCGCCCTGATCCTGGATCGAGTAAAGGTTTTCGTTCGTGTGGCCCGTGAGTTTGAGGTTGTGCCGCTCGCACCAGGAAGATAGCTGCCGGAACCAGGATTCCTCATACAGGCGCGTAAATTCCTCGAAATAGTCGCAGCGGATCCGGATGGTTTCGGGACCGCCGTCCAGGAACAGCAACGGCAGGACCTTGCGCAGCTCATAACCCTTGCGCTGGCGGAAACGCTCCTCGAGCAGCGGGTCCCAGGGCAGTTTGAGATTGAAAATTTCGTCGAAAAACGAGCCGGGGATGGTTTTGCCGAAATGGGAGCGGAAGCGCGCAGCGTACTGCTCATAAGTGTTGCGGATGAACTCGGCCACCATTTCCGGATTCAGGTAATTGGGCAGGTCTTCGCGCCCGCGCACGGGTTCGAAAATCGAGATGAGCCAGGTACCTTCGGGCACGTCCCAGCTTGCACCGCGGCGGTTGATCTCGGTGAGGTCGGTAAGGGTGTCCGAGGCAATGCGGCCGGGAGCTGTCTGGCGCGCAGCGACCACAAATACGGCGTCAGGAAAGCGCACCGGCGCCCGCGCCGGGCCTTGCACGCTCTGGGTCCGGTGCTGCAGGCCCATGGCGCGGAAGCGAGCCGGGTTCGCCGCGATCGTGCGGCCTCCGGCCGCCCCGCTGGGCCATTTGTCCTCGTCGTAAATCCAGGTGCGGAAGCCGCGCTGAGCCCCGTACTCCACGCTGACGCGCACCGCTTCCCAGAATCCCTCGGAGAAATAGGGTGTACGGCTCTCATCCAGGCCGGCGCGAGCGTGCATGTAGGCGCCGTAAATGCCTTTGTCCAGCATCTGGTCTATCTGCCAGCGCAGGCGCTCCGGCTCGAGCGTGCTGTTCCAGGACCAGAAAGGCTCCATGGAGTATTCGCGGGGCGGCTCGCGGAAGGCCTGGTAGAGAGGGTCCGCAGCCGGGGCCAGCAAGGAGCACAGGGCGAGAAAGAATCCGGCGACGCGCATATCGCTGCCAGCATAGCAACGGAACAAGCCGCCGCGGTTTGCGAGAGGCCGCGGGAGAGTGCTAAATACTCTTATTGAATTCCCGCATCCCAACGGCCTCGTTGCTTCGCAACCGTCAACCATGAGCCAAGCCATGGCGCCGCCCATGATCGAGGCCATCGGCCTCAGCAAGTTTTATGGCGATTTCGCCGCCATCCGGGACGTCACTTTCTCCGTCCCGCAGGGCCAGGTGGCGGCGTTCCTGGGGCCCAACGGCGCAGGCAAGTCCACAACCATGAAAATCCTCACCGGCTATCTGGCCCCCAGCGCAGGCCAGGCGCGCATTGCAGGTCTGGACGTCAACGGAAACCGGATCGCCGCCGCCGAGCGCCTGGGATACCTGCCGGAAAACGGCCCGCTCTATCCGGAGATGACGCCGCTCGAGCTGCTCAAATTCTTCGGACGGGCTCGCGGACTCTCCGGCGCGCGACTGCGCGACCGCATCGAGGCGGTGACGGCGTTGTGCGGGCTGGCGCCCGTGCTGGAAAAGAGCATCCGCAAACTTTCGCGCGGCTACCGCCAGAGGGTGGGCATGGCCCAGGTGCTGCTGCACGAGCCGGATGTGCTGATCATGGACGAGCCCACCAGCGGTCTGGACCCCAACCAGGTGCGCGAGGTTCGGCAAACCATCCGCGAACTGGGGCGCACCAAAACCATCCTCCTCTCCACGCACATTCTCCAGGAGGTGGAAGCGATGGCCGACCGCATCATTTTCATTGACCGCGGCCGCATCGTCTTCGACGGCACGCCCGAAGAGATGAAAGCCGGCTACGCTTCGCTCGAAGAAGCCTTCCACGCCCTCACCCGGGGCGAAGCGGAGGACAGAAAGCCATGCGCGCCCGGCGCCGCGTGATCACTGCGATTTTTCTGCGTGAGCTGGGCAGTTACTTCGGCACGCCCACCGGCTACGTCTTCATCACTCTTTTCGTATTTGTCAGCGCCATGGCGGCCTTCTGGCAGGAGCAATTCTTCGCCGCCAATTTGGCCAATCTCGACCAGCTCAACCGCGTCTTTCCTTACCTGCTGGTCTTCCTGATTCCCGCCATCAGCATGGGCCTGTGGGCCGAGGAAAAGAAACAGGGTACGGAGGAATTGTTACTCACCCTGCCGGCCACGGACCTGGAAATCGTCGCGGGCAAGTATCTGGCCGGCCTGGGAATTTACACGGTCGCGCTGCTTTTCTCGCTCAGCCACCTTGTCGTGCTGTGCTGGCTGGGCGATCCGGATCCCGGGCTGATGGCGGCCACTTACTTTGGTTACTGGCTGGCGGGCGCCGCTCTGCTCGGCCTCGGGATGCTGGCTTCCCAGTGCACGGACAACCAGACGGTCGCCTTCATCCTGGGCGCGGTCTTCTGCGCCGTCCCTGTATTCGCCGCGCGCGCAGGCACGATTCTCAGCGGGGCATGGCAGCAACTGGCGGAGCGGCTGTCGGTGGTCGAGCAGTTCCGCGATCTGGCGCGCGGAGTCATCACGCTGAGTTCTCTGGTCTACTTCGTCGGGCTGGCGCTGGCAACGTTTTACGTGAACGTGGCGCTGCTGGGTCGCCGCCGCTGGCCGAGCGGGCCCAAAGCGCCCCGGCTGGGCGTGCACGTGGCTTTGCGGGGACTGGCGGCCGCGGTGATCGTGGGCAGCAGCACGCTGCTGGCCGCCCATGCCCGCATTCGCCTGGACGTCACGGCGGAGCGACTCCACACGCTGGCGCCGGAAACGCGCGCCCTGCTTGCCAGCCTTTCTCCGCGGCGGCCCGTGTTTATCTATGCCTACCTGAGCCCGCAGGTGCCGCGCAGCTACATGGACGTCCGGACCAACCTGGTCAACATGCTGCGCGAGTTCGACGCGGTGGGCGGTGAGGCGGTCCACGTCAAGATCATCGAGACCCTGAAGTACTCGCCCGAGGCCCGGGAAGCGCAGGAGCGCTACGGGATTCGCCCGTACCGGGTTCCGGTGACGGAAGAGAGCGCGCGAACCACGAACGAGATCTTCCTCGGCCTGGCGTTCGTCTGCGAGGGCGAAGAGTTCGTGATTCCTTTCTTCGATCGCGGATTGCCGGTGGAATACGAGCTGATGCGTTCGGTGCGCGTGGTCTCGCGGGCGCAGCGCAAGAAAGTGGGAATCCTGGACACCCGGGCGCGCCTGTTCGGGGGCTTCGACTTCCAGAACAAGATCCAGACCAGCGAATGGTCCGTGGTGGCCGAGCTGCGGAAGCAGTACGAGGTGGTGCGCGTGGATCCGGACAGCGAGTATCCGGCGAACCTGGATGCCCTGGTGGTGGCCCTGCCCTCCACACTCACGCAAGCGCAACTCGACCGGCTCACCGCGTACGTGCGGCAAGGACGCCCGGTGCTCGTTCTGCTCGACCCGATGCCGGCGTTCGATCTGAACCTGGCGCCCAACGAGATCCCGTCAGCCGGATTGCTAGCGAGTTCGGCGCCGGCGACCCCGCGGGCCGACCTGCGCGCCTTTCTGGAAGCGCTGGGCGTGATCTGGCAGAGCAACCGCATCGCCTGGGATGACTACAACCCGCATCCCCAGCTAAAAACGCTTCCCAAGGAATTTGTTTTCATCGGCAAAGAGGGCTTCAATCCCAAAGACCCCGTCACCGCCGGCCTGCAAGAGCTCGTCCTGCTCTATCCCGGCGTGCTGCGGGGGCGCAGCGACGTCCGCTTCACGCCCCTGGTGGAAACCACGACCGACTCGGGCACGGTGCGCTGGGAGGATCTGGTCCAGCGCACGCTCTTCGGCATCACGATCAACCAGAATCTGCCGCATCATCCCGGCGGCGCGCGCCAGGTACTGGCCGCCCGCGTCCGGCGCGAAGACGCCACGGGGAAGGTTAACGCTATCGTCGTGGCCGACGTGGACCTGATGGGCGAGCAGTTCTTCGAGCTGCGCCGCCGCGGGATCGAGCAGCTCCAGTTCGACAACGTGACCTTCCTGCTCAACGCCGTGGACGACCTTGCCGGCGATCCGTCGTTCATCGCGCTGCGCAAGCGGCGACCGAAGCACCGGACGCTGGAAGCGGTGGAGGCGCGCACCCGCACTTACGAGGCTCAACGGCTCCGGCAGGTCCAGGCCGCCGAGGCGCTGGCCGAGCAACGGCTCAAGGAGGCCCAGGCGCGACTGGATCGCGCGGTGCGCGAGATCGAGCAGCGCACGGACCTGGACGAACAGACGCGAAGGATCATGATCGCCAACGTCCAGTCGGTGGAAAACCGGCGCTTGCAGGTGGCGCGGGCCAACATCGAGGACGAGAAGCAGCGGCAGATTGAAAACAGCCGCGCCGAAATGGAGAACGCCATCCGGCGCATCCAGAACACGATCAAGCTGCTGGCGGTGGCCCTGCCGCCGGTGCCTGCTTTCCTGCTCTTCATCGCCGTCTCGATCCGGAAAATGCGGCGGGAAAGGCTGGGGATTCCAACGGACCGTCTGGTGAGCGCGCGCGCCCCGGAGGGAGGCAATGCGTGAGACGGTGAAAACGGCGGCCTGGCTGGGCGCTGCCGCATTGATGGCGATTCTGGCGGCATGGACGCAGCCGGAACGGGTCACACCGGCCATCCTCAGCGACCAGGGCGAGCTGTTCTACCCGAACTTCCGCGATCCGCAGGCCGCACGCGTGATCGAGGTGATTGACTACGAGGAGTCCACCGCCACCGCCCGTCCTTTGAAAATCGAGTTCCGGAAGGGCCGCTGGGTGGTGGCTTCCCATCACAACTATCCCGTCGAACTGGGGGACCGCCTGGCGCGGCTGGCGGCCGGGCTGGTGGACCTGCGCAAGGACATGGTTCGCTCGGACTCAGCCGAGGAGCACGCCCAGTTCGGCGTGATTGACCCGCTGGACACTCGCGTCGCCACGCTCACTGGGCGCGGCAAGCGCGTCACGCTCCGCGATGCGCGAGGCGACGTGCTGGCCGACTACATCTTCGGCAAGCCGGTCGAGAACAAGCCCGGCTACCGGTACGTCCGCATCCCCGGACGGAAGCGAACCTACATCGTGAAGACCGACGCCGATCCTTCGGCGCGCCTGGCCGACTGGGTCGAGCCCAACCTGCTGCGGCTGGCGGCTTCGGCCATCCGGCGCATCGTCGTGCAACGGTACTCGATTGATGAAACGCTGGGCCGCATCGCACGCGCAGAAACGCTGACGCTGGCGCGGCAGGACGGTGGCTGGAGCGGCGCGGACAAGCTCAAGCCGGGCGCGCTTCAGGCCTTGCTGGGCACTCTGGAAGGCTTGCGGATCGTGGACGTGCGGCCCAAACCCCCCACGTTAGCCGAGGACCTGCGACAGGGACAGGTCCGGCTTACTCTGGACAGCGCGCTTTCCTTCCGCCAGTACGGCTTCTTCCTGACGCCGCAAGGTCGCCTGCTGGGCAAGGAGGGTGAACTCAGCGTGGAAACCGCAGACGGCCTGGTCTACGTGCTGCGCTTTGGCGAGGTGGCCACCAGCGGGGGCGAAATCAAATCGGCGGGTGGGCGCGGCGAGAACCGGTACCTGATGGTCACCGCCAGCTACGATCCGGCGCGAGCGAGCAAATACGGGGGCGATGGCGCTGCCGGCGAGCGACGGGCGCGCGAGCTCAACCAGCGCTTCGCCGACTGGTACTACGTAATCAGCGGCCCGGATTTCGAGAAACTGCGACCGCTGGGAGGAGAAACGCCGGCCGCCCAGCCCGCTCCGACCTCACAGAATCAGCCGCAGCCCTAACTGGAAGACCCGCCCGTCGTTGAGCGTGTTGGTGATCCGTCCGAAGGAAGGCGAGCTCAAATTGCGCTGCGGCTCGTCGAACTGAGGGTGATTGGCCAGGTTGTAAGCCTCGGCGCGAAAGGCCAGCGTCCACTCGCGCCCTCCGTTCCAGCGCCATTGTTTTCCCACGGCCGCGTTCAGGTTGGCGATGCCGTCCTTGCGGAACGTGTTGCGCCCGAGGTTGCCGCGATGCTCCCCAGGTCGGATGAAGGCGAAACGATCCCGCCGCAAAATGCTCGTCGAAGTATTCGGATCGTCCACCGTCCGGCCCAGAATGGAAGGATCCAGGATGTTGGGCCGATCGCCGGGGCCGCCGTCCACGTTGCCGAAGCCGGGCGCGTCGGAGCCGACGTACAGAGTGAACGGCGTGCCCGATTTGATGAGCGCTGCGGCCGAGACCTGCCATCCGTTCAGCAGTTGACCGAACAGGCTTCCGCGCGGCGCGGGCGAAGGCAGGTCCCAGACGGCGTGCAGCTCGAGGGCGTGCGGCGAATCGAAGTTACTGAGTCCCTTCCGGTCGCGCAACTGATCGTACTGCCACTGGCTGCGACCCTTGGTGATGTCGGTGTTCGCCGCGGTGGAAGCATAATCCGCGCCCTCATCTATCGCTTTGCCGAAGGTATAACGGAAGCCGCCCGTGAAGCCGCGACGCAGCGGGAAATCGAGCGCGAGCTGGGCGGCGTCCAGGTATGCGATGCCGGCGTTGACCACGCGCTTGATCTCGTAGTAGCGCGGATCCGGCCGGCGCTCGTCCACCGTGGCGGTCGTCAGCGGGATGCCGGGCACTGGCTCAGCGCGGTTCTGGATAAAAACATTGAGCAACTTCAGCGACCGACTCCCTACATAGCCCAGGCGCAGCACGGCCCAGTTGCCGACCGGGCGCTCCAGGGAAAGCCCGTACTGGTGGGCGTAGGGAGAAACCAGATCCGGCGACAGCCAGGTGGGGGAACTGCGCGTCTGCGGATCCTCCAGGCGTATGCCGCGCAGCGGATTGAGCGGGTCGGGATGCTGGACCTGAACATAGCGGACGTTCGGCAGATTATTCCGAATCTGCTGGTAAGTTACCGGCAGGATTTCTCCGAAAGAAACCGAGTAACTCGTGCGGAGCGTCCAGTTGCGCACGCCCCAGGCCAGTGAGAAAACGGGGCTGAAGTTATTGCAGTCGCAGGGATAGGGAATGATATCCAAACGGCGCACTTCCACGGGGCGCGTCAGCGCGTTATATCTGAGGCCGAAGTAAAGTTGCAGACGCTGGGCCAGGCGCCATCGGTCGCCGAAGAAAGCGTTCAGTTTCCAGTTGCGGAAGCCGCGCGCCAACTCGCCGATTGTAACTTCATAAGTCGTCGGCGTCCCGAGGCGGAAATTTTCGATCGCGGTGCGCCCGAAATTGTTGGTGAACTGGAAATAGCCGCGCTGGTTGTTACTTTCGACTCCGTTCAACTGCACGCGGGCCAGATCGCCGCCCCAGCTCAGGGCGTGCCGCCCGCCCTTGAGTTGCCGCCGCACCAGCAGCGCGCCGCCGAAAGTATTCTGGGCGCGGTCAATCGGAAACATGCTGTCCGGCCCCAGCTCCTCGATCTGAAAGCCGATGCGGATGCGGGGACCGACGGCGCGCGGCTCCGGACGCAGCCAGGAACGAACCCGATCGAAGGACAGCCCGGCAGCGACCTCGGTCGCCTCCGACGGGGTGATCTGCCAGGTCAGCCGGCTGCGATGGGCGTGAATGTCGGTATCCGGGTTCTGGCCGGCGACCAACTGGAACGCCGCCTCGCGCTGGCGACTCAGAGCGTGGGAAAGGAAGAGCCGGGAGCGCGCGCCTACCTCGCGGTCCAGGCGAATTTCCGCGTCGGTTTCGTCAATGCGCTGGGGCGCGTTCGTGTTGAGGGCGCGCGGATCGAAGTCCGGGCGATTGGGCAGAAGCGGCGGGTAGGCTGCGAGCCAGCGGCTGATGAGGGCCCGCAGGGCCGGGTCCGTGGCCAGCGGGGTGCGCTCTTCGGCCAGCGGGACCAGAACGTTTCCGTTGACCATCCCGCGGATCTTGCGCTGGGAAGCCGCGAGGCTCAAATGACCGAGCGGCCCGGCGCCGCCAGTGGCGCGCAACCCGTAAAAATTGCGCCGGGAAGGCTGCACCGGACCTACCTGAAAAAAGGTCCTGGCATTGAAAACGCTGTTCTGATGCCACTGAAAAAGCTCGCCGTGCCAGTCGGGCGCGATGCGCCGCGGAGCAAGCAATGGCTGCCGCACCGGGGGCCGCCCATGCTCGACGGCGAAATGGCTGGCCTCGGCAGGAAGTTCACCCAGCAGCGTTACGTTCGTGCCCAGGCGGATGTTGGCTTCCTTGATGGCGTCGTTATCAATTCGATGGACCTGAATGTTTTCGTTACGCTGGGCCGCGGAGCCCAAACGCTGCGGGGATGCGGGTTTCGGCGCGGGGACAGGCTTCGGAGGCGCCTGGGCGAGCGAGCACGCGGCAAACGCGATCAGAGTCAGGAGGAAGCGAGACATGCCAAAAAATTCATGATAGCAGCATGCCCCGCTTCCACCGCGGAATTGGCCGTCGAATCTGAAAGGCCGGCCTCGCCACCTTCAGGGCAGCCGCTTGAAGCAGAGGAACCAGTCCACGCAGCGGACGCCCTCACCGGGTTCGGCGACTCGCTGCTCGGCGGCGCCGCAAGAGGTCGGCGGCGGCACGATGACTTCCTCGCCCGGCTGCCAGTTGGCCGGCGTGGCTACGCCGTATTTGTCGGAGGTTTGAAGCGCGATCAGCAGGCGCTTGATCTCCTCCATGTTGCGCCCGTTGGTTAGCGGGTAGTAGAGGATGGCGCGGATTTTGGCCGCGGGATCAATGATGAAAACCGCGCGGACCGCGTGAGTGCTGCTGGCCGCCGGCTGGAGCATCCCGTATTTGCGCGCCACCTCCATGGTGAGATCCGCGATGACCGGGAATTTGACTTCGATGCCCTTCATCCCGCGGAACTCGACCTTCTCCTTGATGGTGCGCAGCCACGCGATGTGGCTGTAGTTGCTGTCAATCGAGAGGCCCAGCAGCTCGCAGTTCAGGGAACGAAACTCCTCTTGCATGGCCGCAAAAGTCATGAATTCCGTGGTGCAGACGGGGGTGAAATCTGCCGGGTGGCTGAAGAAAATCACCCACTTGCCGCGGAAATCGTCGGGAAAGCGGATGTGGCCCTGGGTCGTTTCGGCCTCGAACGCGGGAGCATCCTCGCCGATCAGGGGCAACCGGTTCACAGTCTCATCCATGCTTGTTCCTCCTGTGAAGTAAGTTCATGAAAGCCTTCCCTAGCGTAGCACTGGCGAGACGCGGTCATTTCGCCTCGCGGGCAGGGACAACGTACAGGGAGCGGCCCTGAATTTCCTTGCTGGCGGTGAACACCAGGCGGTCGTTTTCCACCCGGCAGGGGATTCCGGCGCCGCGGCTGCCGGGAGTGGATCCCTCGGCGACGAGCTCGACAGGGGTTGAAACGCCAACCAAGGGGATACGCACCGTCCCTTCCCCCTCTACGATGATCTGAAGCACGGCCCCGCCGGGCACGCGACGCCGCGCACTGACGGGCGCCCAGGCGATCAGTTCCATCGGTTGATCCGCGAAGACGGTGCGGCGCCCGTCCACGGTGATCTCCCGCGTCCGGTGGCCGGCAAAGGCCACGAGCCGGCCCTGGGCGTTGACCCGGAAAGCAACCGCCCTCTCGCCTTCGTAGCTGACCGTGTGGCCGTGGACTTTGAACTCCCGCAAGCGGATGGCCTCCGAGGGCAGCGCCAGGCGAGCCACGATCGCCCGATCAGCCTCGGCATCGCGCGCGAACCCGCCGGGCCAGTCTTCCTCCAGTTCGCGCAGGTGCGGGGCCAGGGCGATGGCGCCGTTGGGAAACCGGCAAACAAGGTAGGGCCCCGTGCGCGACAGGTGCTCCGTGTTGTCGTTGACGCCGGCAAACCGACCCGTCGGCGGATAAGCTCCCAGCGCCGAGAGGACCTCGAACCAGTTTCGCGAGTCGTAGCCGAGGCTGCGGGATTGGTCGTCCCGAGGACGGTAACCGAGAAAGGCGGCCAAACCACCGCCGGGGTAACGCCGCAACGAACCGACCACGTGGTTCTTCACGCGCGCGGCGGCTTCGGCTTGCTCGAGCTGGACGGGGTAGATGCGGTCCACCAGGAAGTCCGTGAGGATGATTTGTGGTGCGACGCCTGCAAGCGGGCCTTCGAAACGAACGAGCTGCCCCGCGGCGATCAGGCCGTCCACCGGATCGGGCTTGAAGGTGACGCCAAAAATGCTTTGCCAGACAGGAAGAGCCGGTTCGCCCTCCCAGGTCAGCAAAGGAGGTGGGCCGGACCAGATCAGCCGCCCGCCGCTCCGCACGAATTCGCTCATCAACTCCAGCAGCCTGGCGGGAGGAAAAGGCTCGAACAAAGCCACCAGCGTCGTGAAGCGGCGGCCTGCCATCTCAATCGCGCCGCCGCGCACCGCTCCGCGCTCCAAGAGTTTGGCTGCGGTGACGTAATTCGCGTAGCCGTATTGCGTCATCCACGAGCCGAACCGTTCCTCGACCGCAACCAGATCGAGCGGGTAAAGCATGAGCACCTCCACGTCGCGGTGTTCCATGTCCTCAACCAGGGCAAACGGCAGCGAGGCGCCGGCGCCCGAAGCGTTGACCAGGGAAGCGCGCCGCCGACTGATCTCGGCGGGCATGCCCCAATGCGCGGCGTAGGAGTAAGGAACTTCGTTGAGAATTCCCGTGGAGGCAGCTAGCGCGAGGGCGAAGTAGTTACGGTCCAGCCAGCCGCCTTCCGTGTGATCGTTGCCGTTGCCGGTGAGGAAATCGCCCCACTTGAAGTAGTCGTAGCAGGCGGAAGCCGCCTGGTGAACAGTGTTCGACCAGACGAAGTTCGACGTGTACTCGTACTGGTGACGGGCGCGGTTCTGCCGCCCGACCTCGTAGTAATCAATGGGCGGGCTCTCGGCCCACGTGGCGTGCGCGCGGGCGGGCAGCCGGCGGCCGAACTTGCGTTCGGCGTAGCGCCTGGCCGCCACGAACAGGTCCACCACGCCGTCCTGGAGCAGGCGGTAGTAGCGGGCACGAAACAGCGCGGTCCGGCGGATCTCCTCCGGCGAGGCGCCGAACACGTGCATGACGCCCTGGCGGGCGCTCAAGTCATTGGCGAAATCCTCCTGCCCGTAGGTGAAATAAATCAGATACCGTGCGAAATCGCGGTACTGGGCGCCGTAGCGTCGCGCGAATTCCTGCTCGAGGCCGGGACTCACGTAGCGCAAGGCGAACTGGCCGGCGTCGTGGTGGCTGAAATAGGCCCAGTCCTGCTGGATATGCATTTCGTCCGAGTAGAGCGCGTGGAGCGGCACGCCCGCGGCGGCGTAACGGTCAATGAGCTCGGTGAGGAAGGGCAGCGCCTTGGGGCTGAAGTAATCCATTTCCGGGGTGCGGTACTGCTGGATGACCAGTACGCGATCGAGGCCCGGCTGGCGGGCCGGCCCGTTCGAGTAGACACGGATGCGCTCGGCGCGAAAATCGCCCGCGCGCGCCTCCACGTTCCCGAAGCGCTCCACGCCGACGTCAGCCGTAACTTCGACCATCGCGGCCGGATCCACGACGCGGTACGGTGTGCCCGGAATCCGGTTTTCGCGAAAAGCGAAGGCCCGCACGCCGGCATCCTCGACATCCACCGGCCCCTTGTTGTTGGCCCACCGCTTGTGCCGCCACAACTGGACGCTGAAAGCGCCCGTGACGGGATCGCGCAGCCCTTCACGGTAGTGCATCCAGACGCCCGATTCGCCGGTGCGAGCAGCGTAGGCCTTGCCGATCTCCAGCGGGCTGAGCAGGCTGAGTTCCAGGCCCAGCCCGTAACGCTGGGCAAACTGGCCGATGGCGGCCACGCGGCGGATGTATTCGTCCATGTCGGGCATCAGGCGCCTGGGCGCGTCCTGTCCGGGCCGGTACTGGCGGAAGAAGTGATCGAAGGCCAGCGTGAGGGTGTGGGCGCCCCGCGCCTGAGCACGGAGGCACACCTGGCGAAGGCTCTCCATGCGCGGCTCGCGGCCCAGCGTCAGGTTCAGGACCGCGTCCGGATCAGAAAGAGCTTCCAGCTCCTGGTCGCTCACCAGGATGATGGCGGCGTGGGGCAGCAGGAACGACCAGGGGCCTGGCCAGGCTACCAGTTCTGAGCGATGAGTTTCTTCGCGCGGCTCCTGCGCGAGGGCGGGCGCGCCAGCCAGAGCGATCACGGCCATCAAGGCCGACCATCCGGGGTTTGGCATCGGGGGCATTTTAGCAGGCGCTCGTGCGCGTTCCGGCAGAGAAGCTCGATACAGGCATCCGGGAACGGGCACAACGGCGGCCTTCCGACCCCTTTCGGCCCCCCGAAGCCGGGCTGCGCGGGTCGGAGGAGGTTGACAGGGTCGGCCCGGGTGTGTGAAATTATTCATTGTGATGAATATTCATACAGCCCCGGCCTCCTTCCCGACGGATACCCTTCCCAAAGCCTCCGTCCGGCGTTTCGCCTGGGATCTGGACCTTTCCCAGGAAGAACTGGTCCAACTGCTCGATCTCACGGCCACGCTCAAGCGCTCGCCCGCCGCGTACGCGCGCGCGCTCGAGGGCCGCTATCTGAGCCTGCTCTTCGAGAAACCCTCCCTGCGCACCCGGCTGACCTTCGAGCTGGCCATCAAGCAACTGGGGGGTGACGCCGTCTTCTCCAGCGGCCCCATCGCCGAACGCGAACCGCTCAAGGACGTGGCGCGCAATCTGGAGCGCTGGACCCACGCCATCGTGGCCCGCGTCTTCTCCCAGCAGACCATTGAGGAGCTGGCGCGCTGGGCGTCCGTGCCCGTGATCAACGCGCTCAGTGACCTCTACCATCCCTGCCAGGCTCTGGCCGACGTCTTCACCCTCAAGGAACGTTTCGGCGAGCTGCGCGGGTTGAAACTGGCATTCGTGGGCGACGGCAACAACGTGGCGCACTCGCTCATGCTGACCGCGCCCCGGCTGGGGATTAATCTGGCGGTCGCCACGCCGCCGGGTTACGCGCCGAACGCGGAGATCGCGGCCACAGCCGCAGGGCTGGCGGCGGCCTGCGGCACCGAGCTGACCATCACCACCGATCCGGCCGCGGCTCTGGCGGGGGCTGACGCGGTCTACACCGACGTGTGGACCAGCATGGGCTTCGAGCGCGAGGCCGCTCAGCGCCGCCGCGTTTTCCAGCCTTACCAGGTCAATGCGCAGCTCATGGAGATGGCGCCCAACGCCGTCTTCCTCCACTGTCTGCCGGCCAAACGCGGCGAGGAAGTCACCGACGAGGTTATCGAATCGCCCCGCTCGCTCGTCTTCGAACAGGCGGAAAATCGCCTGCACACGCAGAAGGCATTGCTGTTGATGATGCTGGCCTGAGGGGCAGCGTCGCCTGTTAGAATTTCGGTAAGTATGGAGAAACCCAAGAAGGTAGCACTGGCTTATTCGGGCGGCCTGGATACTTCCGTCATCATCCCGTGGCTCAAGGAGAACTACGGCTGCGAGGTCGTGGCCGTGTGCGGCAACATCGGCCAGGGCGATGAGGAGCTGGCCGGTCTGCGAGAAAAGGCCCTTCGCACGGGCGCCTCGGAAGTATACATCGAGGACCTGCGCGAGGAGTTCGTCACCCAGTATTTGTGGCCGCTGGTTCGCTCCGGCGCGGTTTACGAGCACAAGTACCTGCTGGGCACTTCGATCGCCCGGCCGCTTTTGGCCAAAAAGCAGGTGGAAATCGCTCTGAAGACCGGCTGCGACGCGCTGGCTCATGGCTGCACGGGCAAGGGCAACGATCAGGTGCGGTTCGAGATGGCCTACAAGGCCCTGGCGCCGCACCTCCGCGTGATCGCTCCGTGGCGCGAATGGGAGATTCGCTCGCGCGAGGACGCGCTGGCCTACGCGGCACGTCACAACGTCCCGGTGACTGCCACGGCGACCAAGATCTACAGCCGGGATCGCAATCTCTGGCACATCTCGCACGAGGGCGGCCCGTTGGAAGACCCGGCCAATCCGGCGCCCGACGACGTCTGGATGATCACGCGCAGCCCGCGCGAAGCCCCCGACGAACCGGCCGAGGTGACCATCGGATTCGAAGCCGGGCGCCCCGTGTCGGTGAACGGCGAGCGGCTCTCCCCGGTGGCCATCGTGGAAACGCTGAATCGCATCGGCGGCGAGCACGGCGTGGGGCGCGTGGACCTGGTGGAGAACCGCTTCGTCGGGATGAAGTCGCGCGGCTGTTACGAAACGCCCGGCGGCACGCTGATCGTCACCGCGTACCGCGAGCTGGAAGCGCTCACGCTCGACCGCAACCTGATGCACTACAAGCAGCGGCTGGCGCTCGACTATGCCGAGCTGGTCTACAACGGCTTCTGGTTCACTCCGCTGCGCGAAGCCCTGGACGCCTTCTTCGAAAAGGCGGCCGAGAGCGTCACCGGCGAAGTGACGCTGCGCCTGTTCAAAGGCAACGTGGAGCCGGTCTCGCGCCGCTCGCCAAACTCGCTTTACGCCGTGGAGATCGCCAGCTTCACCATGGGTGCCGGCTACGATCAGAAAGACGCCGAAGGGTTCATCAATCTGATCGGGCTGCCGGTGCGCGTGCGCGCGGCCCTGAGGGCTCGCTGAGGCGTGTCCATGAAACTGTGGGGCGGCCGCTTCGAAGGCTCGCCGTCGGAAGTCTTCGAACGCTTTTCCGGCTCGCTCGCTTTTGACCGGCGCCTGATCGAGGCCGACATCGAAGGGACGCAGGCCTGGGCGCGCGTGCTCGAGCGCGCCGGCTTTCTCCGCGCCGAGGAGCGCCAGGCCATCGAGTCCGCTCTCGCCCAACTCCGCGAAGAAGCCCGCGATCCTGCCTTTTTCACCGGCGCTCGTGACGAGGACGTGCACACGCTGGTGATCCGCAAGCTTCGCGAGCGCGCCGGGGCGGTGGCCGAGAAGATCCACACCGGTCGCAGCCGCAACGAGCAGGTATCGCTCGACACGCGGCTCTGGCTGCGCAGGCAGATTGACCGGACGCGCAGCAGGATCGTCGAGCTGGCGGCCGCGCTGCTCGATCTGGCGCGCGCCTGGCCGGATGCCGTGATCCCCGGCTACACGCACCTGCGCCGCGCCCAGCCCGTGCTCTGGCCGCATTATCTGCTGGCTTATTTGGAAATGCTCACGCGGGATTGGGAGCGGTTCGGTGAGGCGCGTGCCCGC
>JAPWUP010000127.1 GCA_028275505.1 Bryobacteraceae bacterium
ATTTCCAGACCCTGCGCATTGACAATTCCGTCGGCGACGGGTTCATCCTCCAGCGCATTTCGACAGGCGAAACCTGGGAGGTGCGCCTGAAGCCGGGCGTCTTTCCCGAGGAGCAGGCGGCGCTCGAAAACCGCATCCGCACATTGCGAGCTGCCGGCAAGCCGGTAAGCGCGCGGGAGATTGACGAGGCCGAAAGAATGGCCGACGAAACCAGCCGCAAGATCCTTACGCTGCCGCCTTCGCAACTGCTGGATCTGAAGCCGCGGTCGGGATACGTGTTTCGCGCCATGGATCTGATCGGTGAGCGCGGGGACGTGATCAACAAGACGATGCCTCGCTCGCCGGCAAGGGAGGGTATGCCATGATCGGGGAGTTATTGCTGGGCGGTGTGAACGCCCTGAAGGACTATATCGCCACGCACGTGCTCACCTGCCTTGTGCCTGCGTTCCTGCTGGCCGGCGGCATCGTGGCTTTCATCAGTCGTGAGGTAATTCTCGATTATCTGGGCGAGCAGGCCAGCAAATGGAAGAGCTTTCCGCTGGCGGCCGGCGCGAGCTTCTTTGTGGCGGCCTGCTCGTGCACAGTGATCCCCGTGGCCAGCGGCCTCTATTACGGAGGCGCGGGCATCGGACCGGCGTTCATCGTCTTGTGGGTCGCGCCCGCCACGAACATTCTTGCCCTCGTCTACACCGGCAGCATTCTTGGGGGCGGGATGGTGCTGGCGCGCATCGTGGCTGCGGTTTCCATGGCGCTGGTCGTGGGAACGGTGATGAGTGTGGCTTTTCGTCACGAGAGCCGCGCGCAGGATCCCGTGGCGGCAAGCGTCGTGCGCGGCCCGATCATCGCACGGGAGAAACTGATCCTGCTCGGGCTAGTGCTGGTTTCCCTGCTTGCGCCCAATTACGTCGTCCGCACAGGCGCCTACGGGTACAAAGTTCTGGTGTGGGCCGTGCTCACTGGGGTGGTGGCGTGGTATGCGAGGCGCACGGCCTCGCGCGACGAGATCGCGGCCTGGCTGCGCGAGAGCTGGTGGTTTGTGCGGATCATCTTTCCGCTCTTGCTCGGCGGCGTTTTTCTGGTGGGCGTGATCGGAAAGTTGCTGCCGGAGACGTGGATCCGCACGTGGCTGGGAGGGAGCGGGTTGCAGGCTTCGTTTCTGGCCACCCTCATCGGCGCCATCAGCTACTTCGCGACCATGACGGAAGCGCCCTTCGTGGACACGCTCATGAAGCTGGGCATGGGTCCGGGGCCTGCGCTGGCCCTTCTGCTGACCGGCCCGGGGCTGAGCCTGCCCAACTGGCTGGCCATTGCCCGTGTGTTCGGGGTGCGCAAGGCGGCGGTTTACGTCGCGACGATCCTCGTGCTGGGCACGGTGGTGGGATGGTTTTTCGGAAATTTCATCTTCGCGAGGTAACGCCATGAAGATTCAGGTTGCAGGACCGGGTTGCGCCCGTTGCCAGGCGACGGAGCGCAACGTCATCAACGCCTGTGCCGAGCTGAACCTGTCGGCCGACGTTTCCCACGTTTACGATCCGCGGGAATACGCGGCGCTGGGCGTGCGCATGACGCCCGCTGTCATCGTGGACGGGAAGATCGTGGTCTCCGGCCGCGTACCCACGGTTGAAGAGCTGAAGACCCTGCTCAAGCAGGCCGGGGCCTGATCAGGCCGAGATGTTCGTCCACTGAATCCCGAGCTTGGCCAGGGCGTAGCCTGTTTCTTTCAGATAGTCGCCGTAGCAGGTCATCCAGTGGAAGCCGGGCATCTCGCGCACCAGTTTCGCGAGGTCGCCCTGAACGGAGACGTCCACCTGGCTGCGGCAGATCTGGAGGAAGGGCACATCCACGATTTCGCCCCGGAAGCCGAGCCAGCGGCGGAAGTTGAAATCCGGGATCAGGTTGGTTACCACCGCGCCCTTGCGCATCTCGACCTTGGGCGCTGCGCCGTAGTCGGATTCGAAGTGCGTCAGGATGCGAACCGGCTCGGGCGTCTTGCCGTCCATCTTGCGCGGCGCCGTGCAGTGCGCGATGGTGACCACGCCGTCGTGCGGCCACGTCGGATCATTGAGAAACACGGGCTTGCCTGAGATGTAGTGCAGCAGGATGCCGGCGGGAATCACGACGAAGTCGGATTCGCAGAAAGCCATGTAGCCCGCGTCATTGAGCAGCGATAGCGGCATGCACGCGGTGGTCTCCGACATGGGCATGATCGTGCCCATGCACTCGTTGATAGTGATGGCGTCCGTGCGGGCTTCGTCCAGGAGATCGTGGAAGACCTCGTTGAGTACGAACGCGTTCAGCACGAAGCGCTTGTCGGTTTCCAGCCGCACTCCCTTCTGGTTGAGGTACTGTTCGGCGGCGGCGTGCGCGCGGCGCACCAGCGCCTGATCGGACCGCGCCCGCTTGATGCGTTCGCCCAGATCGGGGTAGGGAACGGTCTGGATGTCGAGTTTGAAGACCTCGCGCGAGCGTTGAGGCGCCAGCTTGCCGCCCGCACCCCAGCCGCTCGGCCCGCCCACGGCCACGATCCGCTTGCCGAAGGCGTTTTTCAGGCCGCCCAGCGCGCGCAGCCGCCAGAGCAGCTCGTCGAACCGGTCCACCACTACGTCTTCGACGCTCATGTTGGGCTGGCCGTACTCGTCCACGGTCTTGCGCAGGAAACGCGGGTGAGCGATCTCGTACCACAGGTAGACCGGACCCGAGCGATGGCGCACGAACATCAGGTTCCACGGGCGCGCTGCGGCCAGCGCTTCGAGAGCCTGCAAGGGGCCGCTGGCGGCAAACATCAGGGTCACGTCATAGGAATTGACGGTGAGCTTTTTGGCCTCTTCGGCGTTGCGCACTTCAGCCAGGGGCCGCAGCTCGAGCGGAAAGTCGGCCTGGCGCGCCATTGCGGCCAGCTCCTTGCCGATGCGTTCCTTCTCCTCGGCCACGTCGGCTTCCGTGTGCAGACCGCCCCAAGGGCGCCAGCTCCAAGCCTCGCGCCGTTTCGACAGTGAGTAAATCAGCACCGGTTGCACCACGAGCGGGACGCGGATCGGTTGCTGGCGCTGGGGCTCGGCGGCGCGAACCGAGCGCGGCAATGCGGTGAATGCCAGCGGAGCGGCAGCCAGCGTCCCGAGGAACTGGCGGCGGCTGGCACGGCCACAACCCGAGCAACTGCGAGCCAGCGGACAAGACATGGTTTTTCACCTCCGATGCGGGATTATCTCACGCGGCGGGACTGCGGTGCTTCAGACCTTCAGCCGCGCCTCCAGTTTTTCGCCCGAGCGCATCATCTCGTCCCAGGTCACGATGCGCTCCTGATACGCGGCCATGCGGCCCAGGATCGAGGTGAGATTGCTTTCCACGGCTTCTTCCGCGTTGTTCAGATAATTGCCCGTGCGGATGCTTTCCACGAAATGCTTCACGTTGTTGATGGCGCCTTCGCGGAAAGTGTCGTCCTTTTCGACGCCGGGCCAGGGGTTATCGCCGGTGATGCGCACGTAGCCGCCGTAGTGGGAATCCACCGTGCCCGCCGTGCCGTAGAAACGAATGCACATGTCGTGGAAGCCTTTGAGGAACTGGTTCGAGCTGAAGTCCACGCGAACCTCGTTGGGGTACCAATACTGGACGAGGAAGTGATCCCAGCAGTCGCCGACGTCGGTGCGAGCCTTGCGGCCGCCGGTGCCGAAAGCGCGCAGTGGATGGGCGCGCGTGTACCAGTTGGCTACGTCGAGCACGTGGATGTGCTGCTCGACGATGATGTCGCCGGAGAGGACCTTGTCAAAGACCCAGTCCCGCAGGCGCGCTTCCTCGGGCGGCATGCCCGGTTTGGATCGCGGGCGCAGCCGGCCGGTGTGGTAGTAGACGTGGCCCATCACCAGCGTGCCGATAGCGCCCTCGTGAACGCGTCGGGCGGCCTCCTGGAAGGCCGGCTGGGCGCGCGTCTGGAAATCCACGAGGAAGCTCAGCTTGCCGCGGGCGCGCCGCCCGGCTTCGCGGATGCGCAGGCAGCCGGATACGTCCACGGCCACCGGCTTGGCGAGGAAGACGTGCTTGCCTGCCGCCACGGCGGCCTCGGCCTGCTCGGGGTGGAAGTAAGGCGGACTTTCGATGACGACCGCATCCAGCCGTGAAGCGACCAGGTCGCGATAGCCTTCGAGGCCGCGATACAGTCGCGGGCCGCTGAGCTTGAGCTTCTGCTGGATTTCCTCGAGGCGATCGGGGAAAGGATCGTGCAGGGCGACGATGCGGGCGCCCGTGTACTCCTGGAGGAAACCCCCGATGTAGGTTCCGCGACCTCCGCAGCCGATGATGCCGATTTCGAGTGTGGAGTTGGCCTGCGTCCCGAAGACGGTCTCGGGCTTCAAAACCAGAAGACCCGTAGCGCCCAGGAATGTCCGGCGAGCCGTGACTGGCATGATGACCTCCGGCGCTTGATTTTATACGAAGTGTGTGGCGGGCCACGAGGGCCGTCACGGCCCCTTCAGAGCTTGAAGAAGATCCTGCGCCGGTAGAGCCAGTAACACAGGTACCACATGACGACCAGAACGGTGACGGACTGGGCCACAGGGGCAAAATCGCCGAGCCACTCGTAGCGGAAGGTGAAAACCCCGACGGCGCGGTCCAGCCAGCCCCTGAGCACCATGTCCACCGAGTAAATGAAAATCGGGTTGGCGCCCACGACGATCAGCGGGAAGGTCCAGGTGCGGTAACCCTTGACCTCCACCACCCAGTAAAACGCCAGCAGCATGAGCAGCACCCAGCCGGCGCTGTACAGCGTGAATGAAGTCGTGCAGATGCGCTTGATGATGGGATTCCAGGGATGAATGGCCCAACCCAGTAGCAGGCACAACAAGGCCCAGCCGCCCAGAATCCGCATGGTCTCGCGGTGCGGCCGGCGGGCGCGCAGCAGTTGCCCAGCCCACACGCCGAACAGAGTCGTCACGGTGCTGGTGATGAAATTGATCGTCGCCCAGTAACCGGGGTTGATCTGGCCGAACAAAAAGATGTCCACGCGCGCGCCGATGTTGGTGGTCTTGGACATGAACGGGCCTTCGGTACCGGGGAAAGCGACGAAGAGCGCCCAGTGTCCGATGAGGATCAGGACCGCGATCAGCGCCTGCCAGCGGAAGCGAAGCTGCATGATGAGATAGCAGAGGAAGTAGGTGATGCCAATCTGCGCGAGCACGTTGATGAGCTGGAAATGCAGCCGGCCGCGCGAGATGGACATGAGGATCTGGCTCATCAGGATCAGCCGCAAGCTGCGGGCCGCCACGTGGCGGAAAATCTGGCTGCGCGTGGCGCCTTGCTCCACGCGGCGGGCCAGGGCGAACGGCATGGCGGCGCCCACAATGAACATGAAGGCGGGCTGGATCAGATCCCAGAAGCTGATCCATTCCCAAGGCATGTGCTCGAACTGGGCGGCCAGAGGGGCGTAGGCGGGGTTCCGTTTCGCCAGCTCGTGCAGCCCGAAGCCGCCCGAAACCAGCATGATCATGATGAAGCCGCGGAACGCATCGAGGGCGAGATTGCGGTGCGCCACCGGGGAAAGGTCCACTCGCAGCTGCCCGGAGGAAGCGGCTGAAGTCGCGGTTGACATAAGGCCAGATTACACCACAGGAGGCTGGCCTGCGGCCCGCTCGAGCAGGAGCACCCCGAGCATCAATTGCCGCGGCAGGTGATAGTTGTCCTGGCGATCCCCCGGCGGCCGGTAAGTGATCCTGCGATCGGCGAAAAGAATGTAAGTCGGGTAACCAAGGCGTTGGAGCGAAAATTTTTCGCGCCGGACTTCTTCGGCCAGCGACAGGTAGCGCCAGGCCCACTCCTCGCCTGTCCGCAGATACACCATCAGCGTTGCCAGGATTACTTCGTTCACCGCCCAGAGTGACTTCAGATAGTTGTACTCGCCGACGGCCCGGTAAGTGAAGTCCGTGCCGGGCAGTTTTTCCTCGGGCCAGCAGTAAGTCGGTTGATCTACGTTCACGGCGTGAGCCAGGCCGCCGAAGATGTGATCCCAGCCTACGTCCAGATGGCGGCGGATTCGTTCGGCCGCGCGCCGCCACAAAGCATCGTCGCCGCGGCGCTCGGCCTCGTCCAGGACCATCCAGAGGCTTTCGATGCTGTGCCCGAAGACGCACTTGGTCTGCTCGCAAGGCAGGCGGCTGAAATCGAATGCCAGTACTTCGTTGTTGAGTCCGATCTCGGGATGGTAGTGCCGCTCTGTGATCGCGTCCAGCGCTTCGTCGGCCATTTCCTGTGCGAGCGGGTCGCGTTCGCGCCGCAGGATCTGCGTGGCGATGCGGAGGCTGAGCATCCACAAACCCTGCGTGCGGGGACCGAACTCGGGTTCGTGGATCCGCCGCCACAGGCGCTCGAGGATCTCGCGGGCAGTCTGGCGCGCCTGTTCATCGCCGGTGGCCGCAGCGTACTCCAGCAATCCCTCGGCCACGAAGTACATGCCATAGAGATCGCCGCCGAATGGTTCCACCACGCGGCCTTCGCGGGTAAACGTTTGCGACCACCAACCATCGGGCTGCCGCCCGTGCGCGAGCAGGAAATCTTTGGTTTGCCGGGCGATCTCCAGTCTTGCGGGGTCGCGCCCGAAGTGGTTGTACAGGAAGCTCCAGACCCACAATCCGCGGCCCTGGAACCAGAGAAACTTCTCCCCGCCGAGCAGGGAACCATCATAAGTCAGCCGGTGATAGAAACCGCCATGGCCGGGATCGAAGCCGCGTTGTTCCCAGAAAGGGATGACGCGGTCGAACAACTCGCTGCGCCAGCTCTTCCGTAGCGCTTCGCGCGTAAGGTTGCCTGATTCCGGCACAGGTTCAGGGTGTTTGCGGAGGCCCGGAAGGCTGGCTGCGGACGGTCCCCGCCAGTCGCTCGATTTCCTGCAACTGCTTGCGGACGAAGTCGGATTCTTCCTGGTTGGCGGCGTGGGGCAGGTAGGCTCGCAGCAACTCGGCGGCGCCCGTGTAGTCCTGCTTGTTTGCCAGAATGACGCCGAGCAGGTGGCGCATCTTGGGGATCTGATTGCGATCGTCGAGCTTGATTCCTTCGCGCGCGCTACGCTCGGCGGCGTCCAGGTTGCGCAAATTGAAGTGGGCAACCGCGTTGAAGAAATAGGCGAGCGGGTAATCGAAGGGATCCAGCTTGATCAGGCGGTCCGTGGTGTCGGCCACGTCACGCCAGTTCCGCTCCTGCGCGGAGATCAGGGCCAGTTGCAGGTAAGGTTTCATGAATTTGGCGTCCGCGGCGAGCGACTTGGCGTAGGCCTCGCGCGCTTTCTCCTTGTCATTCTGCTGTTGGTGAATGCGACCCAGCTCGTACCAGGCGATGGCGTACTGCGGGTACAGCTCGACCGCCTTTTCCAGGTGCTTGCGGGCTTCCTCGAACTTCTTTTTCCTGGCCGCCTCGATCCCTTTTTCATACGCCTTGCGTGCGTCCTTGGGCGCGTTCAGGGTCGTAGCGCTGATCACGGTGCCTTCGACCTTGCCGAGACGGCGCAGAATGATCGTGCCCACGTCCGGGTTGTCCATGATCCGCCGGCCCGCCAGGGGGATGACATCGGAGCGATAGCCCGGCAGGACGGCGCGCAGCTCACAGCCGACCAGGTCGCGCTCGCTCAACGTCCGACCCTGTCCAAAGGCGCCGCGCTGCGAGCGTCCCGTCGGGTCTCCCAGAGGATCGGCTGCGGAATTCACGCTCGCGTCGGCGATCAACTGGGTGTTCTGGCCGAGCTGGAAGCTGAACCGGCCCTTGGAATCCGTGTACGCCTCGGGTCGCGGCTGCCCGTTGCAGATTCGCTCGATGACGACCGGCTCGGGCGGCGGCGTGCCGTCCTCGAGGATGACGCGCCCGGAGAGGAAGATCGGGCGCTGCATCTCGGGGAAGGGTTGGGGTTGTTGGCGCCAGTCGGGCTCCCTTTGCGGCTCGCGCGGCGGCGTGGGGATCGGCGTGGGTGAGGGGATGGTGGGCGTGCGGCCGCCAGGTTCGGGGCTGGGCGTGGGCGCTGGCGCGGGTTGCGGGGCTTGCGGGGGCGGCGCGGGTTGCTGTTGTTCTTGCGCCACGAGGGGGACGCAAAGAATCAAGCCGGCCACCACCAGCGGGAAGAACAACGCTGGGCGGTGCGTCATGGCACCCCTCCGAAAGGAAATGTCTAACCCATTATGGCATAGCCTGGCCGGGAACCCACCTTCTCCGGGGCGGCGCCCTCAAACCAGGTCTCGCACCAGCGCGAGAAACATGCGCGCCACCTTCGGCGCGTCGTATTGCTCGACGAGGCGGGCGCCGGCCTGGGCCAGCTCACGTCGCAGGGCTTCGCTCCGATACAGCTCTTCCAGCGCCGCAGCGAGCGCCTCGGGATTTTCCGGCTCGACGAGCAGACCTTGAGGCAGCACCTCGGGAACGGCAGCCGCGCGGGCGGCGACGATCGGCTTTCCCGCAGCCATGGCTTCCAGAAAGACGATGCCGAATCCCTCCTGCACGCTCGGCAGGCAGAAAACGTCCGCGCGATTGTATTCGCGCGCCAGCGCCTCCTGCGAGACATTGCCGAGCCAGCGCACGACCGGCTGAAGATCCAGGCTTTGCGCCAGCCGCCGCAGCTTCTTTGCTTCGGGGCCGTCGCCGACGATTCTGATTTGCAGGGAAGCCACGCGCTCGCGCAACAGCGCGGCGGCGCGCAGCAGCACGTCGAGGCGCTTGCGGGGATAAAAGCGACACACGGTGAGCACAGTGAAGCGACGCGGATCGGGCTCGGCCGGATGGCGCGCGAACCGTTCCCGCCATGCAGTCAAATCTATGAGCTCGGGTACGATCGCGGGATCGCGCGGGAGGCGGTAAAGCTGGCGGATGCGAGCGGCAGCGTAGCGGCTGGTGGTGACGACCAGATCGGCACGGTGAACATGGCGCGCTTCGCAGGCAGCCTGAAGCGCCATGCTGGCGCGGGTCCAGCCGCGCTCGAAGCGCATCTCGTCGGCGATCACGCCCTTGATGGACGCCACGTGGGGGCGACCCCTGCGACCGGCGATACGGTAGCCGTCCATATCGAAGCCCACGATCACGTCGGCATCGAAGCGACCGAACCAGCGCAAGCGCTCGTTAAACAGCATCCGCCGAACCGTGAACACGGGGATCGGCAGCCGCGGCGTGACCGTTTCGACGCGAACGCCCAGGGCCTCGAGGGCACGCGCCAGCGTGTGGATTCCCGCAAAGGTGCCGCTGCCCCTAGTGATCTCGAGCGGCGTGGCGGTGATGAATGCCAGCCGCACCGCCTATGGAACGCGCAACAACACGAGGCCGCGCTGCCGGCCTTCGGCATCATAAGCCACGGCCGTCACAGCGTTCGATGCGGCGCTCGCGTGTTGCAGCACAGGTGTGGCCGCGGGTTGGGCCGGCGCCGAGCCGGGTTGCGGCGTCGTTCCTCCTTGGCCGGGTTGTCCCTGTCCGGGTTGTGGCGCGGGTCCGCCTTGTCCGGGCTGGCCTTGTCCGGGTTGCGGCGCACCGGGCTGGCCTGCGCCAGGTTGTGGGGTACCGGGCTGCGGCGTAGCAGGCTGGGCGGCGGCGCGGACCACGTTACCCACCCAGGCCACGCCTTCGGGGTTGGACGGAAAGATCAAATCGCCAGTAACCAAATCGTAGACGAGGTATTGAGAGCCGGCGCCGCCCGCTTTGATGCCGCGCGCGATCAGCTTGCGCGTGGCGGGAAGGAATCCGACCAAGCTGACCTGCGCGAAGCCCTCCGGGGTGGGCAGCAAGCGTGCCTCCGCATTCTCGAGATCGAAGAGTACGAAGCCGGCGTCGCCGGCCACCCGCTTGGTTCCCAGAGCGAGGATCGCGTTGAGAGCAGGCAACGGCGTGGGGGCACTGAAGCTGGTGACCTCGGCCGGCGGATCCAGGCTGAAGGCCGAGGCTGTTACGCCATCCAGCACGAAGAGACGATCAGCAAGATTACGCCGCGAAGGATCGGTGTTTACGCCGAAGATGAAGTCGTTGACGTCGCCCGTGGCTGCGGTCAGATCGAACTGGCCCTGGCCGGGCAACGCCACCGCCGAGATCCGGGCCTCCTCGAGGTCGAGCAGGATGAAGCCCGTCGCCGGGCACGGGGTTTTGATCTCGGATTGGGGCGATCCGGCGCCCGCCAGAACCAGCCGGCGGGAGAGCTCCAGAGTAAACACGGGCAGCGCCGGCGTGCACGCAGCCACAAACCAGGATTCGGGGAACTCGATTACGCGCGGCGACTGCTCTTCCACCGAGAACAGGACCATGGCGTGCCGCGAATCATCGGGTCGCCGCGACAATACGTACACATTCTGTTTCAGTGTGTCGAAGTACACGACGACCCGCCGCAGCGCGAGCGCCTGCTGGATCGCGCCGCCAGTCTGGGGGCGGGGTGGAGCGACCAGCGGAACCCATCCTTCCGGGAAATCCCGGCTGCCCTGGACGTTGCCATCGCGATCTACTACAACCAGGCGCGCACGGTTTGGGCGGTCGGCATCGTCGGCCACCAGGGCCAGAAACAGTTGCTGCGGCAGTGCGGTGATCGCGAGGGTATGGGGCAAGTCCTCCAGCTTGAGAGTGGGAAGACGGATGGCGGCCTGCCCTCCGGCAGCGGGCGCAGGCTCGCGCACCTCGCCGCTGTTGCCGTCAATCAGCAGCGTCCGCGGCGGCGTGCCCGGAAGCACAGCGGCGAAATTGCCTCCCGTTACGGGGGTCAGAGTCGAGGCTTTCTCGGGCAGTTCAGCCATTACCGGCTCGGGCTTGGTGGCGTCGAAGATGACCACCTTCGAACTGATGCCGCTCGAGGCGTCGCCTTCCGGCGGACCCACGAGTGCGGCCAGCCGCGGGCTGTCACTGGAGGCAACGATCGGCGTGCGAGCATTCGGTGCTGCCGTCAGGCACATCTCGATCTTGACGGCCTTTGCGCGCCGAAAGTCGTACAAGTAACTGGGATAGCAGCCGTCCTCGCCCCGCGCCGCACTGGCGATGGCGTAGAACGCGTTCGGCCCGGGCGCGACGAGGCTTTGAAACTGAGGCGCTTCCCGGGTTTCGAGCCAGAGCAGCTCGACGCCGTCGGCTTTCCCGATGGTCACGGGCGGCGCGGAACGCCCGCCCACCTGGAGCGTGAGCGTGTCGCCCGGACGAGCCTCGGGAGGAAGTTCGATATGCACGTCGAACTCGCCGACCCGTTGCGGCGAAAGCGTGGCGCGTACGCGTGCCGGCAGTCCGCCGACGAAAGCCCGGACCGCGTCGCGCGGCCGCGCCGGCGGGTCTGCGGGTCCCGGCTCACCGTCGTTCACCGGCGGCTCCGTAGGTCCCAATCCTGTCGCCGACGCGTGGAGTACATTGCCCGAAACGGTCCCTGCGACCTCGCCGTA
>JAPWUP010000129.1 GCA_028275505.1 Bryobacteraceae bacterium
CAAGTCGGGAAGGATCCGTGTAACCGTTCTGGATCAGCCACTCGGCGGCGGCGAGAAAGTCATCGAAGACGTTCTGCTTCCGATCGAGCATTCCCGCCTGGTGCCACGCTTCGCCGAACTCGGCGCCACCGCGCAAATTGGGCAACGCAAACACTCCGCCGCGCTCCGCCCACACCACCGCCAGCTCCGAGAAAGCGGGCGTCATGTTGATGTTGAAGCCGCCATAGCCGGTCAGCAGCACGGGGCGACGCCCGTCCCGGACCAGGCCCTTGCGATGCAACAGGAACATCGGCACGCGCGTGCCATCGCGGGAAGAGTACCAGACTTGATGCAGCTCGAGCTCCCGGCTCCGGACCGGAACACGACGGCGGAACCATTCCTCTGCCAGGTCACGCGCGACATCGTAGCGCGTGATCACCGGAGGGACATGAAAGGACGCGAAGGTGTAAAAGACCTCGTTGCTCTCCCAGCGACCCGTCAGATCGGAAACCGAACCCATTTCCGGCAGCCGGGCGTCCCGCAACGGCCTGCCGTCTGCGTCGAAGACCCGCAGGCGCGATTGCACATTTTCCAGCGTGGCCACCACGATGCGACCGCCGGCTGCCACCACCTGCTCAATGACCGATTTGCCCTCGGGGATGACCTCACGCCAGTTGGCCGGCTCCGGTCTCGACCACTCGCCGCGCATGACGCGCCAGTTGGGGGCGCGCCAGTTCGTTAAGACCAGAAAATGTTCGCCCGCGGGTTGAACGAAGAAGGCTGCGCGCTCGTCGCGCACGATGGTGCGGATGGCGCCTGCGTCGCGATCCAGGAAAAAGGCATCCGAGCGGTCGCCTGAAGCGCCATAGAGCACGTGGATGAGGAGGCGGCGCTGATCGCCGCTCAGCCGGCAGGTGATGGCAGTGTCGGTGCCGTAGCCCTGGCCGAAGATCTCGCGCTCGTCCGCGCCTGCCGGCGTGCGGGCGTAAACGCGCGGCCCGTTCGGCGTATAGCGACTGTAGTAAAAGCCTTCCCGGCCCGCCAGCAAAGTGACGGAGTGGTACCGGGCGCGGGGAAGGCGGAAGGGCAGATCCCGCCTGGCCTCCACGTCGAAGAATCGCACTTCGACCTCGTCCTCGCCGCCCCGTCGCACGCCGTAAGCCAGCCATGCGCCGTCGGGCGCCACGTCCATCAAACGGATCGAAGTGGTGCGGTCGGGACTCCATGGATGCGGGTCAATCAGCAGCTCCTCGCGCCCGCGAGGACCGCGCCGCATCACGAGCACATACTGCTCCTGCCCGGCGCGCTTGCGCAGAAAGAAGTAACGCCCCGCGCGCTCCACCGGGGTCTGCACGGCATCCACCCGGAGCAGCTCGATCAACCGACGCTCGATCTCGGCGCGCCCGGCCAGCCGGTCGAGAATGCTCCGGGCATAGCGATTTTGTTGCTCGATCCAGGCGGCGGTTTCGGGGCTGGAGCGGTCCTCCAGCCAGCGGTACGGATCCACGACCTCCACCCCGTGAAGGCGCTCGCGCACTTCCGCCACGCGAGTGGAGGGCGGCACCTGAAGCCAGAGCAGCGCCAGGATGCAAGGCAGCATGTCAGCAGCAACGCGGGCGGACGAAGCGGGCGACCAGGCGCTCGTCGCAGAATTTCCGCCACGCCTCGGGCGAAGGTTTCTCCCCATGCGCAGCCAGGTGACGACGATAGGCGTTCTCGTCTGCCAGCTCGCGCAATAAATCGAGCAACAACCGCACGCAGCCTCTCAGGTGGCTCATATTTCCTCCGGCTTCAGGCGCGTCATCACGAACGGAGCTTCCAGCAGTCTCGCTTCCTTCTTGCCCGTGAGCACGCCATACCAGACGCGAATCGAGTCGCCCAGAATGAGCAGGACCAGGATCAGGAAGATGCCGCATACGACCGCGTCCAGCCGCGCATTGAAAATCAGGGCCTGGGTCTCGGCCACATTCCTAACCGTCCCGGCCCGCAGGGCCGCTTCGAGCTGCGCCGCTTGCGCCAGAAAACCAATGCGCGGCTCGGGCGAGAAAATTTTCTGGTAGCCCGCCGTAAATGTCACCGTGACCAGCCATGCCAGCGGCAAACAGGTGATCCACATGTAACGCGCGCCGTGCATCTTGACCAGGATGGTGGTGGCCACACAGAGCGCCACCGCGGCCAGCAACTGGTTGGCGATGCCGAACAGCGGCCACAGCGAATTGATGCCGCCCAGCGGATCGAGCACGCCTTGATAGAGGAAGTAACCCCACGCCAGCACGATGGCCGCGCTGGTGAAGATCACGCTGGGCATCCAGCTGGTGCGCCCCATCGGTTTCCAGATGTGGCCGAAAAAATCCTGGAGCATGAACCGGCCCACGCGCGTGCCGGCATCCACGAGGGTAAGGATGAACAGCGCCTCGAACATGATCGCAAAGTGATACCAGAAGCCCAGGAACTGGCGTCCCACCGAGCTGGCGAAGATGTAAGCCATGCCGAGGGCCAGCGAAGGCGCGCCGCCCGTGCGGTGCATGAGCGTGTGCTCGCCCACCTCGCGCGCCCATTCCCGCATTTCAGCCGCCGTGACGGGGAAGCCCCAGCCGCTGATCGTGGCCGCCGCTAGCTCCGGCGTCTCGCCGACGACGCCCGCCGGCGAATTCACCGCGAAGTAAACGCCAGGCGGCAGCGCGGAGGCAGCGATCATCGCCATGATGGCCACGAAGCTCTCCAGCGCCATGGCGCCGTAACCAATCGGCCAGGCATGCCATTCGCGCGCAATCATCTTGGGCGTGGTGCCCGAGGAGATGAGCGAGTGGAAACCGGAGATCGCACCGCAGGCGATCGTGATGAAACAGAAGGGGAAGATCGTGCCGGCGAAGATGGGGCCGGTGCCATCCACAAAGCGGGTCACTGGAGGAAGCTGCAATTGCGGGCGCACGAGCAAGATCCCGGCCGCCAGCAGGAAGACCACGCCCAGCTTGACGAACGTGCTCAGATAGTCGCGCGGCGCCAGCAACAGCCAAACCGGCAGCGCGCTGGCGAAGAAGCCGTAGATGATCACGGCAATGGCCAGCGCCGGACCGGAAAGCGTGAACACACGCGCCCAGGTGGGCGACTCCGCTACCCACTGGCCGCCGACGATGGCCAGTACGACGAGCAGGAAGCCGATGAGCGATACCTCCAGCACCTTGCCCGGGCGCCAGTAGCGCAGGTAAAGGCCCATGAAGACGGCAATCGGCATCGTGCACGCGATGGTGAAAGTCCCCCACGGGCTCCCCTTGAGCGCGTTGACCACCACCAGCGCGATCACTGCCAGCAAGATGATGATGATCAGCAGGACGGTCACCAGCGCCGTCACCCCGCCCACGCGTCCGATCTCCTCGCGCGCCATCTGGCCCAGCGACTTGCCGTCCCGCCGCATGGAAGCGAACAGGATCATGAAATCCTGCACGCATCCGCCCAGCACGGCGCCGATGATGATCCACAGGGTGCCGGGCAGGTAACCGAACTGCGCGGCCAGCACCGGCCCGACCAGCGGACCCGGCCCGGCGATGGCGGCGAAATGATGCCCGAAGAGAATCCACTTGTTGGTGGGCTCGTAATCGTATCCGTTGCGCAGACGTTCCGCGGGCGTCGCCCGGTCGTTGTTGAGTCCCATGACGCGGGCGCCAATAAAACGCCCATAGAAGCGAAAGCCCACCACGTACGTGCAGACCGCGGCCACCACCAGCCACACGGAATTGACTGGCTCACCGCGGTTCAAAGCGATGCCCGCCAGGGCAAAGGCGGCCAGCACCGAAATGGCCGCCCACACCAAGTGACCCAGAATCTTCCTCATCGCAACGATCCTATCGAAGCCTGTCGGCCAGATGCTTGCGTCTCAACCGTTCTCGCCCGCCAGGCGGGCCATCTCCAGCAGATAAAAGCGCAGCAAGTCCTGCTGGCGCGCCGGCAACGCCTGTTCCTCGATCCGCACCAGGCGTTCCACATCCTTCTTCATGGCCCGCACCACGTTGGTCGGCAGCTCCAGAGTGCCCAGCGGCGCCGACAGGTATTCGAACGCCGCCAGCAGGAACTGCTGCAAGGAGTCTTCCTGCGTGCTGCGCAAGGGCCCCATCGCCTGCCGCAATGTGGGAGGCGGGACAGCGGGCGACTCGACCGGCGCGTGCCGGCTGGCCACCGAGTGCAGCGCGACCGCCAGCTCGACGAAACGCGAAACCCGCTCGAAAATCGGCTCCAGCAAAAGTTCCCAGGCCTGCGCCCGCAAGGCGCGGATCCGCGCCGGCACACGGAGCAGGCGCTCGACCTCGCGCCGCCACGAAGCCGCCGGGGTGAAGCCGATCTGGGCAAGCAGCGCTTCCATGTCGGTGTTGAAAAGGTCCGGTTGCAAGAGCACGGCCAGATCGGGACGCAAGGTGGGCAACAGCCGCGGAATGAAGCGATCGCCTTCGAAGAATTCGGCGGCGGGCAGACCGTGCCGGCGCACCAGCTCTTTCTGGAACCAGGAGACCGCCTGGCGGATCGCATCCACGTCCTCGCGCAGGACCACGAAAGCGGAATTGCCCGCGGGGAACGCCCGCTCGAGCTGCCACAGCCACCGCAGCTCCAGATCCTGATACAGCCGCAGGCTTTGCAGGATCTCGTAGACGGGCAGGTGCGGCAGAATGCGTTCGGCCAGCAGCAATTCGGCCTCGCTCTCGCCTGCCCGGGTGCGGGCGAACCAGTCCAGCGACCGGAACAATCCCGTGGTCAATTGATTGATCCCGAGCAGGAACGTCTGCGCCTGATTGTGGGCGATGGCGCGCAGCGAACTGCCGTAGCGGCAGAACGGGACGGTGGCCGCGATGCGCTCGACGATGCGCTGGCCGCGGCTGGAAGAGGGGCCGGTTGCCGGCCGCACGGTGGGACGGTCGCGCAGCGGCGGCAGCGTGCGCGCGATGAAGTACGAGATCACGTAAATGCCAACGACGTCCTCCTCGCGCCCGTAAAGAATGTGACGGAAGTTCTCCGTGCTCAGGCGGGCGAATTCCTCCAGCAGCTCGTCGCGCGGCCCCAGCGTGAGGCGTTCCAGCTCCTGCAAGCCGCGCTCGGTAAACTGCAAACGCGTCTCGGTGAGCGGCTCCGCAGCCCGGCGCAGTTCGCTCAGGTAGAAGGCCTGCGCCTGGCGGACGTGGTGAAGGACCCCGATGAGCTCGGCCGCGGGCAACTGGCGCAGGCGCTCGGAGAGATTGCTCTGGAACGTGATCAGGTCGCTGGCCGCGAACACGCCCAGCAGCGGCGTGGTGGCGTAGCGCGCACTGCGCTTGGCCGAGGCGCTCACGGACTGGCTCAGCAGTATTTCGCTTTCCGGTCCGGGCAGGAACGCAGGCTGGCCCGAGACCGGGGCGTAGTAGCAGCCCTGCCGTTGCATGGGCTCGCCGGCCCCCATTTTCACGCGCACGGCTTCCACCAAGCCGCGTTCCGCCAGCCAGCGGGCGATCTGGAATTTGGCTTCGCGGAAAGCCAGCAGCGCTGCGGTCTGCCCGACTTCCTGGCTGAGATCGGAACCGGCAATGAAGATCTCGCAAATCATTTCCGCCATTCTTTGTTCCGGCCGCTGGTTCAGCCGGCGGCTCTGGACCGCGTACTCCCAGAGCTTGTCCAGGTACGTGCGGACATGCCGCACGTGCTCCAGCCCTTCGAACAGCGGAATCAGCCAGATGGACGGGATCTCTGCCTCGGCCGCGCGCAAGGCCTCTTCCCGCCGCGCCCGCAGTTTGCGATCCAGCGCGATCAGCGCCTCCGGTTCCGTGGTCATGCTGACTTGCAAGGCCAGCACCATGCCAGGATCGCCGTAGCGGCCTGCAATCTCGTTGATCTCGGTGAGGTTGTACGCCGTCGTGTCTATGGCGAACGGATCCGCCGAGGTGATCATGTTCTGATGAATGCGCGGCGTGATCACCGTTCGGCTCAGCAGATTGCGATAAGAGGCCGCCGCCAGTTGGGCTCGCCACGATCCCCGCAATTTGCGCACCGCGGCAAGATTGGCCAGCAGGCAGGCCCGCAGCGACGCGTTGAGGCGGAAGTACTGCTCGAGCATCCGCCGCCGGCGTCGCCGCAGCTCGAGCATGCGCCGCTCCAGCCGGTCGTTGTGTTCCCAGAGCACCACCACCGGATCCCGCGCCAGATGGAGCTTCATGCCCACCTTGCGCAACGGGCTGGGCTGAAGCTGCCACGGGAGCAAGCCACGATAGCGCCGCTCGAGCTGATGCGTCAGCTGATTGATCTCATCGAACAGGGCGCGGAAGCGGCGACCTGTTTCAGGAAGGCGCCGCACTTGCTCGACCAGGCCGGGATCCACCTTCAGCCCCGGTTCGGCCCGCAACAGCAGCTCCAACAGACGGCCCATCTGCTCCACGTTGGCCATCAGGACCGTGGCCACCAGATGGTGCCCCTGACCGGACGGGCGGTTGCTGCCGTCCCAATCGCCCCAGTAGGACAGAAACGTGCGCTCATGGATTCCGGCGCGCAGGCGAAGCAGGTCTTCGGCCGCAATCCGCGCCGACAAATCCAACAACAGCTCATCGCCTTCCGCACGCGACGGGATGGCGACGTTCAACCCGAGGTATTCGCGAGCCAGCTCCCGCGCCAGCGCCTCGACCAAGGGCCGCCAATCCTCCCCCTCCACCACCGCAGCGATTGCCCGCTCCCATGCGAGCTCGGCTGCGAGCGAATACATCTGGGTGGGATGAACGGTGCGGTCGGAGATCCTGCTGCGGAAGCAAAGCTGGCGACGCTCCAGAGAATCGGGCTGAAGCTCCTGCTCCAGCCACTCCAGCAAGGTTGCGCCCTCGCGTTCCTCAGCCAGGGCCAGCCGTTCCTCCGCCAGCTCCAGGCGGTCGCGAAAACGCTGTCGGAAGCAGGCAAGGCGGTCCTCGAAGAACTCCGCGGGGTCCAAGCCTTCCTCGATTCGCCCCGCGCTCAGGCCCAGCCGCTTCACCTCCGCCCCGACACAGGCCGTGTAGAGTTCTTCCAGCCTGACCTCCAGCTCGCGCCACGCCTGGCGCCGGGCTGCGTGATCAAGACGGGCGCCGCGCAAAGGCGGTCGCAGCCGCACCTCCCTGCGCGTGTAGTGGGCCTGCTCTTCGGCGATGATGCGGTTCAGATCAATCAGCACGCGCCGCGTTTTGACCAGCAGGCGTTCGGCGTCATCGGCCCCGCCCAGAGTAAGCCGGAAAGACTTGCGCCCGATCTCGATGCCTTCCTCGGTACGGGCGAAAGTGGAGAGCGGGATCAAACCTACGCCCTGACGAGCCAGGCGGCCCGCGATCCAGTCGAGCGAAATTCCGGCCGGCAACTGCTCGACCACCAGACGCGGGTACATGCTGCCCTGCGGGCGCAACACCGAAATCGAGAACGGATTGCGCTCGGCGGGCAGGTTCCGCGCCGCCTGTTCCAGGGCGCTCATGCGCTCGTCCAGAATCGCGTTGCGCAGCCGCCAGTAGGTGTTCGTGCACTGCGCGTCGCGCCGGTAGAACAGATAGCCCAGCCAAAGCGCGCCGATGTTGTGCGCCACGGTGGCGTTGACGCGGGCAAAGCGGTCGCGCAATCCGGGATCGCGGATTTCCACCACGCACAGCCGCGCGCCCGCCAGGCAATCCGTCTTGGAGAGGGAATGAACCGTGACCACCCGATCGGCCTGCTGGCGGGACAGATAGCCCAGCCGTGCGAGATCGTCCGCGATCTGGCGGGCCGTGGCCGGTCCGCGAAGATCCTGCGCCGGAGCGACGTTTTCGTAGGAAAGATCGTCAATCAGAAAGACCCCGCGCTCCAGCAAGCCGCGAACCAGGCGCCGCACGTCGTCCTCGGCGAAGACCTGACCGGTGGCGTTGTGAGGATTGTTGAGAACGAAAGCGCCGCGGTCGCGCCAAGCCGGCTCGGTGCGCAAACGCTCGTCCACTACGGCGAAGATCCGCTCGACGTCGAGCTGGAAGTCGCTGGTGAGCGGCACGCAGGTCACTTGCGGGAAGCAGTGCTCGTAGGTCCAGCTCAGGTCGGGCACGATGGCTTCGCGAATCCCGCAGTGCAACCCGAGCAGGCCCAGCGCCGTCCTGGCCGAGCCGCTCACCACGAACGTGGCTTCGGCCCGATACTCGGGATGATGGCGGAGGAAGGCGGCGCGGAAGGCGACCTCCAGATCGCGGGCTCGCTGCGGCAAGGCGCGCAGAAGTTCGCGAAAATCCAGAGCCTCCAGCGGGTCCTCGGGCGCGCCCATCGTGGCCAGGGGCGCCGCCACGCTTTCCAGCTTTTGCGCTGTCCGCTCGATGAGGGCACCGAGCCGAGCCTCCAGGTCCGCCACGCGCGCGCCCGCCAGCTCGCCGATCCGGGAAGCCACCCGGTTCAGCCTTTCCCAAACCGCCTCCTGCAAGCGGATGAGCCGCGGGTCCTTCTCGATGTAGAGCGTTCCGTCGCCGTCCGCCGCCGAGGGCCGCGCCGGACGCGGCTGTTTCATCAACCACGCCAGCAGCTCCACTTCCGCGGCCGAGGGCGTGCCCTTCAATTCGAAATGCGTGCGCTCGATCAGACGAACGAATTCGTGATAGCCGGCGACAAAAACCAGCGAGATCGCGGCCAGCTCCGGGTCGAAGATTGCCGGAGTCAACAGACGCAGCGTGCGATTCATCATGCGCGCTTCGCGCGCCAGCGAGGCCTGGTTGGGAGCGTTGTTGATTTCGATCACGAAGAGCGGAAAGTCACGGCACAGACGCCGCAGCCAGCGACGCGATTCCTCGGAAGGGATCGCGCCCAGCAGTAGGAACGCGGGCGCCTGCGGGCGATTCCGCAACGAGGCCTCAACCGTTTGAAGGGCGGCGCCTTCGGCGGACGGAAGCTCGAAGAACTCCAGACCGGCAAACTCGGTGAGGTGCTGGGGCAAGCGGACCGAGTATAGAAAGACGGTGGCCGGCAGAGAGGCAAGAGAGCGCGAGAGGCCGTGGAAAAGGACGCGCAGCGTCTCCCAGATCCCGCCCGAGGCCAGAATGATTTCCCGCCGGCCCGTGGTCTCGCCGAGATCGTACGTCAAAGGCTCGCCCTGACCGGCAAGCCAATTCACGAAGCTGCGCACAATCTCGACCGGCTTGTTCCTCTGGAATCCCCCGCGCGGCGCGTAGGGGCCGCTGCGGCGGATGGCGTCGAGCAGAAACTGGACCATCGGCCTTTCCTGCTCGCTCCAGCCAAGATCGTGCACGAGCGCTGCGGCCAGATCCGTCCCCGCGGCTCCCAAGCGAGGCTCCAGTCCCAGCGCGATCCGTGCGTAGAGCTCGACCAGTCGGGGATCTTCGACCGGATTCCCGATGTGGAAGTTGACTCGCTGTTCCGGAGGGACCGGCGCCGCAGCCGTCGCTTCACTGATTTCGGAGACCACTGCGCCCTTGGCGGGCTTGAGGGCAAAAGCGTCCGGCCTGGGCGTCTCGAGCGCGACAAGCGGCGACGTCACGGCTGTGGACTGCGTCTGTGCGGGCGATGCCATGGGGTCAGCGTTCGCCTGTGTCTTTGGTTATTCAGCGTAACAAAGCATGCGAGGAGCGCGCCATCCCGAGACCGGCTGAGTCCGCCTGCACGGACCCGCCCGCGCGTTGATAGACTACGCCGTGATGAGCGAAGCAACTTCGATCTCGCCTTCAGGAGCCGGTTTGCCGAACTCGAGGCGCGGACGGCCCGCTCGCGTGGGCGTGTTCGCCGTCGGGCTGGCCGCATACTGGCCCCAATTTCCCGGGCTGAAAGAACGGCTGCTCGGTTACCTGGCCGAAGTGGAACGGCGCATCGCGGGCTTCGGCTGCGAGCTGGTCCGCGCGGGCCTCGTGGATACGGCGCAGGCGGCACGGCAGGCCGGCGAGATGTTCGCGCGTCAGGGCGTCGAACTGCTGGTATGTCACACGGCCACGTACGCTACCTCTTCCCAGGTGTTGCCCATCGTCCAGCAGACGCGGGCTCCGGTGCTGGTCCTGAACATGCAGCCTGTGGCCGCGCTTGATTACGAACGCACGGACACCGCCGAATGGCTGGCGAACTGCTCGGCGTGCTGCGTGCCGGAAATCTCCAACGCCTTCGCGCGCTCGGGCATCGAGTTTCACGTAGTTTCGGGCATGCTGTTCGACGATCCGGTTGCCTGGGGGCAAGTGGAGCAATGGTGCCGGGCGGCCACCGCCGCCAGCGCCCTGCGGAACAGCCGGATCGGTTTTCTGGGTCACACCTATCCGGGCATGCTGGACATGTACTCGGACTTCACCATGGTCCACGGCCAGTTGGGCGCCCACGTGGAAGTGCTGGAAATGTGCGACCTGGCGAAGTTGGTGGAGGCGGTCAGCGATCGCGAAATCGAGAAGAAACTGGCTGAGACCAGAGATATTTTCGAGCTCGCGGAAAACGTCGCCGAGGAGGACTTGCGTTGGGCGGCGCAAGTGGCCGTGGGACTGGACCGGCTCGTGGAGGAATTCGACCTGCAAGGCCTGGCTTACTATTACCGCGGCCTGGATGGCAACCTTTACGAACGGCTCGCCGCGGGAATGATTTTGGGCAACTCGTTGCTTACAGCCCGCGGCATCCCCGCCAGCGGCGAAGGGGATCTGAAGAATTGCATCGCCATGTTCCTGATGGACCGGCTGGGCGCGGGCGGCTCCTACACCGAGTTTTACGCCATGGATTTCCGCGAAAACTTCGTGCTGATGGGGCACGACGGGCCGGGCCACATTGCCATCAGCGATCGCCGACCCATCCTGCGCAGCCTCGGGGTCTATCACGGCAAGCGAGGCTACGGCGTCTCGGTCGAATTCAACGTGAAGACGGGGCCGGTGACGATTCTTGGCTTGACCCAGACGCGGGATGGCCGCTTCAAGATGATCGCCGCCGAAGGGGAGTCGCTGCCCGGCCCCATCCTGCGCATCGGCAACACCAATTCGCGAATCCGTTTCGCTTTGCCTCCGGCGGAGTTCGTGAACCGCTGGTGCATGGAAGGCCCCACCCACCACTGCGCCCTGGGTGTCGGACACCGGCTCGCCGAGATCGAGAAGCTCGCTGTACTGCTGGGGCTGCCCCTGGCCCGCGTTGCCGCCTGAGAAGGGGATCGGGAAACGGGCGTCTCGAGCCCTTGCGCCTGCCCAACGGTTGTGGTATGTTTTTGCCGCACGGCCCTGAGCCGTAGCCAAAAGGGGAGGTAACCCATGGGGAGGGTTCATCGGAAAGCCGTTCAGAGTCTCTGTCTTGTCGCGGCGCTGGCCTGCTGCATTTACGCGCAGGACTATCGCGCCCGCATTCAAGGACAAGTGACCGACGCCACCAAGGCCGTCGTGGTCGGCGCCAAGGTCACTTTGAC
>JAPWUP010000131.1 GCA_028275505.1 Bryobacteraceae bacterium
GGCAGCCACGCTTGCTGCCACCGCCAGGGCCAGTTGTGCGCTGCGCGGATTGCGGAAACGCAGCAGGTGCAGCAACCGCAACTGGAGCACGAAAAGCGGATCGCCCGGCGGCTGGGGCTGGCTCAAACGCACGTCCAGCTTCCCAACCGCCCACGCGAAGTTCACTTCATCCTCGGAAAAAAGCTGGTCCGGCGCGAGCGGCAGCCGCGTCGCCAGCACAGCGACCAACATCAGCACACAGAACGCCAGGCGTGCCCGGACGCTCACCTCGCTGTCCGCCTCCCCTCCACTGCGATCGCCGCCAGCCCGATCGCCGCGGCCAACAGGCTCGCCCACCGCGCCAGCATCGCCTCAACGCCACCCGTGAACTCCAGCTCGACCTGGCAGCGGCCTTCACACTCCGGTTCCACCACCATCAGACTCAGCCCGTCGGCTCGCAGTTTTGCCGGCCTGCCGTTCACACGCGCGCGCCAGCCCGGATGAAAACTGATGGCTACTGACAGCACGTGTTCGCGATGCAGCTCTCCGATCACGACGGCCTGCTTTCGGCTGCGCCAGCGCCACTCGGTCAGCGGCAAGCTGGTGTCGTCCAGCGCCGCCACGAACGGTACGAGCGCGTCCACGTCCACGGCGGAAGGCGGCCGCTGCTCTACCAGGTCCTTGCGTCGTACCACGCGCGCCAGTGAGTCGCCGCGGTGCGGCACGGCGTACACCACATCGTCCCCTTCGCGCCAAATCTCGGGCAGCAGGCCCGCGAACTTTTGCGGGTTGCGGTAGGGCTTGTAGAATTCGCGGCTGTGCGGGCCACCCACTGCCACGGCGTGGACGCCGAAAGCCTTCAGCCACAACACGGCGATTTCGCCCTCGCGCGGCCCAGCATTCATTCCCGAAAAGATCTGAAAGAGTACGTGCGGGATCAGCTCGCTGGTCACTCCCTGTTCGAAGCCGCCGCCAAGTTGTGGCGTGTCGGTGAAGGCCGTCATCCAGAACGAGATGCTGCCCGGGGCCATCACGCGTCGCTCGCCGAGATGCTCCCCGAACCACCGCGCCATCCGGTACTCGATGGTGCTCGTCATCTCCACCGGCTGGATTAATCGGCGCGCAAACGCGCGGTAGTTGCCGAACTGCCACACCCCGAGTATCGCAAGGATCAACGTCAGCGCCGCCGCCCGCCGAGCGGCCCCCAGCACTCGGCCTGTCAGAGCGCCCACCAGCAACGCGAGCCCCGCTTCCATTTCGAGGTGATATCGCTCAGGCTGCGGCAACAGGTTCCACCCCGCCCAGTGCGCCGCCAGCGTCATTGTGCCGGTCAGCAAGGTGAACAGGCTGGCAAAGTGCACAAGGCGTGACGCCCCGGCTCGCCGCAGTAACGTGTGCACGATGAGCAGCGCGATGAGCACCACGGCCCAGGAGAACGCCTGAGCGGTGCCCATGGCGTACCTGCCGTGGACCCACTGCGCATTGCGGAAGACGGTAGCCAGGGTCGAGGGCGGAATCCAGGGCGATGCCAGCGCGTAGGCATACAGCCCGAGCGCCGCTGCGCGCAGCCAACCTTTCCGGTCCTCACCCGCTGCCAGCAGCCAGCTCAGCACCGCCGCCGCCAGCGCGGCTCCCCCCAGCCAGTTGGTCAAAACGACGCTGGCCAGCCCGCAGGCCGCCGCGACGTACCAGACCGCACGCCTCCTCTCGAGCGCGAGGCCGAAAAGCGCCACGGCCGCCGCCAGCAGCGTCATGGAGGAGACGTGCGGACCTTCGCCGTAGTAGACCAGCGCGTGCAAACGTCGCGCTGCCCACGGCGATCCCATGTCCGCCGCTACCGCCGGGATCAGCCAGGCTGAGGGCGAAGCGAGCGAGTAAAAAAGCCCGGCCACAAACGCAGCCCTGCGATCCGCCCCCAGCCGCCGCGCCAGCCAGTACAGCGTCACGCTGCCTGCGCAATAAAACGCCGCGATTACGACGTGATGCGCCAGCGCAGGCGAACCGCCCGTGAGAGCGGCAAAAGCAGCCACCAGCAAGTGGAGCAACGGCGGGTAAGTGTTCTGGTACGGGATCCCGGCGTACCACAGCGGAAACCAGTTCAGGTCACGCCAGTTCTCGAGGATATAGCGGCTCAATCCCACATAGGCTGCTTCGATCGAGCCCAGATGCTTCAGATACTGGATCCCGAACAGCTCGCGGCAAATGAGGAAGTTCAGAAGGAAGAGAGCGGCAGGCGGGGCCACGCTTCTTACGAGGTCACGGCGCATCGCAGCCCGTAATTATCGCAAACGCGACGCCCGGGGGACCGCCCGGTCACTCAGCGTCAAGGGTCGGCCTCGGATGCCCCGAGTAAGCAACGCTTGACTTCTCGGTAGAACTTGTCAAAGGAAGGCGACCTCTTCCGGGCGAGCTGGATGTCAAAAATCTTGGATAGCGCCGGCTGGTCAATGGTGGGAGCGTATCGAGCGGGAGTGCGCCGGTCGCGCAGCCACTCCTTGGCGCCGCGGATTGCTTCTGGATCGTCGGGAGCGGCAAGCCCGGGCGGGAAATCCTCACGGCCTCTCAACGATTCGGCAGCGGCAATGAACCAGGCCTCGTATTCCCGATTGGCGATCACGACCGCGGATGGCACATGAGGCGCTGCGGCTCGCACCCTCTTGAGCAACTGCGGCGCCAGCTCTTTGGGACACTCGTCATCCGCGTCGAGAAGTACGAGAACCGCTCCCTTGGGGGCCGCCTTGCTGGCAGCGAGCTCGATGGCACGCTCCAGTTCGCCTTGCTTGAGAAGCCGTTGCTTCGGCTGGCGCAGCGGGCTCGGGATATCTAGTCGCACTCTCGGGCGGACTACCTGAGCAATGCGACGGAGCAAAATGGGCACCGAGAAAACCTCCCCGTGACCCTCCACCACGCAAACGATGCGGAAAGGCACCGTGTCCCCCGTACTAATCGAACAACCTCAACTGGCTCGGGGGAGGAGGCGGGGTAGCGGGGTCCGGTTGTAGCTGGTTGAGCCGGAGGAGCTCTCCGGGCGTGTAGAGGCGCTTTCGCAAGGCCGAACGCCCAGACTCGTCTATTGGTCCAATGCGTGTGATACCCTGTTCCGCTTCAACCGCGAGGATCGCCTCCGTCGGTATTTCCGGGCTGTCGAGCAAATCAGGGCTGTGGCTGGAAACCAGCACCTGGGTCGAAGCGCTGGCCTCCCGCAGGGCGTCCAGCAGTACACCGGCGGCTGCGGGATGAAGCGCCACTTCAGGTTCCTCGATTCCTACCAGTGGGACCCTGGGCGCGCCGGAGTTTCCGGATTGAAAGAGGCAGACCAGGATTCCCAGTGCGCGCAAGGTTCCATCCGACATGTTGGCGGCCAGAAAACGCCAAGGGTACCTGGCGCCGTGTATCGCCTGGCGGAATTCGAGCGTCTCCTTCGGCCCCAGCTTGATCACCGCCACGCCTTCCAATCCGGGAACGATTCTCGAGAGGTACTGTTCGATGCGTTCTTTCCGCTCGGGTGCACGCGATTCTAACTGCGATAGCACGCTGGTGAGATTGCTGCCATCTCTTTCCAGCAAATCGCCCACGTGCGGGTCTTGCAAGTCGCGTATCCGATCCGGATTGAGATTGTAAAATCCCATCCGGGACAATGCGTCATGAACCTCCCGAAACTCCGGCAGCCCTGAGGCGCTGACCAAGTAGAGCCGATCTTTGGCCGCTGACGGACCGCGAGGTTGGGCAACTAGTAGTTGTCCGTTGCGGACCCGGAATGTCGCAGGGTGCGGCCCAACAACCGAACATTCCTCTTGCCGGACCTCGTAGCCGCCGTGCGCCTGCGCGGCGATTTCGAACGCGTAATGCCCCCTGCGTCCCTCGCTGAGGAAGAAATCCAGGCGGATTCCGAAGTGCGTTGGATGCCCGCTGCTACGTCGTCGGACTTCGTTCACACCACCGCGGTCGCGCAACGCGTGCTCCAAAGAGGTCCGTAATGCGTCTCGGACAAACCGCAGTGCGTCCAGAAAATTGCTCTTGCCTGACCCGTTGGGCCCCACAAGGAACGTCAGCGAACCGAGCTCGACATCGCAGGAAGCGATGCTCTTGTAATTCTTTAACCGGACTCGCTCCAACAACACCATGGGCCCGCTCGCGCCAGTGAGAATTGTACTCCATTGGCGGGCGCCGAACCGCCCTGCGGGCAATCAGGCCTCCAGGCCTGACCCCGCGCACGGCTCTTTGTGAAAGCTCAACGCGCTCGGAGCCAGAGGAGCCAGTCGCCTTCCGCAGGGGTCTTCAGCGTAACTGCCGGCAGCGGCTTGAGCCGTCCTGCCGCCCGGCGCTCGCCCGTGCGCGGATCCAGCCAGATGGCCTCGACTGCGCCCCGGAAGCCGCTCAGGTTGAGCTTCACCTCGGGGTTGGCCGGGAGATAGATCAGAGCGAAATCACCGCCCTCCGAGCGCGCGGGCATGATGTACGTGCGGAACTCGGGATCCCGCGGATCCTCGGCCAGCAGGGAGCGATCCGGCCTGAGCCGCCACCACTCCAGCGAATCGAAGATCCGCCTGAGCACCTGCATCTGCCGCGCGCCGGGATAATTCAAGCACACGTGCCACGGCTCGGCCACCCCGCTGCGCGGATGGTCGAGCGGGACTTCGGGCTTGCGGATCCAAGGCCAGATCCCGTGGGCGCCGTAGGTGACGCCCGCAGGCGGCCCGGCCAGCAAGCTATAGTAAGCCGCACGCCTGACCTGCGCGTCGCTGATGGGCTGTTTCGTGTGGTAGTCCAGATGCCCTTCGTAATTGATCTCGCCGTCAATGACCGGGCGCGGCGGCTCCAGCTTCCAGCCCGCGGCGCACCCCTGCGTGGCGTTCCACTCCCACTTCTTCGCGTTGTTGCCGTGCCCGCTCTGGTACATCAGGAAATCGAGCCACGGCTCGTCTTTCAGATCCGGCCACGGATCCTGCATGCCGCGCGGATGGAGCGTCACGGGGCGCCGCGCGAACCCGTTGGGGAACACGGCGCGCCCGATCGTGCGCCAGCGCTCGGCCTTTTCGCCGCGATAATCGCCGTCGCCGCCCAGAATCCACATCACGGCGAAGGCGTTGTACCGGGCGACCATGTAACGGGCCAGCACGATTGCCTGATGTTCCGGCAGGACTTCCCCGGGACTCTCACGATCCTTGGAGGTGAGCGCCCACAGGAGCACGCAACCGGCCACCAGCCCGTGGTCGTTCACCGCCCGGATCTTGCGATCCATGCGCTGGAAAAAGGTGGGTCGGATCTCGATGCGATCCGTGCCGGTGAACGCCACCTCGCCCCGTTCGTCACTCCGGCCGGCGCGCCACTGCGTCATCACGAGCTGGATCAGAGTGAACCCTTTCGCCGCCCGGTCCCTCAGATAACGGTCCCACTCGTCATCGGTGGACAGGAGCGCCCCGTTCCAGGCCGTGTCGCCGAGCCAGAACCACGGTTTGCCATCCGCATGCACGAAGTATCGGCGGTTGGGGGAGAGCCGCGGCGCTCCACGGCGAGCCAGCTCGGTGGGTCCGCCTGCCGGCAGGACCCGGAACGATCCCCCCTGATGATGCAGGCCCGCATCCGCACCGTCCGCCGTGCGCGTCCGGTACTTCCACAGCCCGACCTTCTCGGGTGAGAAACGTACACGCCAGGTTCGCCCGCCATCCCAGAACCCGGGCACGACTTCGCGCACGCCTTCCGGCCCCGTGAACTCGACCACCAGATCCACTTCGAGCGGGTCGGCGTAGTCGCGCGTAGCCGTGAAGGAGGCCTCGAATACGCCGAAGCGACGAACTTCCGCCGCCTGGATTCCGGCGGCCAGGGCCAGGGCGACAACTATTGCGCGGGACGCGGCCGCGGCGTGGCATCGCCCGGTATCATGCCCATCAGCCATTTCATGTGCTCCACGAGCATCTTCTGGATGTCCGGGTTATCCCAGACCTCGTAGGTGTGACCCAGCCCGTTGTAAATTACGCGGCCTTTGCCATAATTGCGCGCCCAGATGACGGCGAAATCCTTGTCCGCCCGCTTGATGTTGGGCCGGCTGTAATCCAGCTTGGTTTCGTCCAGCCTCACCAGCACGCGCACACGCTGGCGCGAAAAATCCCGCACCTGATAAATCTCGTCCTTGAGCGTGAAAGCGCGAGGCAGAAATTTCATGCCCGGAAAGTCGGGGTCTTCGACAATGAGCGGCGCCTCGAATACGTTCCACGGATGATGATCGAAGTAACCACCGATCATTTCTCCGTACTCCGGCCACTTATAGAAAGTGTCCGTGGCCGAGTGGATGCCGAGAAATCCCTTGCCGTCATCGCGAATGAACGACAGTAAGTCGGCTTTCTGCTCCTCGTCCATGTCCAGCTCACCGGTGGTGTAGAAGATCACCACGTCGAAGAAGTTCAGGTTTTTGGCGTTGCCGGTGAGTTTCTTTTTCGTGATGAGCTGGCAGTCAGTGCGGATGTAAGTCTCCCACAGGCCGGTCTCCTTGCCGAGCTTCCAGATGGTGCCTGCGGCGTAGGAGACGGTGTCGTGCTGGAATCCTTTGGATTGGCCGACGTAGAGCACCCGCTTGCGTGCCGGCTGCGCCCAGGCGCCCGTCACCAGCAAGCCGCAAACCAACGCTACCAGACTCAGTCGCAAGCTTTTCATGCGCACCTCCGAACAGGCATCTTCGCACCGCCCGCGCGCCCGCCGCAACACAAAAGCGGGCGATTGCGGACTTGTTGACAAGCCCTCCCCGGCAGTATAGTACTATTCGGGTTCGCAGATCCGATTCTCCCGTTTGGCCGCCCCGGCGGTCTGGAGGCTCTATGGCCGGCAACACCACCGTCCTGATCATTGACGACGACGATGACTTCCGCACCGCCGTCCGCGCCTTGCTGGAAAGCCGCGGTTTCACGGTCGTCGAAGCCGCCAGCGGGCAGGAGGGCCTGGCCCTTCTAACAGAATGCCGGCCCGATCTCATCCTCCTCGACGTCATGATGGAATGCTCGACGGAAGGCTACGGCGTCAACCAAGCCATCAAGTGGCGTGAGGAGTACCGCGACTTCCGCCACATCCCCATCGTCATGGTTTCCTCGATTCAGGAGTCCCCCGACCAGTTGTTTCCGATGGCCGGTGAGGTGGACATGATCCGCCCGGACTTCTACGTCACCAAGCCCCTGGACATCCCCGCTTTCCTCGCCACCGTGCAAAAGGCCTTGGAGAGCGCGTCGCACCACCGTTCCCAACCCGGATGAGCAGCGCCCCCGCCCAGACCGTGCCTGCGCCCTCGATCGTCGTCATTGACGACGATCCCGCGATGCGCCTGTCCTGCCGCAAGATCCTGGACAAGTCCGGCTATCGCGTGGAAACCTTCGAAGACGGCGCCAGCGGCCTCGAGGGAGTCGAACGGCTCAAGCCCGACCTGGTCATCGTGGACCTCAAGATGCCCGGCATCAGCGGGCTCGAGGTGATCAGCCGCGTGCTTGAAGCCGATCCCTCCGCGGTGATCGTCGTCATTACCGGTTACGCCACCATTGATACCGCCGTCGAGGCCATGAAGGCGGGGGCCTATGATTTCCTGCCCAAGCCTTTCTCGCCCGACGAGCTCCGCATCATCGTGCAGCGCGGCCTGGAACGCCGCCGCCTGATGCTCGAAGCCCGGCGGCAGGAGCTGGAACGGGAACTGTTGCGCCGCCGTTTCGTCACCTTCGTCTCCCACCAGCTCCAGACGCCGCTGGCCGCCGTGCACCAGTACCTGAACGTGCTGCGGCAGCTCGAAGACGACTCCGAGGGCGCGGCGCGCCGGCGCGAATGGTACGAGCGCTGCCTCAAGCGCGTCGAGGAAATGCTCGCCCTCATTCGCAACTGGCTCACCCTGTCCGCCATCGAAGGCCAGTGCCTGGCGCAGCAGCGCGTGCCCGTGGATTTGAACTCGATCGTTGCCTCGGTGCTCGAGGAGTGCCGCGCGCTGGCCGAACCCGAAGGGATTCGACTGGAGGCGCGGCCCGCGCCCGAAGGCTGCCTGTGTCTGGGCGATCCCGTCTGCCTGCGCGTGCTGGTGGAGAATCTGGTCAGCAACGCCATCAAGTACAACCGGCCCGGCGGTCGCGTGGAGGTGGCCGTGCAGCCCGTGGACGGCGAACTGGAGCTGAGCGTGAGCGACACGGGCCTCGGCATACCGAAACAATACCAACCCTTTTTGTTCGATGAGTTCTTCCGCGTCCGCCAGCCCGGCGCCGCTGGCAAACCCGGCGCCGGATTGGGACTGGCCATCGTCAAACGCATCGTGGCCGAACTGGGAGGCCGCATCGAGGTTTCCAGCGAGCCCGGACAGGGCAGCACCTTCCGCGTCCGCCTGCCCGCCGCCCCGTCCGGCGTCCCGGGCGTCGCGTCCGAGTGCGCAGAACACCGCTCTGACCCCTCTCTGTGGCCTGTCCCGTCCCGCGAAGCAGAGTCACGGTCGCGATGAAGGTTAAACTGCGCTCGCGTCCCCCCAGCATCAAGGCGCGGCTGATTACCAGTTATCTCGTCATTCTCTTTATCGGCGGCCTGACCACTTCCATCGTCGGCTCCTGGATCGTCAGCACCACTATCATGGCCCAGGCGCGCCGCATGGTGGACCACAGCATGGCCATGGCGCGCACCATCTACCAGCATCAAGCCGACGACATCCATCGCACGGTTACGCTGGCGGCCTCCGGTACGACCATCGCGCGCTACCTGGAAACCGGGACTCGCAGCGGCCTCCAGGGCTACCTCGACACGGTGCGGCGCCAGAGCGGCTTTGACTTCCTCACGCTGGTCTCGCCTGCGGGCCGGGTGCTGTTGCGCGCCACACAGCCTGCTTCCGCCGGCGACGATGTGTCCTGGGTGGAACCGGTGCGCCACGCGCTCGCCGGCCGTCCCGTCGCCGGCCCCCTCGTTGTCCCCGCCGCTTTTCTCGCCGCCGAAGACCCTGCCCTGGCCGCTCGCGCCCGCATCCGCCTTGTCCCTACTCCCCGGGCGCGCCCCGGCGGCGAAGGTGAGCTGACCTCGGGGCTGGTGCTGATGAGCGCGGCGCCCGTGCGCGGCCCCGATGGCTCGATCGTGGGCGCCCTTTACGGAGGCATCCTCCTGAATCGCGATTTCCGCATGGTGGACCGCGTCTGGGAGCTGGTCTTCAAGGGCGAGCGCTTTGACGGCAAGGACGTTGGTGCAGTCACTCTGTTTCAGGACGATGTCCGCATCGCCACCACGGTGAAAACCGCCGGGGGCGAGCGCGCCATCGGCACCCGCGTCTCCGAGGAGGTCTACCAGACCGTGCTAGCCGGCGGCAGCGTCTGGCGCGGTCGCGCCTTCGTCGTCAACGACTGGTACATCAGCGCCTACGAGCCGCTGCGCGATTCCGCCGGCCGCGTCGTCGGCATGCTTTATGTCGGCCTGCTCGAAAAAGCCTACACTTCCATCCGCGACCGCGTGATCCTGTCCTTCTTCGGCATCGCCAGCATCGGCTTCCTGCTCATTGCCGGCATCACCTACTACATCATCGGAAGCATCACCCGCCCGATCGGCGAGCTCGTCCAGGCCACTCGCCAGATCGCCGCCGGCCAGTTCGACCAGGAAGTCACCGTGCATTCCAGCGGCGAGCTGGCCCTGCTGGCCGAATCCTTCAACGCCATGCTCGCCAGCCTCCGCAAGATGCGCAGCGATCTGGAAGAATGGGGCCGGACCCTCGAAGACAAAGTCCGCCAGCGAACCGAGGAACTCGTCGCCTTGCACGACCGCATCGCCCAGGCGGAACGTCTCGCCTCGCTGGGCAAGCTCTCGGCCGGCGTCGCCCACGAGATCAACAACCCGCTGGGCGCCGTGCTCGCGCTCACCGCCCTCACGCTCGAGGATCTCAAGCCCGACGATCCGGCGCGCGAAAACCTCGAAGAGGTCGTCCGCCAGGCCGAACGCTGCCGCAACATCGTTCGTGGCCTGCTTGAATTCGCGCGTCAGAGCGAGCCGCACGTCGAGCCTCTGGATCTGAACCGCGTGGTCGAGGAGACGCTCGGCCTGGTGGCCCGCCAGAGCATGTTCTTCAACATCAACGTGGTCAAGGATCTGGATCCCGAACTGCCTCGCGTGCTTGGCGATCGCAGCCAGCTTCAGCAGGTTTTCATGAACCTGCTGATCAATGCCGTCCAGGCTATGGAGGAGAAGGGCACTCTGACTTTGACCTCGCGCGCCACGCCCGACGGCTTCGTGGAAGTGAGCATTACCGACACCGGCTGCGGCATCCCGCCTGACAAATTGGGCCGCATCTTCGATCCGTTCTTCACCACCAAACCCAGCGGCAAGGGCGTGGGTCTGGGGCTTTCGATCGCCTACGGCATCGTCACCAAGCACGGCGGCGACATCCGCGTGGAAAGCGAGGTCGGCAAGGGCAGCACCTTCACCGTCCGCCTGCCTGTTGCACCTGCCGCAACCCAGCCCGCCGCAACAGAGGCCGGCGAGCAAGCTTCGTGAGCGGCACCTGATCTTTCTTGCCCTGTACCCGCGCGCAGGCCACGGGTTCAGGGCTGCCCCTCGCAAGGACGCCCGGAAGCAGGCAGGTAAGGAAGTAAGGAGATCTGCGCTATAATGCCGGCGTGGCAACCAAACGTGGCTCCCCGAAGGCAACCAGACTGGTCGCCAAGGTCACCGCAAAGGGCCAGACCACCATACCCAAAAAAGTCCGGGAAGCGTTACGAGTCCGCACGGGCGACCTCCTGCTCTGGGAGATCCAGCCCGGAGGCAAGGCCTCCGTCCGGCGCGTACAGCCTCTCGATCTGGATTACCTCCACGCGCTGGAAATGACCCTCTCCGAGTGGGCGGGACCCGCCGACGAGGAGGCTTACCGTGACCTTTGACCAATTCGCCGTAGTCCGCGTGCCGTTCCCGTTCACGGATCGTGAGGCCACGAAAAACCGACCTGCCCTCGTTCTTTCCGACCCCGTTGCTTTCAACAAGGAAGCGGGCGCCTCTGTGATGGCCATGATTACTTCCGCCGCCAACCCACCCTGGCCGCTCGATTGCCCGATCACCGACCTGCACAGCGCAGGCCTCCCGGCGCCCTCCAAAGTTCGGTTCAAGCTGTTTACTCTGGATCACCGACTGGTGCGGGGCAAGCTGGGGCGACTCGGTCCGGCCGACCGACAGCGAGTCCGAGAAGCATTAGCCAAGCTTCTCGGTCAGCCGAGCCTCGAGACTCCCGG
>JAPWUP010000132.1 GCA_028275505.1 Bryobacteraceae bacterium
CCCGCGCCGACGAGGGACGCCTCTTCCGCTTCACCCTCCGCCACAGCATCCTGCTGGCTTCGCTGATCGGCTTGGTGACGGTCTTTTATGCCTACGTCATGCCGGCGTGGGCGCCGCGGCTGTGAGGTCGAAGTTCGCCTGGCGCGACCTCAGCGGGCGGGGGATGACTTGGCCGCTCCTGAGCCGAGGTCTGCATAGTCTGCAGACCAGCTCGACCGGCGGCCAGCATGCGATCGTCCGGCTCACAACTGCTTCTTTCGATCCCCCGGTGAGATTCCTGCCTTGGCCTTCCCACAAAGCTAAGAGGCAGGGAACGGCGATGGCCTCAGTGACTACCCGCATCACCCCCGAAGAGGAATTGTACTGGCTGGCCCTCCGCATGACACCGGGATTGGGGACGCGTTGGATGGTGCGGCTGGTCCAGCACTTCCGGTCGCCGCAAGCCATTTTCCGCGCCTCGCGGAGCGAACTGGAGGGCATCGGCTTGAGCGGGAGCGTGGCCCAGAGCCTGATCAGTGGCTGTGCTTTCGAGGACGCCGTCGTGCAACAGGAAAAGATGCGAGCCGCGGGCGCGGTGGCGATCACGCTGCTGGACGACCGCTATCCGCCTCGCCTGCGGGAGATTTATGATCCGCCGGTCGTACTTTTCGCACGTGGACGCCTGGAATTGCTGGGCTCGCTCATGCTGGCGGTCGTCGGCACGCGCCGGGCCACGCCTTACGGCCTTGCCGCAACCGAGCGCCTGGCGGGGGATCTGGCCCGCGCTGGCCTGACGATCGTCAGCGGCATGGCCCGCGGCATTGACACCGCCGCGCACAAGGCGGCCTTGGCGGCGGGCGCTCCGACCGTGGCCGTGCTCGGCTGCGGCGTGGACATCGTCTATCCAACAGAAAACAGGCGGCTTGCCGAGCAGATTGCCGAGCGCGGCCTGTTGCTTTCCGAGTTCCCCATGGGGACGCCGGCATATCCGCAAAACTTCCCTATCCGAAACCGGATCATCAGCGGTCTCAGCGTGGGGGTTCTGGTGGTGGAGGGGGCGCAGTACTCGGGCAGCGCAATCACCGCGCGGCTGGCGCTCGACCAGGGCCGGGAGGTCTTCGCGGTGCCTGGCAACATTACGTCACGGATGAGCTGGGGGCCCAACCTGCTCATCAAGCAAGGCGCAAAGCTGGTGCAGGACTTCAACGACGTGATTGTCGAGTTGCCGCTCGAGGATCGTCGTCGGCTCGCTTTGGAGACCGAGGGCCGCCTGTTCGCTTCGGACACTACCGAGTCGGAGGCGAACCCAGCGATCGCCGATGGACTCAGCGAGGCCTGCCGTCGACTCCTGGCGCGCCTCCATGTAGACGCACCCACTCATCTGGACGAGCTGCTGGAGTCGTGCGAGGAGCTCAGTTCGTCAGAAATCATCGCCGCACTGTTCGAGCTGGAGATGGCGGGACTCGTCCGACAACTGCCGGGCAAAAATTTTGTTAAAGTGTGGGGAGAGTCCCGGTCCTCGTGACCCATCCCTGTGGACCGGGGCCGGCTCCAGCCGGTCTGTACTCCGCTGCTGTTGTCGTATGGCGAAATCTCTGGTCATTGTCGAGTCGCCGGCCAAGGCTCGCACCATCAGCAAGTATCTGGGCAAGGACTTCGTGGTCAAAGCCTCGCTTGGCCACATCAAGGACCTGCCCAAGAACGAGCTGGCGGTTGACATCGAGCACGATTTCAAACCGACTTACGTTCTGATCGAGGGCAAGAAGAAGGTTCTGCAGGAAATCAAACAGGCGGCCAAGAAGGCGGACCGCATCTACCTGGCCGCGGACCCGGACCGCGAGGGCGAGGCCATCTGCTACCACTTGCAGCAGGAGCTGGAGAGCAAGCGCAACGGCGGCCCCCCCATTCATCGCGTCATGTTCCACGAAATCACGGCCAACGCCGTGCGCAAGGCGTTCGAAAAACCCGGCCAAGTGGACCTGCGGCTGGTCGAGGCCCAGCAGGCCCGTCGCATCCTCGACCGGCTGGTCGGTTACAAGATCTCGCCGCTACTGTGGGACAAGGTGCGGCGCGGGCTTTCCGCCGGGCGCGTGCAGACCGTCGCCCTGCGGCTCATCGTTGACCGCGAGCGGGAAATCCGCCAGTTCCAGAAGCGGGAGTACTGGACCATTGATGCGCACTTGCAGGCGCGCAAGCCCCCGGTCTTCGATGCGCGTCTCGTCAAGCGCAATGAGGAAGCCATCCAGATCCCCGACGAGGCCGCCGCACGCCAGATCGTCAGCCAGTTGGAGGGGGCGACCTTCACGGTCCGCTCCGTTCAGCGTCGCGAAAAGCGACGCCAGCCGCCGCCCCCTTTCATCACCTCGACCTTGCAGCAGGAGGCGGCCCGCAAGCTGCGCTTCAGCGTCAAGCGCACGATGATGATCGCCCAGCGGCTTTACGAAGGGGTGGATCTGGGCGAAGAAGGGCCGGTGGGCCTGATCACCTACATGCGAACCGACTCCACCCGGCTCTCGCCCGAAGCCGTCGAGCAGGCGCGCGCTTTCATCGCCGAGAAATTCGGCCGCGACTACCTGCCCGAGACCCCCAATGTCTACCGCAGCAAGAAAGATGCCCAGGACGCCCACGAGGCGATCCGGCCCACCTCGCTGCGCTACACGCCCGAAGCTGTTGCGCCCTTCCTGCAGGAAGACGAACTCAAGCTGTACCGGCTCATCTGGCTGCGTTTCCTGGCTTGTCAGATGACGCCCGCGGTGTTCGATCAGACCACGATCGAAATCACGGCCCAGGGACAGGACGGCGCCGAGTACCTGTTCCGCGCCAGCGGCTCCGTACGCAAATTCGACGGCTTCATGGCCGTTTACGAAGAAGGCAAGGATCAGGCCGACGAAGAGGACGAGGAACTCAAACACAAGCTTCCCGAAGTCAAAGAGGGCGAAAAGCTCAAGCTGCGCCGCCTCACGCCCGAGCAGCACTTCACCGAACCGCCTCCCCGCTACACGGAGGCAACCCTGGTCAAGCAACTGGAGGCGGACGGCGTCGGGCGGCCTTCCACCTACGCCACCATCATCTCCACGATCCAGGAGCGAGGTTACGTCACCAAGCAGGGCGGACGGCTGGTGCCTACCGCGCTCGGTATGGAGGTTGCCGACCTGCTGGTGCAAAACTTCGGGGACATTTTCGAAGTGGGCTATACCGCGCGCATGGAAGAGGAGCTGGACGAAATCGAGGAAGGCAAGCGCGACTGGCGCGAGGCCATGCGCGAATTTTACGAGAAATTCCAGCAGGATCTGGAACGCGCCGAGCGCGAGATGACCGACCTGAAGCGGCTGGAGCTGCCCACGGACGAGGTTTGCGAGAAGTGCGGCAAGCCCATGGTCATCCGCTTCGGCCGCCACGGGCGGTTCCTGGCCTGCTCGGGCTATCCCGAGTGCACCAACACGCGCGACCTGAAAACGGAGCCGGCTGACTTCAGCGATGCCGAAGCCCCCGAGGAGGACACTCAGGAATACTGCGAGAACTGCGGGCGGCCCATGGTGCTGAAGCGAGGGCGCTACGGCCAGTTCTACGCGTGTAGCGGTTATCCCGATTGCAAGACGACGCGCCGCCTGACCCGCGAAGAGCGCAAGCCAGACCGACCTCTCGATGAGACCTGCCCCGAGTGCGGCAGCCAGCTCGTGGTACGCGACGGGCGCTACGGCGAGTTCACCTGTTGCGTCAACTATCCGCAGTGCAAGTACGTCAAACGCGTGAGCACGGGCGTCAAGTGCCCCGAATGCGGTCAGGGCGAGATCGTCGAGCGGCGCAGCCGGCGGGGACGGACGTTCTACGGCTGCGAGCGATACCCCGACTGCAAATTCGTGCTCTGGCACAAGCCCGTGGCCGAGGCCTGCCCCCAGTGCACTAACCCCTATCTGATCGAGCGGCGCACGCGCAGCGGGGTGCGCATCGAGTGTCCCAAGTGCAACTACCAGAAGAGCGCCGTGCCGGTGGAAGTCGGCTGAGGCGCCCGTCGCCTGCGGCTAGCTCCAGCCCGAAGGCAGCAGGCCGCGCCGCACCCGATCCAGCGCCTCCAATTGATAGGCGGGACCCATCGCGAAAGCAGCGGAGACCAGGAACCAGACGAACCAGGTGGGGACCGCCACGGGCCGCGGCAAGTAGCCGTAATTGACTGCCCACTGCCCCAGGCACCCGAGCACGGTCAGGAAGACCGCAGCGCTGTACGCGGACCAGCAGCGTCCGATCAGGCCGCCCGCCATGGTCTGGGCCGCCCGTCGCAGCGTCAGAGCCTGGAACAGTAGGACCAGCAGCAAGGGATCCACTACGAATCCGAGAGCGCGGTAAAGGTCGAGCGGCGCCTCGCGCGCCAGCGTCCAACGGATTCCGTCCCAGGTGTCGTTCACCATCAGGAAAGATGCAACCCCCAGCGCCAGCCAGTCCATCACTCTCAGCTCGCCCGACAAGCCGTGTCGATCATAAGCTCTGCCCACCAGAGCGAGCGCCGGACTGAGCAGCAGCAAGGCAACCGGACCGGCAAGGGCCAGGCCCGCCCGATGCGTGGTGGAAAGCGGCAGCCAGGGCGCAGGCTGAGCGATGAAGCGGGGGCCGGTGAGGCCGGGGCCTGGTGAAAAGATCTCGGCCAGAACAAATCCGGCCAGCCGTGCCGAGGCGGCGACGCTGATCAGCAACCAGGCGGGGCGCAAGGCGTCGCCGCGTGAGAACCCCAGAAACGCCCGAACGCTCAGCAGGGCTTCCGCCAGCGCGAGGCCCACCACGAACGCGGCGCCGGCATACCGCAGGTAGCTGAGGATCCAGAACAGGCTGCCCGTAGCCACCCAGACCACGACCGCTACCGCGCCGGCCGCCAGATGCACAGCGGTGAGTGTCGCGATCCACCGTACGGTTGCAGGTTGTGCCCGCCAGATCACTGCCGCGCGATCAGCGTTTGGACAGAGAGCCCGTCAATCGGAGCGCGGCTTGCGAGAGCCGGACCGCGGCCCGGTAACCGAGAAAGGTGCTCAAGACGTGGCCGCTTCGGGCCAGCATCGCGTGCACAGGCGCCTCGGCGGAGCGTGCAGGCTGGGTGAGGTCGGTGGCGAGTCTGCCCAACTGGACTTCAAGTTCGGCGGCGAGGCGGCGCGCCACCGCGCGGTGCAGAATCGGTCGCCGGGCATCGCGCCCGCCCGCTGCGGGGGCAGCTTCCGAATCCCACGCCTGAACCAAGGCGAGGATCTCTTCGAGTACGGCCTCGCGCCCGCGGAAAGAGTCCGCCTGTGCGCTGGCTTGGACAAGCCGGCGCCACTGCTCACGCATGAGCTGGACCTGATCGCGACAGCGCGGGCACTGGTCCAGATGCAGTCGCGCTAGAACAGGGGCTTCTGCGACACCCGTGGCTAGCGCAGCCAGCTCTTCCACATCCGGATGCGCTCTCCGGCGAAGGGGGGCGAAGAATCTGCTGAAGAATTTGCGCATGCGATTGGCGGAGGATGCGCCCGTTTCAGCGCGCCGTCAGGATCGCGCGGCACTTGGCCAGAGCCCGGCTCAGCAGGGCACCCACGGTCCCGCAGCGCACGTGCAACACATCCGCAATCTCAGCATAGCTCAAACCTTCAGCGCGCAAGCGAACGCATTCGAGTTCGCGTCGGCTGAGGGCGCGAACGAGCTGGCGCGCGAGCTGGCGGCGCTCATATTCCTGTTCGGGGCTGACGGCGGGCTGGGCGGCCTCCGGCGGCAACTCCGACTCGTCGCGCCAGCGGTTCCGGCGGCGGGCCATGCAGGCGTTGCGCGCCACGCGATACAACCACGCCCTGCAATCCCGGATCCCGGCGCCCGAACGTAAAGCCGCAAACAATTGCAGGAAGGTCTCTTGGATGACGTCTTCAGCGGTTTCCGCGTCGCCGAGCAACAGGGAAGCATACCGGTACAAGCGGTCCGCCTCCGCGCGGTACCAGTAGATGAGCTCCTGCTCACATTGCCGGGCGTGAGCTGAAGCGGCGCCGGCAGGCGGCGAGATGTGCGGCGGGCTGTCGAGAGCGGAGATTGCGGTCGCCGGGGGTTGCCGTTTTGTTTCGGACAGCTTCGCCATCTGGCCTCGCTCTTCGGGGAGGCGCTTGCCGCCCCGCTGGCTTATCGGGCGCCACGTCGGGTTTTTCTGAAAAAATCCAACGCCCGTGTAAAGAAACCCGGCGCGACTACCCTCTTGATTGTAGAGGAAGAAGTGTTGCGAGAAAAGGGGAACGGCGGTACCAGTACCACCAGCCTATCCGTTATGCTAACCGCGGGCGCCTGTGCACCGGAAATTTCCCCGAGGCGCCGGGCGCGGCAGCGTGGGTCGCAAGTCGTCGAGGTCGCCCTTTGCCTGTTGCCCTTTCTGGCCATCTTGTTCCTGCTGATTGACCTCTGTCTTGTGATCTTTTTGAAGGCCACCTTCCAGCACGCCGTGCGCGAAGGAGTGCGCTTCGCCATGACCGGGCGGACCTTCGAGGGCTTGGGGCACGACGCCTCCATCAAACGCGTCGTCCAGCAATACGCCATCGGTTTCCTGGGCGGCGAGCAGGGCGCCGAAAAGATCAAGATCCGCTATTTCGTGCCCGGCACCCTGACCGAGACCAGCAGCAACGCGGGCGGCAATATTGTCGAAATTTCGATTGAGGGCTTTTCCTGGCGGCCCATGGTGCCGCTGTTTAAAAGCCCCGATCCGGTCATGATTTCGGCGCGCTCGACCGGGATCATGGAGCCGTCGCCCGGGGGCGTGCCGCCGCCGCGCTAGCTCTATGGATTGCGAGGAGGAGGACTCATGAGGAAAATCAGGCAACGGCTTCGAGCAGGCAGCGCGGTGATCGAGTTCGCGCTGACGCTGCCCATCCTGATCTCGCTCACGCTGGGCGTTTTCATGATGGGCCTCACGGTGGTGCGCGGGATCTCAGTTGTGCAGGTGACGCGCGACACCGCACAGATGTTCGCTCGCGGATTGAACTTCGCTTACACCGGCAACCAGGACGTGGTAGTGCGGCTGGCCGCGGGACTGGGCATGACGCGCACTGGCGGCAACGGGGTGGTCATTCTTTCCCAGGTGATGTACGTGGGCGACCAGCAGTGCGCGGCCGGAGGATTCCCGGTCGGGGACACGCGGTGCACGAACCGCAACTGGCCCGTAATCATCCGCCGGATCGTGATTGGCAACGCGTCGTTGCGTCAGAGCAACTTCGGTACGCCCAACCCGTCCCTGATCGGCAGCGAAGGCTGGATTTCGCAGGGGGCTTACCTGACCGATGTGAGCACCCGGGCAGTCGGCTTTCTCTCTCTGATCCCCGACATGGCGCCCGGGCAGTTGGCCTACATGGTCGAGTCCTATTTCTGGGCGCCTGAATTGTCGCTTGCCGGCATGAGCTTTGGCGGCGGCGTTTATTCGCGTTCCATTTTCTGAAGGGGGTGGCGACGATGGCGACGGCACGACGGAACAGGCGCCAGCGCGGCGTAATCCTGATCATGCTGACGCTGGTGCTGATGGTGGTGATTCCGATGGCAGGTCTGGCCTTTGACGTAGGCCTGCTTTATTTGATTCGCACCAAGCTTTCGGCAGCGCTGGATGCGGCGGTCCTCGCCGGTGCCCGCTCGTTGAGCCGCGGCATGGATTTGGCCTCCCAAGTGGAGAGCGCTCGCAGTACAGCGACGCAGTACTTCCGCGCGAACTTCCCGGAGGGGCTCTATGGAACTTCGAACCTGACTTTCGAGGCCACGGTCCAAGAAACGGGCTACCGGACGCGGACGGTTTCGGGCGTAGCTTCCGTGACGGCGCCGCTGTATTTCCTGCGCTTACTGGGTCAGGACAGCGCCAGGATGAGCGTGCGCGCCACCGCCTCGCGGCGGGACGTCAATTTGATCCTGGTGCTCGACCGATCAGGCTCGATCGACCAGGCCGGCGCCACAGCGATTGTCAAGAACTCGGCGATCACATTCGTCAGCAAGTTTGCCGAAGGTCGCGATCGAGTCGGGTTGATCAGCTTCAGCGGGAACTATCGGATAGACTTTCCGCCCTCGATGACTTTCAAGAGTTCCCGCCCGAGCATCATCGACAAGATCAACTCGCTGGTCATGAGCGGGAACACGAACTATGCCGAGGCGCTCTGGCAGGCCTACGAGCAGCTCCGTAACATCAACGAACCCGGCGCCTTGAACGTTATCGTCTTCTTCACGGACGGTCGTCCTACCGCATTCAGCGGTAGCTTTCCGGTCAAAACACTGGCTGACCAGCGGTATGGAGATGGTCAGTCGCCCTATACGTCCACGACCACCCTTTACAACATGCCACGCTCGAGCTGCACCGACAGCGGAAACAAGGTTGGCTACCTGAACGTTCTCTTCTCGGGCGACTACCCGCGTTACACCGGCGGGGTCATGCGGGACGATTCCACCTCGACCACTATGCCAGAGGACACCTTGACCACTTCGAATTACAGCGGGTGTGCCTTTGCAGCGGGTTCGGGTTGGAGCTATCGCATGAGAATGCTCCGCGATATCGCCTACGTACCGGACACCGACAGGCACGGCAATTCCACTTGGGGATACAAGCCGTTCACGCAGCCGGGGGAGCTGTTTCCGCCCGGACATCCCTACGCAGGCAAGATCCGACCGGATTCCTGGCGCGCTGTACGCTATGCCGCCTATAACGTCGCAGACAACGTCGCAACCCGCATTCGCAACGACACGACGCTGTCACCGGTCATTTTCACTATCGGGCTGGGCGGCACTTCGAGCGAGCCGATTGACGATGAGCTGCTGCTGAGGGTCGCGAACGACCGCAACAGCCCGATTTTCGATCCGACCCGGCCAGCGGGCCTTTACGCAAAGGCCCCCACGCCCGCCGAGCTGGATCAGGCATTTCTGCGGGTCGCTTCGGAAATTCTCCGTTTGGCGGAGTGACCCCGAGCACGGCGCCCAGCGCAAAAAGAGTCAGCCCTCGCTGTTCTGCTAGAATGGTACCGATCTATTCCTGAACGGGGAGCTCCGAACAATGCCGAGAAAATCTGCACCGAAAAACGGAGCAGGCGCGGAGGGGACGCCTGCACGTCGAACTCGATCCCGCAAGCAGGCCAACGGGGCCGCTTCGCTGACTCAGACGGCAGCCGCCGCGCCGGCGAGCGCCGACAACATCACCATCCCGCACGAAGAGATCCAGCGACTGGCTTATTTTTACTGGCTGGAACGTGGCGGCCAGGGCGGCTCGCCCGAGGATGACTGGTTCCGCGCCGAGGCCGAACTCCGCCGCCGTTACGGCTTGACGGAAAAATCTTCGTAATTTCTCTCTACTGGCGCCGAAAATTCATTTGTATTTACGGAGCACGGCGAGCACTCGCCCCTGGATCTCCAGCTCGGCAAGCGGCACATACAGCGGAGGCATCTGTGCATTGGCGGGCTGCAAGCGCGCCACGGCGTCCGACTCCCGGTAAAACCGCTTGAGCGTGGTCTCTGCGCCCCGAACCAGAGCGACGACGATGTCCCCGTCGCGAACCTGGCTGGTGCGTTCCACGAGAACCACGTCTCCGTCGCAGATGTGGTCTTCGATCATGGAATCGCCGCGAACTTCGAGCGCGTAGATATCGTCCCGGCCCAGAATCCCGCCCAGCTCCAGCCGCTCCTGTCCCGGCACGCTCTCAATGGGCTGCCCGGCAGCGATGCGACCCAGCAGGGGAATCTCCGCGACCGGCGCCTCGCGCCGTAACCTCCGCTGTTCCTGGAAGTACTTTGGCGTCAGCTCGAGGGAGCGGCTCTGGTTGAACCCGCGGCGCAGATAGTGCTTTCGCTCGAGGGTGGCGATGTGCTTGTGGACCGTAGCCAGCGAAGCCAGGCCCAGGGCCTCGGCGATCTCCTCGTAGCTGGGGCTGTAACCGAAATCGCGCTGGTAGCTGGCTATGAACTCCAGGACCTGCTTTTGCCTGCGGGTGAGGGCCACGTCGTCTCTCCTGCCTCCATTGTGGGCGAAGAAAAGGGGAAAGTCAAGCCCTCGCCCAAGCAGGCGCGACCCAATCACGCCGGAACCAGCACGACTTTGGTGTCATAGAAGACCGCGCTTCCACCGACCACGTCGCTCAAGCCCGTGTTGCGCAGGTAGTCGTCCAGACGCATCACGGCATTGGCATGAACACCGGCAGCGCGGCGCGGATCGCGCGGGATGAGCTGGCCGTCTATGACGACGTCCAGCGCCCCATAAGCAAAGTGGCCGTAGCCCAGAACGAAATTGACCACGCCCGGGCGGATCCCCTCGCGAGTCATGACGCGCCCGACAATTGGCAAACGGATGCCATTGCCCAGGTCCCAACTGGCCTCCGGGTTCGTTGCGGAGAGGATCCAAGCCCGCTGGTTATCGCGCAGCCCCAGCCGCGCAGCGTCGCTGGGATGAATTTCGATCACGTTCTCTGGCTGAATGGCAGTGAGCCAGTAATTGGATATCGTGCGGCTCTTGGTCTGCAGTATCGTACGGCTCGTGATCAAGTGCAGCGTGGCGCCGGCGTGCTCGATCGGGCGGCCCAGGGAATCGGCCACGGGGACGTAAGCCGGATAACCTTTGAGCCATTCGCCGGTCATCGAGTTCCGGGTGGTGGCCGCTTTTTCCAGATAGACGTTTATGAGCTTGCCATACTTGCTTCGCACCTGGTCGCCCTGCCACGCGTACTCGTAAGGCCACCAGCGCCCGCCGCGGTTGAGCACGTAGATCACCTTGCGCCACCAGGCGTCGCCCACCGCCTGCTTCCAGCGGTCCGGATCGAACATGCTTTTCGGCAGATGGGAGCGCGCCTCGAGGAAGATGCGCACTTCCTCGTCATCGGCGTCCGGACAGACGTCAGCCGCCGAATCTCCGTAAGCGATGTTGGCGACCATTTTCAGGTAGAAATCCTCCGGACGCGTCAGGTCGCCTGCGGCACCGAGCCCGCCGGGGCCGAAACCAGGCATCCCCAACTGCTCCGCGATCGCCAGCAGCAGTGCCTCCAGCGAAACCGGCATTTCTTCGCCGTAAACCCGGACCGTAGGATTCGGGCTGGCGACGGCAGGCTGGCGCACGGGAGATACCCGGTGGGGGATCGAGGGATGCGTGCGATGGAACTCCCAGCGCTCCAGGTATGTGAGGTCGGGGAAGATGTAATCGGCGTACATGCTGGTTTCGCCGATCGTGATATCGATCGCGACGAACAGCGGTATTTTGCTG